>CADCKW010000002.1 GCA_902802115.1 uncultured Pseudomonadota bacterium | reverse complement strand
TTATTGCAAACATATCAACCAGATAACCCAGTGCTGACCGCAATTTGTAATTGTGATCGCGACACATTTTTGAAAAATGATATGGACGCGCGCAGACTTGCGAAAATGCCACCGTTTGGCCAGTTGATTGCATTGATTATAGAGGGTGAAAAAGAATCTGTTTTAAAACAGTTTTGTGAAAAATTGTCTGCAAATGCGCCTATTTTAAATGGCGGAAAAATATTGGGGCCAATTGCCGCCCAGATTTATCAAATTCGCAACTGGTACCGCATGCGTTTTTTAATCACCGGCGATGTAAATGCGAACCTGCAACCGATTGTGGCGCGATGGTTGGACGGCATCAAGGTTCCCGCAAACATACGAATAAAAATTGATGTAAATCCGCAAAATTTTATGTAAGAAAAATCACCGAAACAACCAATTTGTCAGTTTGTTTCGAATCAACAATTTTGTATTTTGATATTTTTCTTTTATGATATTACGTTTTGGGGGTAAATCTTCGTGTGAAACAATCGGGAATTCCACCCAAGGATCGATGCTTTTTTTGTGTTTTTCCAAAGATTTCAAATATTCTAAATCACCGATTAACACAGATTGCAGCATTTGGTCTTTGACAACACCATTTTCGGTTTCGTTTTCAGCCATTTCTTTTTCGCATTGGCGGATTTCTTTGGCAACAGTATCGTGAAAACGGTTTAAATCCAAAATATTACCATCGCCATCAATAACATTTTGTAATAATAATTGATTGCGCATATATGTTTTAATAGCGGTTTGTTTATCTGTCATTTCTGTATGTTTTTTTGCCATATTAAATACCCCCAAATATTATTTTTGATACAACAAAGATACCGCAAATTTTGAATTAGTCAATGTTTAATATCAGGGCTAAATAATCATTGCAAAAATGGTTTTTTTTGACTAAAATTTGGACAAATGTAGGATACAAAGTACAAGGATTGGATATGTATAAACATTATAAGCCACAGGGCGATAATTTAATCCCACCATTTATGAATTTTTCTAAACAACCGTATTCTTTTTATAACACGCCTGTGTATGATTGGTCCCAGGCATATAAAATGATTCCTGGAACAATGGCCAGATTCACATATTTTTGTTCTGGGCCGTTTGTTTGTTTTGATGCGATAGCCCAGGCGGATTATTGTTTGGCATTGGACGATTTTTTTATCACATCCAAAATAGATGAAAAATCTGGTGAAAACGCAATCACATTTTGGGATAAGCCAGAGGTCCCCGAACAAATCGATTATGCACATACGGATAAGCCACTACGGGTTTCAGAACCATTGTTTTTCAATCCTTTATTTACCCTTACGGGTCTGGTTCCAAAAAGAATAGAACAGGGAAATCATGGAAAACTGACCTGTCGCCCACGCAATATTACTGATGGCAAGTCCAGAATTGAAAACCTGGGTGACAGAATTGCTTTTAAATTGATTCAGCAAATGAACTTTGACACCATAAGCAGTCATACCGCCAATCGGTTCTTTTATCCAAATCCCAAGGTCCGAAAAGGCAAAGATACCCAAATTATATTCAAAGTTGGACCAAAAACTTACTATATGGTTATCATGCAATATTCGAAACCATGGGGATTTATCAAAAAAATTAACTATAACCCAGATAACAAAGATCATACCGAAGAATGCGTGTTCGATATCTGTAATTACAAAGATTTGGCCGTCGCATTTCGTGAAATAAAAAATATGCGTGACCAATATGTTGCAAAACAATATATACATTAAATAAAACCGCCAAATACGGCGGTTTTTAACTTTATACAACCTCGGTCACTGCGCGCAGCCCGCCATCGCGCGATAATTGAACAACGCGGATTTTTTTCTTCATCTCTTGGATTAAATCAGACCGATTATATGCGGGTTGGGTATGTAAAATTCTGTCTGCAAATGCGGCGTATGCGGCCTCGGCAGATTCTGCATGTATGGTGGTATAAAAATGGTCGTGTCCGGTGCCCAACATTTCCCATAATACAGACGCATTACTGGTTGAAATTTCACCACCGATAATAACATCTGGGGTCATACGAACAACCAAATCCAGCAAGCGCGCATAATCAAAATCGTTATTTTGTTCGGTTCTGGACAATATAAAATGAACGCGATTTTCTTGGGTGACCTGGATTTCACGTGCGTCTTCGACGGTAATAATACGTGCGTTTTTATCAATCAATGTCAGCATGTGATTTAAAAAAGTTGTTTTACCTGTGGCGGTTGCACCACTGATTAAAATGGGGCTACCATCATTTATCGCAGACATCAACCTATCATACGGGTCATCAGGCCGTACTTTTTCGCGTGGTTTAATTTTCAATAATTGTTTTCCTTTTTCCAAATGGTAGTTTTCAAAACTGGTATCTTTGGCACCGCCACCACGAATACTCATTGCGACACCACCCGTCAGGTCATTATCGTCATATTGCACATTTGGACCCGCAATAGCAGAAAATCTGTGATTCCCTGGCAACGAAGCATAAACGACCGGCACACCATGGTATGGATCGAACGGTTGTTCATAAACATTTGCCACCGTATGAATTAAATCCACCAGATATTGTTTGGTTAATTGTGGTGCCGAATAAGACACCCATGGAACGCGTGCGCCATGCAGACGCATCCACACCTGACCCTCGTGATTTATGGCGATTTCTTCGACAAAGTCAGGCCGATAAAATTCCGCCAACGGTTTTAACAAAGATTCTAAAACAACATTTACCATTTTATTTAATTTTACCACAAATCGACCCTTGAATCAAAATAGTTTATTTGCTAGAATCAAAAAAAAGGAAGAGAAAAAATGAAAAAATCACTGATTTTTGCAATTGTTTTGGCGCCGATATTTGCGGCATGTACATCTGGTTATAATGCGGACGATTATGCCGACGGTGGCGATAAAGCGCCATATTACAACGAACGGACATCGACATTTATGGACGCAAATAACGAATATGGCGAAATCGATTCGATGCGTCCGCGCAGTGATGCGGAAAAAGATGCATCGCACAAACGGTGGAATTCATCGCGTATGGAAACCCGGTGGCAAGAATATCGTGGTGCAATGGTTCGAATTCAAATTTTATTGGGCGACAGTGAATTGCGCGAAATGCGTCTGCGTATGATGCAAAGTGCCGATGGTATGGATATTGATGGCGATGCGCGCACTGTATTGGCACATGTTGCAGATTACGAAATGAAACGTGTATGCGGTCGCAATGTTGAAAACATTGTGATTGTGTATGATGAACCATCGTTCGAGGTTATGCGCCCAACCCCATTCTTTGATTACAGGGTAGAGGCCCAAGGCCCCACAATGCGCGAATACGGATTTCGTTGCGTATATAACAAAACAAAAAAATAATTCCTCTGCAATTCCTCCCCATTGGGGAGGGGGACCTTGCTGTAGCGAAGTGAAAGCAGGTGGAGGGGGTGCTATAAAAAGCACGAATTTTTTAATCGATTAACAAAAAAGGATAAAAAATGAAAAAATTGGCTTCTGTATTGGGAATAATTGGTGCATTTACATTAACCGCATGTTGTTCAAACGCACGTACCACAGAATTAGAGAATACTGTTGTAGAAAAAATGGATGATACTGTTGTAGCAAAAAAAGGTGATATTGTTGTAATTGATTTTGCGGGTTTTGATAATGGTGTTCAGTTTGCTGGTGGCACCGCGGAAAATTATCCATTAATATTGGGCAGTGGCGCATTTATTCCTGGATTCGAAGATCAATTGGTTGGTGCAAAAATCGGTGAACAACGTGATGTTAATGTCCGTTTCCCAAATAATTACCCTGCAACACAATTGGCTGGTCACGAAGTTGTTTTCAAAGTGACAATCAAAGAGATAAAGTAATGTAATATCATTAACTAAAAAATACCGCGCAACGCGGTATTTTTTATTTGCCAAACCGGACACCGTCAGGTGTCATCCTGAGCGAAGTCGAACGGATCCAGGTTTGGCATTCCACAAAAACGCGCCCGCGTTTTTGTTAATCTGGCATCAATTGCCCCTTTAATTTCCCACCAGCACAACCCTTTAATTCCGCCCCATCGGGGAGGGGGACCACGGAGCCGTCTTGGCGAGTGGTGGCGGGGGTATCAGGGACCCTCCCCACCACTTCGTGGTTCCCCCCTCCGCCGGAGGGGAATTTTGGCACCATTTGCCACCAGGGCTGTTCTGCATAAAAAACACCCAGAAAATTCTGGGTGTCATTTATTTGGAACCAAGCCTTTTTAAGTTTAATGGGAGTTGAATTCGGGGCCAATTCCAAATAAAACTGTCAATCTGCGTTTTCGATAATCTCGTACCAATGGGGTTGGCCGGCATCGTCTTCAACGAGTAAGCATTTTTTACCGGCGGGGCAGGTTTCGTCTGGGCGGGTTTGTTTGGTTGCCTGCAAATCCGCAATCGCTTTGGTTTGGTTAATTGTGTTCGTGACGACCGACCGTATCGTCGCAATAGTGTCGTTTAATTCCGTCACCACTGGGCTAAACCGCGCCGTATTGTATGCAGTCGTGGCAATTTTGATATCCGGTGCGCAATAAGTGGTTTCGTTCCAATCTTCTTCAAACGGCGTGGCCAGTACATAATAAAATGCGTATGGGGTTCCTGCCTCAAATTGTGATTTTAAATAAGCTTTTGCTTTTCCCATAACAGAATTTTGTGTTTCTTGGGTATAATCTGTGATGCCTAGAACATCGTTCGCAAAATTCATATGAAGTTGAGTTCCTGAATTTAAAGTCCATTTATTTGGAACCCCTGTCTTGTGCCAGATACTGTCTCTAGTGTACTCCAGATGATTAGATATACCATTGCTAGCCGCTGTTCTGTTTGAATCTAATAAAAAAGCGACATTGGAGGCATCAGGTTTAATATACGCATCATAATTAAACATTGTAAGTGATTCTGTTCCATTAAAAATCTTAACCCCAATTTTTCGGGTGATTTTACCGGTGGTTGCATCGTATGAATCCGCGACATCGCCGACTTTGCGTAATATCATATCGCCTTGTTGATAAAATATCGGTTCAACGGGGTTTGTTGGTGTTGGCGTGCCGTTTTGTGTGACTGTTCCGGTTGCCGATGTATATGTTTGTTCGATTTGTCCGGTTGGACACGTGGCGAAACTCGGTATCGCGAACAACAGCCCGATTAACCCCAATAATAACTTTCTCATGTTTTCTCCCCTTTTGGTTTGTGGTGTTTGCGTGATTTTTATTTTTTTACGGTGCGAAAAATAAAAATACCGCCTTGCAACAAGAAGCGGTCGGGGTGTTCGAAAAAATCAAGTCTGACAATGATCCCGCGCATATCGCTAAGCGCAGACACCCCGCCAAAATCGCAGGGGGTAAAATCATTGGTTATTGCGTGTATAAAATTTCTATCAATGTGTTTTTATATAAAAAAACACTGACCGAGTTTTATACACGTCAGTGCAAAATTTTACAAGTTATCAAAAGCACAAGAATACGATACGAATCGTTTTCTTGTTGGGATAACAATGCAAATCTTGCACTGGTCAGACGTTGGGCTTTTTCGAGGCCCCGAATACAATTCCCGTTGTATTCTGTGGATTATGGTAAAATAATTTAATCGCGTATTGCAAGGGAAAAAACTTTTGCAAATAAACAGTATAATAAAAACCGCGGTTTCCCGCGGTGTTGTATTATTTTTCGATAAAACGTTCATACACTTTATCGTTCATCTTGATTGGGTATTTGCGTTGCAAAAATTTATTATAATCTGCCTGGATTTGATATTGCATCATTTGTTCCATTTCACGACGCAAATCAGCCTTCTTTTTTGCGTCAGCGACTGGTGCCTGGACAGATTTTATCGATAACACATAAAACGCATCAGGTGTTTCAACAATTTTATTTGTGCCAACTGCGTTGTTAAATGCATCACTCAACACCGCCACCGGCAAACCGTTGCCACGTGTGATGGTCTTTTTTATTGCACCATCAAACTTATTATTTGTATTCAAATCCACCAATATTTCATTTGCGCGCGCATATGCGGATTTACGTTTTTCGGCGCGTGTCCATTGTGGCACCAATTCACGCTTTACATCGGCAAACTCAGCACTGTGTGCAGGATTTATTTTATCAATATGTATAATCATAAATCCTTTTTTTGCCTCTATGATTTGACTGTCGCTGTTGGGGGCCATACCGAATATTTCCGCCACAATCTGTGGTGTTATATTCGCATCGTTTGCCGCACCATTACGCGCAAATTCACGCAGTTGCACAAATTTTGCACCATGCTTTTTTGCCGCATTTGCCAATGTTTCGCCACCGATAATTTCATCTTCGACATGTGTTATGCGTGTCATGCCCGCATCATATTCGTCAGGTTTTGACATATCCGCCGGAACAAAAGCATAAGACACGCGACGTGTTTCCGGTAAAGTTTTTGGATTTTGTGCATAATATGTCTGCAACGCATCATCTGTGGGTGCGGCGACTTTGAAATCATTAAAATTCACAACCTTGTATTCAATATTGCGTGTTGCATAACGCGCGTTGTATGCCGCATCAACCGCGAATTCTGGAACACTGACCCGTTCGCCCATTGGCCCCAACAACATAGAACGCGCAATATCGGTCCGCAAAACAGTTGCCAATCTGTCTTCGGTTAAACCGTTTGCCGCCAGTGCGTTATCGAACAATTCTGTATCAAATTTGCCGTCGCGTTTGAATACCGGCATATCACTAATTTGCTTTGCAATGCGATGGTCGGAAACCACAAATCCCAAATCAGCCACGCGATTTTGCACCATTTGCTGACTGGTTAATTCGCCCAAAATATAACGGTTGAAAGACTTTGTTGCATTGGCATCTGTATAAATTGCACGTTGTTGGTCACGCGACATATTTGCCAAAGTTTGTGATTTTTGGTTGCTGAACTGATTGACAGAAATTTCAGCATCGCCAACGCGAACCAATGTTGTATCCCCAGTGGCACCGCCAAAAATCCATTCGGCAACGCCCCAACCAATAAATGAAAACGCCAAAATGGCAATTAAAATCTTGGCCAATGGCTTTTCAGACGCATTACGTAAATATTCTAGCATTTTTTTTCCTTTTGCATTACCATAGCAAAGGTGATATTTGAATTGCAACGAAAAAAATAGGGGAAAACACATGAAAATAATTGCTGGAAATTGGAAAATGAACGGTGATGTAAAATCTTTGGACAATATGATAAATGATTTGTCCGGGATAGATACTGAATCCAGGGTGATTTTATGTGTTCCATATACTATGTTGCGGGCGGGAAACGATGTCGTGATGATTGGCGCACAAAATGTCAGTAAATTTGAATCAGGTGCCCATACCAGCGAAATTTCTGCAAAAATGGTGCGTGATACTGGTGCGGTGGTGACTTTGGTTGGACACAGCGAATGTCGCGACGCGTTGCATGATACGAACACAGATGTCGCCGAACGCGCAAAAATGGCGATTTTAAACGATTTAATTCCTATTATTTGCATTGGTGAAACCGCCACAGAACGCGATATGGGATTGACGATTCGTGTTGTTGAAAACGGTGTGCGGGAATCTGTGCCTGATAATGCGACCGACGGCGGATTTATTATTGCGTATGAACCGCGTTGGGCAATTGGCGCAGGTATTACCCCAACGACACAACAAATTGGTGCGGTCCATAAAATTATTCGCGAAACATTAAATGATATGGGATTTACAGATACACCAATTTTATATGGCGCGTCTGTGACGGGGGCAAATGCACATGAAATTATGTCTGTGCCAAATGTTGATGGTGTTTTGGTTGGTGGTGCGTCCTTGAAATTAGATGATTTTATACCTATAATTAAAAATGCTGAATAATATACAATAATTTATACATGGCAGGTTGATATGGAAAACGATAAAGATATTAAAAAAGAAGTAGATGTTGAATCTGTATCTTTGAACGATGCGGAAAAGAACGAAAAATCTGGAACCCCAGATAATACAAATGAAACGGCAACTGAAAACGAAACCGATAAATTGGTCGCAGATTTACAGACCCAGGTCGCAGACATGACCGATAAATATATGCGTGTTGCCGCCGAATTGGAAAATACACGCCGTCGCAGTGTGCGTGATGCGGAATCTGCGGCGCGCACCGTTGGCATGGGAATTGCAAAAAAATTCTTGCCGGTGATGGACGCGTTAGATGCGGCATTAAAACAAACCCCAGAAGACGAGGGTATAAAATCTTTGGCGATGGCTTTGAATTCCGCATTTGCGCAAATTGGAATTGTGAAAATCGAAAGTTTGGGACAACCGTTAAACCCTCAATTTCACAGTGCAGTATCAACTGCGCCGGCGGACGATGAACATGCACCAAACACAATCTTTGCAGAAATGCAGTCTGGATACATGTATGGCGATACGGTTTTGCGTCCTGCAATGGTGGTGGTTTGCAAATAAATTTGGTACGAATACAAAAGATGGGGCAATTTGCCCCATTTTTTTTACGAATATAAATCTAGCAACCCCCAGTCGCATTACCAATCCATTTAGAAATGGAAATGTCTTTGTGCAACAAGAAATCATATTCGCAGTTGCCAGATTTATATGAACCTGTGCATGCCGCCAATGTTAATACGGCAAACAATGCCAATAATACTTTTTTCATAATTTACTCCTTTGCAAAGTATGTGTAAATACTAAAACATATTAGGAATTTTTTCAATTATCAAAATGCGTTTTTTGCCCAATAAATTTTCCAACCACAAACCGCAATCACATCAAATCTGGCATCGCCAATCCATTTCTTTTTTGCCAGATATGTATCTGCGGCATCGCGCAATCGCCGAATTTGTGTTGGTGTGATTGCGTCCCATGCAGATAATAAATCTGGGCGATATTTAACCTCTATGAAAACGATAGTATTGTGTTTTTTTGCGATTATATCAATTTCCGCGCGGTTTGTATTGCGCCCCGTCACATAACGCGTTTTTAAAATACTGAACCCATGCAAACGCAGAAACTGTCTGGCATACCATTCACTGAAAAGTCCCTTGCGATATGTATTCATGTTTAAAAAGCATATGGTTTGGCGCGGAAATTTTCGCGCGATTGTTGTGCAGAATTTGCCGCGTCCATGGCGCGACGACCTTCATCAATTAAATCCAGTGAATCATAATACGCAGTCATTTTTGGGTCATACGCATTTGTTGATGTTGCCCATGTATCGATACCCGCATTTGGTTCGCCATATTTTTCAACGACATTTTTCCAAAAAGCCAAACGACGTTTTTCGCGTTGGTCTATGAATTTAGGATTTTGACTTTCTAATTTTTCGACATCATTGTTATAAACAATTCTATAAACAACATTGTCGGTGGCATTACTGGTCAAATATACATCGATTGTTTCGCCGGTTCTGGACCTTTCCAAATGAATTTCGGATACATATAATAAACCACGACTGCGTGCCAGACCGCGAATACATTTGTCTAATTTATTTGGTTGAATCACACCAGATTGCCGACATTCATAATCCAAATTATATTTCCAATCTGTTGGAATAGTATAAACCAAACTGTTGCGTTTGCGTGGCGAATACAGATTGCTTTGATTGTGATATAAATTATAAACATCTTCAAAAGACATACCCAACATAATGCCCGCAATATCAAAACCACCGACATTTACAACACCGGCACCGTCATTCAAAGTAATATTACCACCACCCGATAACGAATCATCGTCACCCGAATCTTCATACATAATGTCAGGATTTGTCCCATCTACAAATGCGTCTTCTTCATCGCCCAACAAATCAAAATCATCATCGGCCCAGGCATAATTCATACACATCGGCACAGACAAAACAAAACCTATTAAAATATTCCTCAAAGTATTCAGCATATTAAACCTTTATTGTTGTGGCACGTCCAAAATTTGAAAAGTATCTGCAAACGCCGCCGCAGGATCGGTTCCATCACGCAGTAAATCCAAAACCTCTTTTGTTTGATTGACGTGTATTGGGTCGCGCGTGACATTTAAATATATACTGCCATATGTGATATCAGGCATGGCAAAAAGATTATTCGGTTCGTTCCAAGTTTTTAAACGGTAATTTACAACCAAATGTCCTGTTTCTGCATCGGCGATTTCCAATACTTCGACCTGGCGCATGGCGCCACGCGCCGCCATATCTTGGATTTCAGGTGCGACGGTATTGCGCCATTTTGACGACACAGATTTTTGCGACAAACCATACAATGCGGTCAAAGTTCCATCAGTATTTACAAATTCTGCGCGTGCATTTGCATTGTTTGTATCTGGTATTACATAAAAATATTCGTTCATAAACCGGGCAATCAAACTGTCGCGTAAAAATTTATCAGGTGTATCATCGGCAGAAACCGGTGTCGATACACGATTTTTAGATTGTGAATTTGGTTCCCAAAAAAATGTTTCAATGGTATGTTTTTCTTGGGAATCATAAATCGCACCCGCAAAAAACAACAGCCCCAGCATAGATGCCAACATCAATAAACCGATTAAGAACAAAAACAACTTTCTCAACATCAATTCATCCTGTACGTGTAAAACTCTGCGACATAATACCCCATGGTTTTTGGATATGCCTGAATATCATACCCAACGCGCGCAAATCCGGTAAAATACAAAGTATCTGTATTTGTTTGGACCGCGATATTTAACTTCCAAAAACCACCATTTGCCGTTATAGATTCCACAGAATCCACAGGTTTCATAGACAATGATTTTACCGCCCACACATCACCATCAACGGTTGCAATCTGGGTCAAAGTCGGCAACACAACATGTTCAAATGTATCCCATACAGCATCGTCACTTGGACAATAAATTGCACAAGTTATATCGTCATTACCGATGTCTTGGGTACATGCCGGCGAATCGCGATTGCATTTTGCCCAACGGGCATTATTTTCATTTGCATCACTGGATACAGAAAACCAATTTCGCACAAATTTATTCAACAAAGATTCCTGTAAAACATAATATGCCGGGATAGTAGTTTTATGATTGTCATGCGCCACAACAGTCCAACGTTCGCCGTTTGGATTGATAGAAATTAAAAACGGGGTGACATCTTGGGTTCGTTTGACCCACAAAATAATTCCACATACACAGATGATAAGAAAAAACACACACATCACCGCCGTTCCCATAAACCGAGATACCGCGACAAACCTTCCCGCAGGAAAGGCAGGTGTATTAAAATCATCTGGGTATTTCAAATATTGCCCCCGTATGTTTTAATTTATGCCTGATACACCATGATACATGCGCATGGCGACAATTTTAATTCGTTATTGTCAAAACCAACACCAACCGGTTCGCGATCATAAACCTGACCACAACCAGCCAGTACCAAAGCAACGAAAAAACCGAGTAAAATTTTCTTCATAATCTTTCCCCCAATTCATACGATTTCAGTATAAAAAAATCCAACAAACCCGGTCAAGTGAAAATAAGAACATCAGTTCAAAATTTGAAAAAATAATAAATAAATTTTTATCTTTTTTTTGTTCAAAACAAAACCACCCATCGCCAAAGGCCATGGGTGGTGGTATTACATTTCTGGACCCGCGGTAAATTCCCCAGTACCCGCATTTTGATAAAACCGATTATTGACGGTGTCATACATACCAACCACACCAGATGAATTTTTTGCTGGGACGAAATGTGCAATAACAACACCATTTTGCTCAATTATAGATTCATATATTCTCAATGGCAAAGAACTCGCACCACCACTACTAAATAGAGTCACAGATAAAGATGATGTTATGTATGTTTTCGTATTTGTTGTTTCCAAATCTACCCCATTTAATGATACATAACTCTTGCTCGCGTTACGCAAGTCCAGCACCAATGTATTTTTTCCTTGGGCTAATTGTACATTTCCCAATATAGCAGCGGAACCAGTTCCCGAATCGTTATTATAAATATCAAGAATATTATTGCCAGTAAGTTTAACATTACCAGAACGTTGCCCAGCAGACCCTGTACCACACAAATAACAAGTACCACTAGAAAGTGTTTCGAACACAATCGTGTGCTTATAGTTCGCAGTTGGAGCAAAGCCTGTATCAATATACTGTGATCCACTGGATTGGATATATTCCAACGGGGTGTATCCGGCTGGCAATCCATAAATATTTTCTTGCGGCGGTTTGATTTATCGTTTTTGTGACGATTTCACGTATCGTCGCCACCGCGCTATTTAAATCTGTTTTAACTGGGTTAAACCGCGCCGCATTATATGCGGTTGTGGCAATGCGGATTGAAACCTCTGGACCGGCAATAAATTCACCTGTGCCCGCGTTCGTAAAGAACTGACCACTAACCGTGTCATACATACCAACCACATTGTTTGAATCTTTGGTTGGTATAAAATTACCAACCAACACGTCATTGTTCCACATTTTAAAGTTTTCAAGACGATATTGTGTAAAGTAAGAAGCAGTGCCTTGACGATTCGCAGCAAATAAATATATTGAATAAGTTTCTGTACCAAAACTACTTGGGGTTTTTGAATACACTAAATTGCCATTAAAATACAATCCAACAGGCGTCAATTTTAATATACCATTGGTTTGTTGTGCTAAACTACACGCAACACCATCATATTTTATATATGGAATAACATTAGAACGACTACCTGCTCTTGATTGGTTAATACCAATCATATCATTCCAACCGGCAGCTGTTTCGCCGAACATAATATGTTCTGCACTACCACTAGTTGGAACCGTATACCCACTAAACTTTATTTCATAAGAGAAATTACTGTCTGGTTTAATCCTCGTATCAATATACTGTGATCCACTGGATTGGATATATTCTAACTCTGTATATCCGCTTGGTAAATTTGCAGAAAATGCGTTGGCAAAACCAAAAAATATGGCACAGCAAACCACCATGATTTTTTGAAAAACACTAAAAAATGCACGTTTTACAGACATTTTCGCAACTCTCTCGATTTTATAAACTGGCGGAAATCCGCGGTTTTTCACTATATTGAAATTATACAAAAAACCTAGGTTTTTTTCGACACCACCTCTGGCAAATTGCGATTTTGAATAACGCATTGTTTTTACGAAAAAAGCAAATTTTAAAATTTTTGAAAAAAGTTGTTGCTTTTAAACCTAGGTTTTTTTTAGACCGGTTTAGGCAACAAAAACATGCTATATTTAATCAGTTATAAAAAAATACCCAACTTAAATTGTTGGGTATTTTTGTTTTTTTTAAAGTATTTATTATTTTGCAAACGAATAATCCATCTTCAAATGGTCTGGATTATATGTTCCGTTCATAATTGCGATAGTATCTTCGACGATAACTAATTCTTCATTTGTTGCAATCATGATAATTTTAATTGGGCTGTCGTCTGTGCTGATAATTGCAGATTCAACACCTTTGCGTGCCAATGCCGCCGCATTTTTTTCTGGGTCCAATTTGATTCCCAATGGTTCCAAACCTTTGCAGAATTGTGCGCGCAAATAATCGTCATTTTCGCCAACACCGGCGGTAAATACGATTGCATCGACATGCCCCAATTCCGCCAAGAACGCACCAATATATTTGCGGACGGCATGTGCCTCCATTTCGATTGCCAATTTGCATTCAGGTTTTACATCTTTGTTTGCCTCAACATCGCGTCTGTCGGCGAAACATTCGGTGACACCCAATAATCCAGAATCTTTATTCAAATGTTTTTGCATTTGTTCAGGTGTTAATCCCAACCGTTGCATTACATATAATACAACCCCAGAATCCAAATCACCTGGACGTGTGCCCATAACCAATCCTGCGACCGGTGTCATACCCAACGAAGTATCAACCGCAACACCCCCGCGAATTGCCGCCGCCGATGCGCCTGACCCAATATGCAAAGTGATTAAATTACAGTCTTTTGCAGGTTTGCCTAAAATTGCCGCGGCGCGTTTTGAAACATACAAATGTGATGTTCCATGGAAACCATAACGGCGCACACCTAATTCACGATACCATGCCGCCGGCACCGCATAACGATATGCGTATTCTGGCAAAGTATTATAAAACGCGGTATCAAATACAGCAACCTGGGTCGCGTTTGGTAATAACTGTTTTGCTGCCATAATACCAACCAAAGCCGCCGGATTATGTAATGGCGCAATCATAGATAATTCATCGATTTTTTTAATAACTTCATCTGTGATTTCAACAGAATTAGCGAATTTTTCACCGCCCAACACAACACGATGACCCACACCGGCAATTTTGCTGATGTCAATAGATGCCTCGCGCAATAAACCAATAACGACATTCAAAGCCTGGTTGTGATCGGCCATATAAACATCTTTGCGAACCTTTTCGCCATCTGGATATTTTTGTGTGACAAAAGAATCTGGCAATCCAATTTTTTCAACATTACCACTGACCAAAGGTTTTTTTGTATCGGCATCAAAAACCTGATATTTTAATGATGAAGAACCACAATTCAAAGCAAGTATATACATTTTCTATCCTTTTTGTTGGTTTTTATATGGCCCCAGCATAACACCAAATTTTCAAAAAATCAACGGTGTTGTATTGCGTTTTTTATGGACACAATATTATTTTTTGCTATGCTAAAAATATGTTAAATGGAATCAAGATTTATTCATCGCAATCGATATGGCGCCATATTTTTAATGAACTGGGTGCAACGGTGACAGACAGCCCAAATGTTTTAGGGGTTAATTTTGATGAAATTATGCCTGATTCGCCATTGACGGTGACAGAGTTAAAATCTTTGATTTTGAATTATGCTGACAACACGAATATTTTATCTGCGTTGTTTCATGACAATGTTCCACAACTGTCAAATGTGCAAAAAAATATAATTGTGTCCCTGTGGCGCACCGGTGGTATGTCTGGGGCGGAATTAAAACATGCATTGGGTTTTATGCCTGGGGTCGCGACACACCCGATTGATACAGCAATTTATACATTACGCAAATTATGTGGTCGTGATTTCATAATATTGGAAAATGGGGTTTATAAACTTGGCACAATATAATGTTTTTTCATACGATAAAATCCCCAGTACGCAGACAACTGCGATTGATTTAATTGCGTGTGGTCGTGCCAAAGACCATTGTGTTGTTGTGGCAAATGCGCAAAGTGATGGTCGCGGTCGTTTTAGACGCAAATGGGTGTCGCATCATGGAAATTTATATGCCAGTTTTATATTTTTTGCGCCTGAACGCGATGCAAAAATTTCTTATGCAATGGCGATTGCTGTGGCGGACACATTAATAAATTTCGGTGTCAGCCCCAGTATTAAATGGCCAAACGATATATTGGTTGATGGGAAAAAAATATCTGGGATTTTAATTGAATATTATGGTCGATTTGTAATTGTCGGTATTGGTATAAATGTTGCAACAAATCCAACTGTTCCAGAATATAAAACAACAAAGCTTCAAAAATACACAGATGTTTCGGTTGCTGATGTATTGTCGCGCCTGATGAAAAACATAGATAAATGCCTGCGCACAGATTTTACAACGATTCGCGAACGTTGGATGTCAATGGCGAACGGATTAAATACGATGGTTAAATATCGTGGTGCGACCGCCGAATTAATTGGTATAAATGAAAATGGTGCGCTGGTTTTACGATGTGGAACGCGTTATGTTTTGGCATACGGCGATGAAATAATGTTTTAAAATTTTTTATATTGCAAATTCCAGATTTATTATTTTAATATAACATGCGAAAACAACGGGAATTGTTTTCGGGGCCCTAGAAAAGCCCAAAATACTACCGATGCAAGACCTGCATCGTTATCCCAAAACAGAAAACGATTCGTTAATCGTGTTTCTTGTATTGTTATAACGGAAATTGGTTTTGCATCGATATTAATTCGCATCGATGCAAAATTTTTTTGTGTCATATTATGTGAATTATATTCCCAATGATTTGTAAATCCTCGCTGGTTTTTGTGGCGGGGTGGCTGCATATGGCAATATATGCGGGATCATTGTAGTATTTTGATTTTTCTAACACCCCGACCGCTTCTCTCGTTAGCGGTATTTTTATTTTTTGCATTGCAAAAAATAAAAATCACGTCACATACCAAAAAACCAAAAGGGGAGAAAACATGAAAAAGATATTATTGGGGTTAATTGGGTTATTGTTCGCTGTGCCTGGTTGGGCAGAACTGTGTAATATGTTGCCCGCTATGGATACTTGGTCTAATGGCGGAACAGCAAATTGGATACCAAGTTTATATACAACCCAGCGTAATTTTAGTTTCCCAATAACTATTACTCATGCCACGGCAGGAGGCGGATATCAAAATGTTCCAGTAAAATTAGTCAAAGTAAATCCAAATACAAAATACACACTATATACAGATATCACAGTTCCGTCTGGCGCAGATAAATGCGGTTTTGAAGTTGCGGGATATCGAACCGAAGCTGATGCTATTGTACCAGATAAGCAAGTAAATTATAAAAGCACATTTTCTTTGGGCTCCGGTGTCCAACCCAAACAGACAACTTTTACAACCACAGATGATACAGAATACGTTGTTGTATCAATAACCAACTGGAATTCTGGATCAGATATTTCAATAACAACACAAGATAAAATTATAATGGTTGAAGGCGAAGCAATACCAAATACAAATATTCCTCAATGCACCAACACTAATCCAATCCGCATTGCAACAACCGCGTATAACACCGCGCGGTTTAGTCCGGTGGTGACGGAATTGAACGATACGATTGCAACGATACGGTCGGTTGTCACAAATACAATTAACCAGACAAAAGCCATTGCGGATTTGCAGGCAACCAAACAAACCCGACCAGATGAAACCTGCCCCGCCGGCAAAAAATGCCTGCTGGTTGAAGACGATGCTGGCCAACCCCATTGGTACGAGATTATCGAAAGCGCAGATTGACAGTTTTGATTTAGAAAGCCCCGAATTCAACTCCCATTAAAAAACAAGAGGCTTTTGTTTCTAAATCAAGAAACACCTGATGAAAATCAGGTGTTTTTTTATAATGCACCGATGTATTTTGAAATATTCTTGACTTGCAACTCGATTTGTGATATAATACAAACCATCAAGAGCAGAAATTATACGCGTCACATTTGGCGTGATTTTTTTTACTCATATTTTTTGGTCACGATTTTTCGTGGCCTTTTTTATTTTAACCAAAGGATACCACAATGCAATTAACACTGATTAAACATCAAAACGATTTTGCACGCGATGTTTATAAAATTGCACGTGTAATATATGCAGAAACATGTGGGCAATCACTGCGTGTTGTTGAAGCCTTGGCTTCGATGATTGCAAATGGTGCGCGTGTTAATGGAATTTCACCAACTGATTTTATTACACAGTCTGGATTATTTGAAAGTCTGGATAAAAAATCAACGCATCATGATTTATTAAATGTAAATCCAAATGCCAAAGCATTTCAAATGTGTTTGCGTGTCTGCGACAGAATGTTAAAAAACAATTTACCAGATTGTTGTTTTGGTGCAACCAAATTTCATCGCAATGAATTTAATCCATCATGGTCAATCGCACGTGGTTATATTTTGGAAATGGACGGTTTGTTTTTCTATCGATAACGGAATATAAAAAATGAAAATGCAAAAAATTATTCGCGGTGGCGCATTGGCAGGACACAGAACATATATAATATCATCTGTGGGAATTTTGTCTGCCGTCGCATCTTATTTGGTTGGTGATACAGATTTGTTTATAACACTGCAATCGATATTTACACTTGGCGGAATTTATTTTCTGCGCAAATCAACAGAAACAAAAAGGAATAACAATGCAAAAAATCCCAGAAAAATTTCAAAACACTGACGGTTCGGTTAATGTTGATGCGTTGGTAAAATCATATACAGAATTGGAAAAGAAAATTGGAACGATGGTATCTGTGCCAAATGATAATGCCGATGATGCCACGCGTGAAAAATTTAATCGTGCAATTGGTGTGCCAGAAAATGCAAATGATTATCCATCAAATGCGTTGTTCGATGACGAATCGATTAAACAAAAATTTCATGATATTGGATTAACAAAAAATCAAGTTGAACAAATTTATGGTTTGGCAGAAAAATTTTTATCACCTGTGATAAATGAATTGATGAGTGCAAAAAATGAAACAAATGAAATTTTAAAATTGGAAAAATTTTTTGGTGGCAAAGAAAAAATGAACGATGCATTAAATGCGATAAATACATTTGGTGAAAAATTTTTACCACATGATGCATTTGAATCTTTGTGCGCCAGCGCCCAGGGAATCCAAGGCATATATCAAATGATGCAATCAATGGAACCACGTGTTGAAATGGAAAATGGTGCGACAGAAAATTTAACAGATGATGAATTGCGACGCATGATGCGTGACCCAAAATATTGGCGAGATGCAGATCCAGAATATGTTAGAAAAATTGAAAATGGTTTTAAAAAATTGTATTCATAAAATAAAAAAATGAAAAAACATTTCATAAAAAATCAAATTCTTCTTTACTATTTTTTTTGTTTAAGTTAAAATAGAATCAAGAACAAAAAAAGTTTTGTTCTAACCAAAACATAAAAAGGAGAGAAGAATGGCATTTTCATTCTTGGCAAAGAAAGCAACAAAACCTGCAGCTGCAAAACCTGCTGCAAAAAAAGTTGCCGCTAAAAAACCAGCTGCTGCTAAAAAGCCAGCTGCAAAAAAAACAGCAGTGAAAAAAGTTGCTGCAAAAAAACCAGCTGTAAAAAAAGTTGCTGCGAAAAAACCAGCAGTGAAAAAAGTTGCTGCAAAAAAACCAGCGGCTAAAAAAGTTGCTGCGAAAAAACCAGCTGCTAAAAAAGTCGCTGTGAAAAAAGTTGCTGCTAAAAAGCCTGTTGCAAAAAAAGTTGCTGCAAAACCAGCGGCAAAAAAATGCGCATGCAAAAAACCAGCTGCTAAAAGAAAATAATTTTTCTTTTAAAGTGATTTAAAAAAACCGCAATTCGTTGCGGTTTTTTTGTAATAATTTTAGTTAGATGAAAAAAAGTCTAACTAAAACTGTTGCAGGATAATCACCGTTTGACCCCGCATTTTTGTTATATGACGCAAATATTTCATTTGCATAATCAAAAAAACAAAATCTTTTTTTATTGTCGTGCATTTTTGCACATGAATTTAATTTTTAACAAAAAGGAATAAATATGTCTGTTTCCATAGATCAAGTTTTTGTGAAACAATTCGAAGCAGATGTTCATCTTGCATATCAGCAAATGGGCACAAAATTGCGTCCAACCGTTCGCAGCAAAACCGGTGTTGTTGGACAATCAACCACTTTTCAAACAATCGGTCGTGGCACCGCCAGCACAAAATCCAGACATGGTATTGTCCCAGTTATGAATTTGAATCATCAACCTGTGGAATGTGTTTTGCAAGATTATTATGCAGGTGATTGGGTCGATTCTTTGGACGAATTAAAAACCAATGTCGATGAACGTCGTGTTGTTGCATCTGCGGGTGCATATGCATTGGGTCGTAAAACTGATGAATTGATTATTAGCGCCATGGATAATGCCACTGCGTATGTTGGAGATTTTTCAACAGGTTTAACCAAATCATTGATTTTGGAAGCCATTGAAAAATTAAATGAAAAAGATGTTCCTGATGACGGTCGCAGATTTGCTGTGGTTGGTGTGCATCAATGGAACGAATTATTGGGCATAAATGAATTTGTATCTGCTGATTATGTTGGTGATTCATATCCAATGATAAACGGATACGAGGCTCGCAAATGGATGGGCATTACATGGATTTTGCACAATGATTTGCCACTTGCCAGCACAACACAACGCAGTTGCTTTATATATCATGCGTCCAGTATCGGTCATGCATGTGGTCAAGAGGTCAAAACAGATATTTCTTGGCATGGTGATCGTGCAGCGCACTTTATCAGCAACAGCATGTCCCAAGGTGCCGTATTGATTGACCAAGACGGTATCGTTCGTGTCAAATGCAAAGATAATGCATAAATTTAACGCTTTAACAAAACAACCAAAAGGAAAAACAGATGGCATTTCAAAATAAAAAATTATCTGTGATTGCGTATGCAAATGGTTTCACTTTGTGGCACTATGTCGCAGACGAAACAATGACGGCGATTAGCACCAGTGGTTATTTCAATAATGTTATTACATTGATGAATACTGGCGATATTATCATTATCAATGCATCGGACAGCACAGCAATCAAGAAAATTACTGTTTCGGCATCGGCGGTATCTGTTGGTGCGTTGGCTTAAAAATAAATAATATATAATCCAACCATTTGGGGCGCGATTGTTTGCGCCCCTTTTTTTTATTTTTTTATAAAGGATTTCAATATGGTCACTAAACAAGATTTATGTTCTATGGCATTATTAAAATTAGGCGAACAACCATTAACATCGATAAATGCAGATACCGCATCTGCGCAATTGGCGCGAACATTATACGACACAACGATTGATTCGTTGATATCAACACACCCTTGGCATTTTGCATCAAAAAATTTTGAAATTGAAAAAAATGAAAATGATGAATTTATAATACCATCAAATGTTTTGCGTATATTGCGTTGTGATGGACATATTATTGGTAATAAAATTATATCGAAATCACAAAGTGTAAAAATATTGGCTTTGCAACGTGTTGAACCAGAATTTTTCCCCAGTTATTTTGTATCATTGGCGGCAACAAAATTGGCAATAGAATTTTGTGTGCCTTTGACCGGCAATCAACAGATGTTGCGGATATTAATTAACTTATACGACGCAGAATATCAAAACGCGAAATTTATTGATTCCACCACAGATATTAATACCGGGGTCAGGCAATTTTCTTTGATAGACGCACGATTTTAAATATTTAAAAAAAGGAAATGAAATGACAGAATTTATACACACGCAAAATTCATTTGCGCATGGTGAAATTGCGCCAGAATTTTATTTGAACAAAGATATTTATGGTCTGTCACGTTTGGAAAATATGGACGTATTGTCTGGTGGGGGATTAACGCGTCGCGCCGGTTTGGTTGATGTCGCCATATTGCCAGGTTTTTCGCGTATTTTTTCATATGATATTTCAAATACAGAACATTATATTTTGGTGTTTTCAAATAATACAGTATCCGTATATTCAAATGATACATTGTTGAAAATAATAAGTTCCCCATGGCCAGAATCTGCACTTACACATTTACAATGCGCCGGTTTCAGTGATTCGTTGGTTTTTGTTCAACCTGATTATTGTCCGTATGTATTTAAAAAATCAGGAAATGATTTTACTCTGGATAAATTTAATTTTTACGACACCACAGGTGTATATCCGCGTATGCCATTTATGAAATATGATGACATGTATGGTATCAACATATCTGTCACAGCCGGAATTCATGGCGTACAATCTGCAATATTAACTGCATCTAAAAATTATTGGACACCCGATAATATTGGCACAATATTGCGTTTTAATAACCAAAATTGGCAAATTACAGAATATATAAGTCCCACAGTCGTTTATGCCACCAGCACAATTGAATATTCTTTGCCGGCTGCCCCTGTGACAGATTGGTTGGAAAGTGCATTTGATGATAAACATGGTTGGCCAATTGCAATCACATTTCACCAAGACAGATTAGTTTTTGGTGGAACACGCGCAACACCTGGGGGAATATGGATGTCGCATGTTGGTGATTATCATAATTTTGATGCGGGCTCTGGCTTAGATGACGAGGCAATTTCAACAACTTTGTTATCCAAAGAACGCCAGCAAGTTTGCAGTTTAATCAGCAGTGATAAATTACAGGTTTTAACATCTGCGGGTGAATGGGCAATCGCAAATCAACCGGTCACACCGTCCAGTATGAATATAGTTCAACACACCACCGTTGGCAGCCCAACCATATGTAATTTACCACCACAAAAAATCGAAGGTGATACAGTGTTTGTATCCAGCACACTGCGTGATATTCGCAAATTGTCATTGGATACACTTGGCGAAAGGTATAATGCTGATGATTTATGTTTGTTTTCAAAACATATGTTAAATTCGCCTGTGGATATTACGTATAACAAAGAGTTAAAACAATTATATTTGGTAAATGCAGATGGCACCATGGCGGTATTAAATCAAAATGTTGGTTTGGGTATTTCTGCATGGTCGCGATACAGTTCGTATGCAAAATTTAAATCTGTTGTGGTCATAGGAAACACAACGTATGTTGTATTGGAAAACACAGGCACATATAAATTAGCAAAGTTTTCTGGCACCGCATTGACAGATTCTGGAACGCATGATATAGAATTTTGCGCATCTGGATTACCTTTGTCTTTTTCAGGACACAGACCAAAACATTTAAGATTACGCAAAGTCAATTTACGGCTGGTGGAAACCAAAGGGGCATTTATAAACAATATGCGCCTGGAATTACCAAACGAAATTTATGATGCGTCGTCCAGTGGTTTTTCTGGCGATATATCTATGAATTTTTTAGGTTCGCAAATTGATGTATCGATATCACCATGGCAAATCAGTGGTAATGAACCTGAACCAATTACGGTGTTATCTGTCACAATTTACGGACAATATGAAATTTAATCCAAAGGAGTTTAAAATGGGACAACTTGTATCAGATGTCACAGATGTTTTGAATTATCAAAAAAACAAAAAATCATCAAACAATAAACGGCAAGAAATTTTACAACAAATTGCCAAAGACGAACGCGCAAAAACAAATTTAATAAAAAAAGCCTTGGCAACACAACGCGCAAAATATGGCGCATCCGGCGTCAGTGCGTCCAGCACCACATCTGGCGCGGTATTAAATAGATTGCGTGATGAAATTGCCGAACCATATAATGAAAAAAAGAATTCTAATTTGGCAAAAATAGCCACCACATCCGCCAAAAAACCAAATTTATTAAAATCTTGGTTGTCGCGTGTTAATAAAATTGTTGGATAAAATCGATGAATCCTGTATTACAATTTGCAGACCAATGGAACAAAATTTTAGGATACCAAACACCGCATCATCATTACGAAATGTTAAAATTTTTATTTGGTGTATTGGAATCTAATAATCGTAAAGGTTTGCTGATGGCATTTCGTCATTCTGGCAAATCAACAGTTGTTGGAATTTTTGCGGCATGTGTTTTATATTTACACCCAGAAACCAGAATTTTGGTTTTATCTGCACACACCGCATTGGCATCACGCATGGTGGCACATATAAAAAATATATTGGAAAACCACCCGTTTTGCACAGATTTAATTCCAAAATCGAAAAAAGAATGGTCGGCAGATAAAATAACAATAAATCGTCCAATTGGTATTCGCGAACCGTCTGTTGTATGCCAAGGAATCCATGGTAATATAACAGGTATGCGTGCAGATTTAATAATATGTGATGACGTAGAGGTTCCAAATACATGCAATACCCCACAAAAACGCGAGGCACTGCGTGAAAGACTGCGTGAATTAGATTTTATTTTGTCGCCCCATGGCACAATAATATATATCGGCACACCACACACCACCGATACAATATATCGCACAGAAAATACAGAGCAGGGCGAATAATGTTAATTATCGGTTGAACTTGGGCGTTTTTTATCACTCATAAAAGAACGCAATTTTGCCAACAACTGATTGCCGGGTTCTGCAAACATTGGCAAGAAAGTTTCGTATTCTGGCATATCGGCTTGGATTTGTGCGCGCATACGTTCTGTTAATGGTTGGTTGATTATCTGGGTTGCCATATCCCACAAATGATATGCGCGCCAAGTTTGCATAACAACCTTCCATTTTTCAGCCAATTCTGTGTCCCCAGACAGCATGTTTTTAATTCCAACCAACCACTCGTCACCGAATTTTTTTACAACATCTAATTTTTGTAGATTTTCAAGACCTTGTTGGTTTGGAACAAAATTATTCAATGCATCACTTAATTCGTGCCATTGTTCGTTTGACATTGGGGTTGATACACCAGATTCGCCCATTAAACCACCGTATGGCAACAAATCGCGTTCGATTGAATCCATTGGTGTTTTACCACTGCGCAGATTTTTAATATGTTGAACCAATAATTTACCAGTCGGCAAATCTGCCATTTCGTCCAAAACATCGTCTGTGGCTTCTTGGACAAATACCGGATTTAACGCGGCCCAGCCACCCAATATAACATGCTCTTGGCGATACAGATTAACCAATCTTTGTGCGACCAGATTTGCTTTTGGTTTCATATTCTCTCTCCGTATAAAAATTATTCGGTCAAAATCAAAACGACTTTGTGCATAGTTGTTGCGCTGATTTTTTCTTGGGGATCAACCAATGCGCCATACATTTTGCCCTTGGAATCACTATGAACCACCGCAATATGTGCATCAACAACATCATCAGGATTTAACTTTGAAAAATCCGCATTCATACACAATGCCAAATCGCCAACATTTGCAGGTTGTGCCGCATCAACGAACACATATGATTTTTCCGGAATAAATCCACCACTGCGTTTTGAATTTGGTATAACCGCATAAATAGATTTGCGACCTTCCAATGAAGCTGGTGCGACAATCATAATTTTGTCGTTTTTCTTGAAAGAAATTGATTTGCCCGCAGGTGAGCCAAACACCGGAACCAATTTACGACGCGCACTGTCATACAATTTTGCACCATACAAACCGTCGTGCATATCAATCCCAGATACAGGATTGTCAGGAATCAATACAGATTTAACGCGTTCTTTGACCTTGTTGATTTGTTTGGTCAATTCGCCAGATTTATATAAATTTGCGATTTTATCAAACATTTCATTTGCCGACATCGCAAAAGATTTAGCCAAAGGTTCAACTTCGTTTTTATAAATTTCGCGTTGGCCGATTTCGATTTTGTGATACACAGACAAAGTCATACCTGCATCGCGTGCCGCCTGGGCAATAGTTTTTCCTTTGATTTGACGGATTTTACGCAGACCCGAACCAAACACCTTTAAACCACCATGTTCATTATCATTTAAACGGCGTTTGATTTCTGTTTGCCATTTACCTGCAACTGCATCGGATTCTTTGATGAAAATATCAGAGAGTTTGCAACCCAAAATATTGCATATATTCAGCAACTGTTTTTGGTTTAAACGACGCACGCCTTTTTCGATTTTGGACACCGCCGACAGACTTAATCCTGTTCTGCGTGCCAATTCCGTCATCTTCATACCGTTATTCAAACGGATAGTTCTAATATTATTAGGAAAAATGATTTCTTCTTGGGCCATGATTGGTACTCCTGTTAAATACTTGACAAAAGTCTAGTCAATTTTTAAATATTTGGCAAGTAAAATCTGCATTAAAAATTACAGTGCAATATCATCAGGAATTGCCGAAACATCAACACCCGCATTATCATCTGTTGGTGCCGGCCCAGAATCAACATTATTTTGTGTGTTTGTTCCAAAATCACCCGGCAAAGGTGCGTCCATTGTCCGCGCCGCCATTTCGTCCAAATTATCGAACAAACAATAATCGCCCAAGAAAGCCAAATGCACAGTTTCTGGACGGCCATGACGGTTTTTGCCGATGATAATATCTGCCTTGCCGCGTGCGCGTTCCAGACGTTTTTGCCATGTTTCGACACTATTTTGTGATGTTGTTGTTGAAATTCTTTGTGACGGGTCACGATTATCCAAATAGTATTCTTCACGATATGTGAACATAACAATATCGGCGTCCTGTTCAATAGAACCAGATTCACGCAAGTCTGCCAATTGTGGTCGTTTATCATCGCGCATTTCGACACTGCGTGACAACTGGGACAGGGCGATAACCGGCACATCTAATTCTTTGGCCAGCATTTTTAATCCGCGGGTAATTTCAGACAATTCTTGCACGCGATTTTCGCTGCGTTTTCCGCCAGGCGACATCATCAACTGTAAATAGTCAATTACAATCAACGCGATTCCACCGTATTTGCGTGCCAATCTGCGTGCGCGTGTTCGAATCATTGGCACAGACATACCGGCGGTATCATCGATAACCAACGGTGTTTGTGAAATAGCCTTGGAATATTGGGTCATTTTCAAAAATTCTTCATCGGTCAGCGAACCTTCACGCATAGATGTCGCCGGAATTTTTGTTTGTGATGACAAAACACGTGTCGCCAACTGGGGCGCAGACATTTCAAGCGAGAAAAATGCAACCGCACCTTTGTAATGTGAATTTGCGCGTCCTGTTAATATTGCATTTGCCGCATTGAATGCGATATTCATTGCCAGTGTTGTTTTACCCATGGCGGGACGTCCCGCAATAATAATTAAATCGGAATGGTGCAGACCACTAATAGACTTGTCCAATTCGGTTAATCCTGTTGTCAAACCAGACAATGTTCCATCTGCCTGGTACGCGATTTGTGCTTCTTCCAATGCGGATTGCAAAGCATTTCCAATCGTTGTTGGTTCGTGTTCTGCGACACCACTGGACGCCATTTCGAACAACTTTTGTTCTGCGACCTCTAATTGACGTGCCACAGGTTTATCCAAATCTTCGATATATGCATCGTCAATAATGGATTGCCCCAGTTCAATTAACTGGCGTCGCATAGCATTTTCATAAACGATGCGTCCGTATTGTTCGACATTAACAACTGTTGCGCCGGCGCGGGACAACTCGGTCAAATAATCGATACCGCCGACAGAATCCAAAATGCCTTGTTGTTGCAGGTAATTTTTAATTGTGATGATATCGAATTCTTCGGCTATGGAAAACTTACGCAATGCCAAACGATACATTTCTTGGTGCGCTGGGTGTGAAAAATGTTCAGGTTTTAAAAAATCGGAAACGCGTTCCAATGCGCGATTATTCATCAACACAGCCGCCAACACAGCCTGTTCGGCTTCGAGATTTGTCGGTAAAGTCTTAGGGGTAAAGTCCATGTCTGTTATAGTAAATAAAAAATTTCAATTTTCAACGCCTTTTTTATCAGGATTTCAAAAATTTTTTCTGCCGATTTTGGACAGTGCCGGAAACTCTGCCTGGCCAGATGTTTTTACCCCAGAAAAAATAAATGAATTAAGGAAATCTGTGGGCGAACATCATTTTATGGCGCAAATGATGCTGGAATTCATGCCATTGGAACGTGTCCGTTTGGACCCTGGCATGATACAAATATATGACACAGAATTTAATAATTTAACAGGTCAAATCGGCACAGAAAAAATCACAGGTGCATCTGTATATTGGGACCCGTCATTGGGACACAAAAAAACAGATTCCAGTGTTATTGCACTGATTTTTCGTGACGATAAAACACACAGGATATTTTTGCACGACATACAATATATGGTGACACCACCTGACCATCCCCAGCCTTTGACATACCAATGCGATTTAGTATTGAATTTCTTGGAACGATATAACATGCATCGTGTGACGGTTGAAACAAATGGGCTGGGAAATGCGTTGCCAGAAATATTAGGTGACAAAATTGCATCACGTGGTGGCGGAATATATGTCCAAAAAATCACAAATAATACAAAAAAAGAAACAAGAATTTTAAACACATTTGAACCATTACTGGGGGCGGCGCGTATGTTTGCGCACACACGAATAACGCGAACACCATTTATGGCTGAAATGTTAGGTTGGTCACCAATTGGCAGTTCTTATCATGATGATGGTTTGGACGCGGTATCTGGGGCGATAAATATAACACCGACACCGATACGCCCATTGGGACAAACATGTCGCACATATAATGCGAACACAAATTTCAAAGTATAAAAATAAAAAAAGGAATAAAAATGAATATTCAAAACTTAACCAAAATGTATAACAAAGCGATAACATTGCGCGAACCATGGTTGCACCGTTGGGACGAAGCGCGCCGTTATACTGTTCCAATTGCAGATAATGAAACGGCGACATTGTTTGATGGCACCGCTGCCGATGCAGTTGATAATTTAGCGGCATCGATATACACACTTTTAACACCACCTGAATCATTATGGATAAATTTGGTGCGTGAAAGTGATATGTCCCCAGACCCAGAAATTGCAACAACTGCGTTGCGTGCAAATTTAAATGATTCAAATTTTTATACGACTGTGCATCAGGCATATATGGATTTATGTATATATGGTACTGCATGTATGTTTATGGCGGAAAATCCAATTGGGGCGGCATCTGCGTTTTCATTTACTGCGATTCCCGTCACAGATTTAGCCATTTTACCTAACGCGATTTTTCACACCACGACAATAACATTTGGTGATGTTTTATTGCGATATCCAACATGGAACGCGCCATCGAATTTGCGCAATAAATTTGAAAAAAATCCAGACACCCCGATACGTATGATTCAATCATTGATTGATAAGGAATTTGTTGCATGGTTGGACGTTGGTGGCGACATTGAAAACAATATCGTCGCCACAGGTACATTTGAAACGAATCCGTATTTAATCTTTCGTTGGTCTGTGCAAAGTGGCGAATTATACGGTCGCAGTCCAATTTTGCGTGCATTGCCAGACATCAAAACGGCGAACAAAGTTGTAGAATTGGTTTTGAAAAATGCGACCATCGCCGTCAGTGGTATATGGCAGGCCGACGATGATGGTGTTATAAATTTGCAAAACATCAATCTGACACCTGGGGCGATAATACCAAAAGCGGTGGGCAGTTCTGGTTTAACACCATTACACAGTGGCGCCGATTTTGATGTGTCGCAATTGATATTAAACGATTTGCGCGACCGTATTCGTCATACATTATTGGCGGACAGATTAAGTTTGTTGGCGGAACGCGAAATGACCGCGACCGAGGTTTTGGCACGCAATGCAGACATGATGCGTATTTTGGGTGCGACATATGGTCGCGTATTGCATGAATTCATACGTCCATTATGCGAACGCGGATTACAGATTTTATCGCGTCGTGGTGTTATAGAACCGATATCATTACACAGTGATGCGGAATTAAAATATCTGGCACCAATTGCGATTGCGACGCGTGACATGGGAATATAAAGGATAAAAAATGACAGAAATAGAAAAACAATATGCGCGTGCATTTGGGACACCTGCGGGTCGTGCGGTATTGGAACACATGCGTAAAATTACATTGGAACGCACATTGGGACCAAACGCGACAGACAACGAATTGCGTTGGGCTGAATCGAACCGGGCATTTGTGCGACAAATCGAACAAATGATATCGCGTGGCAAAGCAGGGAGTTAAATCATGCCAAAAAAAACAGATTTTATGAATATATTGGAAATATTGCGAAACAGTTGGTTTTTACTGGCATTTGCATTTGGTGCGGTATATTGGGTTGCACGCCAAGATTCATCGGTTGCGGAATTGGAACGCGCCGACAGTCGCATTACCGCATTGGAAAATCGCACAACAATATTGGAAACCGGACTGGGACAATTGCAATTAAAAATAGACGGCATCAAAGAAGATGTCACATTAATCAAATCCGCCGTTATAAAATAAAGCATATAAAACAATACTCGATAATCCCCCGGCATTGCCGGGGATTTTTTATAAATGGAAATTTATTTTTACATAAAAACACCTGATTTTCATCAGGTGTTTCTTGATTTAGAAACAAAAGCCTCTTGTTTTTTAATGGGACTACGAGTAAAAGAGCCGTCAGGCGATTTGTCACGAGTGCCGCGCAGGAAAGCGACAGCGAACCGAGCGAGTTGTTCGGGGCCAACAAAAAACACCTGATTTTCATCAGGTGCTTCTTGACTCTGTCTGGCAGCCTTACTTTTTTTAATGGGAGTTGAATTCAGGGCCTTGACCAAACAAAATCAAAACTGTCAATCTGCGTTTTCGATAATCTCATACCAATGCGGCACGCCGGCATCGTCTTCAACCAGCAGGCATTTTTTACCGGCGGGGCAGTTCTCGTCTGGGCGGGTTTGTTTGGTTGCCTGCAAATCCGCAATGGCTTTGGTTTGGTTAATAGTGTTCGTCACGACATTTCGTATCGTTGCAATCGTGTCGTTCAATTCAGTCACCACTGGGCTAAACCGCGCGCTGTTATACGCCGTCGTCGCAATGCGGATAGAAACCTCTGGACCGGCAATAAATTCCCCAGTACCCTGATTTGTATAAAAACGATTACCAACCGTATCATACATACCAATTACGCCAGACGAATTTTTTGCAGGAACAAAATCACCAATCAAAACACCATCTTTTTTCACACTCATAGAATAAAGTCTGGCGACACCTTTTGACGCATATGAACCATTTTCATCGCATCTAAATATTCCCAATTTAGAATCCGCCGGCAATGCTGTTCCAGCATTAGGTGCTTGATAATTTTGTCCATCTAATACAAAAGAACCATTTTTGACCACTACGTTATGAATCGCATTTGTACTTGCTGAAACAGCTATACTGCCACCACCAGCTCTTGAATTTGCGCTAATAAAATACTTCCCAGAATTTGTTTGATTAAAAATCAACCTGTACGAATTGTGCGATTCATCTGTATACACACCAAAAATGAAACCATAACTGGCCGGTTGGGTTGAAACAGTCGTCATCCATTTGGCATAAATTTCCCAATCCCCAGTGTTAAACCCAGAAATCCCTGTATCAATATACTGTGCCCCTGTTGATTCAATATATTCAAGTTGTGTATAACCGGCGGGCAGGGTGGCCGACCACGATGTCCCGGCAAGCAACATTCCCAACAATGCGCATAATATCTTTTTCATTTGTTCTCCCCTTTGGTTTTTGGTATGTGGCGTGATTTTTATTTTTTGCGATGCAAAAAAATAAAAATACCGCTAACGAGAGAAGCGGTCGGGGTGTTCGAAAATCAGCTATACCAAGTGACTCCGCATATCTTTCGTATATGCGGCACCCTGACCAACACATTGGTTTAGGGTTTAAATCAGTTGGATTTTATATACAAACAATTGTCGCATAAAAATTACGCCGACAAATATTCATATATGTCGGCGCAAAAAACTGAAAATGTTATATCAAAAACTCATGGGACAAAATATCCCAGCGATTCGGAATAACGATACAATTTTTTGCACCGGGTAAGCCAGGCTTTCGACAGCCCCGAATATAACTCCCGTTATATTCTGTAAAACATGATAAAACATTTTTGTGTTTTATTGCAATAATTTTTATGATTACAAAAATAATCAAACAAAACCCGCGAATTCCGCGGGTTATAAATATTTATATTAAAATTGTGTTTCAAATGATAATAAAAATCTGCGTTCTTTATCGTTTTTATCAATGCGCAACGGCCAGCCCCAACTGAAATTCATTGGACCCATTGGGGTATTCCAATACACACCAAATCCCGCCGATGTGCGCCAACCTGAACCAATCTCGTTCAAATATGCCGCGTTTTCTTGACCCGCCGGCACATCTGGGTCGCCCAGGTATCCATAATCGGTAAATACAAAACCTTTGACCTGGTATTCATCAGGTATAAATACAGGGAAATTCAACTGTGTTGTGCCATTAACCTTCCATAATCCACCCAACGAATAAGAATTCTTGCTGATACGACCAACACCCGCAACATCAAATCCACGCAATGATTCACCACCCAAGAAATACCGATACACACGTGGAACATAACTGTCGCCAATGGGGGCAATATATCCGCCTTCTAATGCAGTTTTTAATTGCCACCGGTCGTCCCAGAATTTAACCATTGCGGTCATATCACCTGAATAACGCATATATGTTGTCGTGCCACCAAAACCGGTATATGTCACACCAAAATTACCAACCAATCCGGTATGAGTGTTTTGTTCAAAATTCGTATCCAAATTATAATACCGCAGTGTTGTTCCCAACGAATATAAACGCGCATGCACCATGCCGGCGGCCTGTTGCGGATCAGTGTTTTGATCAAATGCCGCAGACAAACGCATACTTTGTGACCAATGGTCTGTTAATTTCCAACCCAATCGTCCCGACACACTAAGCGAGTCGCGGTCGTAATCAAATCCGGTGAGTCCCCGATAATCATACATTGTGTATGCGACATCAAATCCCGCCGATAATGCGCGACCAAACAAATATGGTTCGGTAAAACTGAACAAGGCCTGTTTTTGATATTGCGCCAGCGAGCCTTTGATTTGGACAATTTGACCGCGTCCCATAAAATTATTTTCGGTAATACCCGCATCAACCATAAATCCATTGATATTAGACCAACCAACACCACCCGACAATTCGCCTGTGGGCTGTTCGGCAACACGCACGTCCAGATTCATCATATTTGCATCGGCAATTCGTGTTGGCACCATTTGCACATCTTTGAAATAACGTGTGTGCATTAAATTTTGACGTGCTTCTTCGATTGTTTGTAATGAAAACGGGTCGCCCGCACGCATCGGCAAAGATTGTTCAATCACACTGTCAAACGTTCTCACATTTCCCAAAATGTTAATAGAATTTAAATAAATACGATTGGTTTTTTGAATTTTAAATTCCAACGACACAGTACGTTTTTTATCGTCTTTGACCGGGACAGGTTCCACCGTAATAAACGCATATCCGGCGTCCGCCACCGCGCCACGCAACGCAGATATTGTCGCATCAACCTTGTCTATATCATATGTGTCACCTGTTTCCATTTTTATAACATCGTATAATTTTTCATCTGGCACATCTGGGAACGGATTATCAATTTTCAATTCGCCGAATTTATATTTTTCACCTTCGTTAATTTCAAAATTAACAGAATAATATTCGCGCGTTTCTGTAAATTTCCCAGTCGTATTTACGACATTTGCATCAACATAACCATTGCGCAGATAAAATTGGCGCAACATTTGTGCATCGTATTGAATTCTGTCTTCGTCAAACACATCAAATTGAGTCATAAAACGCCACCACGCATGTTCGCGCGACAATATTTCACCACGCAAAGTCCTGTCGCTGAAATGTTCATTACCAGAAAAATCAATATTGGAAATATATGTTGGGTGACCTTCGGTAATTTCATATACAACATTGACGCGGTTGTTATCCAATTCGATTTTTTTTGGATTTATTTTTGTTCCAAAAAATCCCTTGCGTTGATATATAGTCAGCAACCTTTGCACATCGGCACCAATAACCGTTTCATCGTATGCCGCGCGTTCCGCCAATTTAATTTCTTTTTTTAAATCATCTGTCGAAACCTCGTCATTACCTTCGACAGTCACCTGGGACACCACAGGTGATTCAGTCAGTTTTATTTTAATTACACCGCCATCACTTGTGACATTGATACTGGAAAAATAACCACTGTCTTGTAATCTTTTTGCGATTTCATTTGTCGTTGCAGACCCAATGTTATCGCCAACCTTGACCCCAGACAAAATCCGCACAGATTCCGCGTCCATACGTTTTGTTCCCGAAACATCAATGCGTGAAATCGTTGCCGCACCCGCTGTGCCAACAACGCACATTGTCCCAATCAAAGAAATAATATTTTTTCTATTCATTTTAATTCAATCCAAAAACCCTAGCTATATCGTTCCACATGGTCAGCAACATTAAACCAATAATCAATATCCAACCCACCGCAAAAGCATATTCCATGGCTTTGCCTTGCAAACGGCGACGCGTGATAAATTCAATTATCAATATCAACAAAAATCCACCGTCCAACACCGGCAAAGGTAATAAATTCACCACACCTAAATTAACAGATAATAATGCGATAATTGATAAAAACGCCCAAAATCCAATGGATAAAGCCTGGCCAGAAACCTGGGCAATTGTGATGAACGACCCCAGTTGTTTAGATGAACGTTCGCCGGTAATAATCTGTTTTAATACGGTCAATAAAGTTTTTGATTGGTTGTATGTTTCACGTGCGCCCCAATACATGCCGTCAATAAAACCTTTTTTGCGTAATTCTGTTTTGGAACCGTCTGCAACCAAACCCCACCGTTCCGCAGGTGCCAAAGTGACATCAATAAATTTTTCGCCACGCATCAGTTCAACATTTGCATCGTGTTGCGCCGCCAATTCTTTGGCCAAAATAATTTCACCCCAATTAGAAACCTTTTTTCCATCAATTTTTACAATAACATCGCCCGGTTTTACACCCGCTTTAAATGCAACACTTTGCTGTATAACCTGACCAACCACCGGTAATTGAATTTCGCGTGGGTGAAACATAAATGCCGCCGAATAAATAAACCAAGCCAACATAAAGTTCATAAATACACCCGCGCCAATGATTATAAATTGTTTCCAACGCGCCACCGACAGGTAATGTCCAACTTTTTTTTCATCGCTTAAATCATCGTATTTTTTGCGGTCGAACATATCTTCTTGACCGTATATAGAAACATAACCACCCAACGGCAAACATGCCAACTGCCACTGGGTTCCATGCTTGTCATGCCATTTAATTAATGCAGGTCCAAATCCAATAGAAAATTTATCAACGCGGACACCCGCCCAACGTGCCGCCAAAAAATGCCCTAATTCGTGAATAACGACCACGACACCTAAAACAATCAACAACGCAACAACAGTCATCACGATATGCATTTTTATAAATCCTCCCCAGTTAAATCCAAATTTATTTTAACCCAAAATCCACCACACAATCGGCAACACATAAATCCAGCCATCAAACCTATCCAGCAATCCGCCATGACCAGGTAAAATTGTCCCGAAATCTTTGATGCCCAAATTGCGCTTTATAAAACTGGCGGTTAAATCACCGTATTGAGATAACAATGCAACCGATATACCAATCCATAATAATTCAGGTTGATAATTTCCAACAACCAACGGTCCAAAAGCCAACGATACCAATGCGCCACAAATGATGCCTGCGATTTGTCCAGTCCATGTTTTGTGTGCAGAAATTCGTTCCCACATTTTATCGCCACCGAACATTTTTCCAAAAAACCATGCACCAATATCAGCAGCACAAATAACAGCCAACAATAAAACCATATTGCGCGCATTTGCACCAACATAATATGCCGCCGCAATCAACATAACCAACCATGCCAAGAACACGAAAAACAATAAACCATGTTGCGCGATATTTTCGCGTTCTGTATTAAACAGGCGATTTGCCATTTCATAAACCATGCCAGATGCAACCAATACAGACAACCACCGCACCGCAGGAATATGAAAATGTTCCAATACCGTGGCAACACAAACGATGCCCAGCATTACGAACGACACCAACACACGTTTCATTGTTTCAGACATAATTATTTACCCTTTGCTTTACCTGAATAATCTTTCTTTTTTCCGCCACCAAATCTGCGATTGCGTGTGGCAAATTCGTCCAAAACATGTTGCCATAATTTTTCACTGCGAACCAAATCAGGCCAATGTTCTGGAACAAATAACAATTCAGCATACGCCAATTTCCATAACATAAAGTTAGAAATTCTGCACTCGTTGCTGGTTCGAACCATTAAATCAATCGGCAACAAATCCCCTGAATCCATAAATGTTTCAAATGTTTCGCGTGTGACAGGCTCGCCATTTTCAATTGCCATGTTTGCCGCACGAACAATCTCGTCTTGACCACCATAATTCAACGCGAATACAATCGTCCCACCGGTGTTTTCTGCAGATTTTTCTTCCAGTTCATCACACAATTTTGCCAATTTTTTGGGCAACTTATCGCGCGACCCAATAACACGATAACGAATATTTTGTTTTAAAGCATAATCCTTATTTTTTTCCATTACATCGCAAAACAAATTCATCAAGAAATTTACTTCTTCTTCACTGCGGTCCCAGTTTTCTGTGGAAAAAATAAAGAAAGTTAATGTTGTCACACCGCGGTTCATAAACCATTCTGCCATTTTTTCAAAGTTGGCAATGCCAGCCTGGTGTCCCATCAATGGTGGCAAACCGCGGTTTTCCGCCCAACGACGATTGCCATCGCAAATAAAAGCAATGTGCTGTGGAATTTTTGTTGGATTAACAGATTTTGTTTTTTTGAAAAATTTAAACATATTCGTCACCTTTCCTATATAAAATGTTAAGTTTTATATTTTTTGATTTATGAAATTACACAGCCATAATATCTGCTTCTTTTTTCTTTGCCATGGCATCGACCTCGGTGCCGCGCGCATCGAAAACCTTTTGTATATCGTCTTCGTATTTGCGTTGATCATCTTCGCTGATTTCTTTGTCTGTGACGGCGCGTTTAATCTTGGACATTGCATCTTGGCGAATATTACGCATAGAAATCTTGGCTTCTTCGGCATATTTGCCAGCAACCTTGGTTAATTCCTTGCGGCGTTCTTCGGTAAGTGGTGGCATATTCAAACGAATAACCGCACCCGCAGACATAGGGTTTAATCCCAATCCAGAATCACGAATTGCTTTTTCCACCGGACCCACATTATTCATGTCCCAAACAGTCACATTTAATGTTTGGTTATCAGGTGTTGAAACAGTTGCAACTTGATTTAATGGCATATCGGAACCATAAACCGGCACACGCACGCCGTCCAACAAATGCACAGATGCACGTCCAGTGCGTAATCCAGCAAATTCATTTTGCAAAACTTCTAATGTTTGGGCTGTTTTTTGTTCGACTTCATTTTTTAAAGTTTGATAATCCATATAGTTCTCCTTAGATGTCAAAAGGAGAGTAGCAAAAATATTTGACATTTAGCAAGAAGAAATATAGAATATGTTTTGCTTTGTGGGGTTGTAGCTCAGTTGGTAGAGCACTTGCATGGCATGCAAGGGGTCGTCAGTTCGAGTCTGATCAGCTCCACCACGAATTTTCGTTATTGCGCGCAAGGCGCACAATTAAGAAAATTCAGTGTCCCGCCGTAGCCTTTGGCGTAGGCGGACATGTAAAACATAAAACCATTGTAAAAGTTTCATGGCGGATGTAGCTCAGCTGGTTAGAGCGTCGGTTTGTGGTACCGAATGTCGCCGGTTCGAATCCGGTCATCCGCCCCATAAATAAAAAAAATACCCCGTCAGGGGTGTTTTTTTTATTTATTGTGTGAATATAATTTGGTTCGAGCCGGCGAACAATCCGTTCGAACCGCAGGTGAAAGGCAGACGAGAGTATGCCGATTTGCGTCAGCAAATGTTTCAATATTGGCGCAGCACCCCGGTCGCATAACATCTTGGACACAATATTGAGTTTTAGGTAAAATGTTTGACAGTGTAATTTTTTTGTGCTACATTTGCCTACGAATAATCTTGGTATAAGAGGTAAATTATGAATAAAAAAAATAATTTGTACAAACAACTTATGCGTGAGGAAAAACTCAAGAATAATCCAATACTCCCATTACAGATTTTTACTTATGGTTGTTGTGCCGGGGCACTGTGTATATTTCTAATTTTTGGTGTTTGTGACAATGTGTTGACCTCTGATTCGACAAACAATACCAAGGAAATATCTTTTGAAAAGAACAAGGCACGATTAAATCCTACTAATACAATTCTGTATAGATCAACGCAATGCAACAAATAAAAATGGACCGCGCGATCCTTTTTTATTTATAAGTTTTTTAAATAAAACAAAACGCCCGATATCTTCGGGCGTTTTAATTTTAACCAACCAATTTTCTCCAAATGGATTCCTTTGTTTTTTTATCACGCTTTACACAACTTTTATTGACTAAAATTGCAAAAAGCGGTATTATGTAATTATGAAAAAAATAACATATTTTTTAATTGCGTTATTGTTGGCGGCATGCGGTCAAAATGACGCGCCACAGTGCAAAAAAATCAAAAATGTAAATTGGGAAAATCGTGATTCTGCGATTAAAATATACCAGGACTGTATTGGTGATGCGGTTGATTTGCCTGATGATAAATTGGTGTCTTTGCCTGAATCTAAAATAGATTCCATGTTATATTTATCATACATTTATTTAACGGATAAATCGCATTATGATTGGGATTTGGCAATAAAAATGTTAAATACGGCAACAAAATCAATGTTGCAAAAATGTCAATATGCCAAAATCAATGGCGATACTTTGGAAAAATATGATAATTATTGTTATCCCTATTATGATTTTAATAAAATGACATATACAATAACACCAACACCAATCAACACAATTGATGATGCAATGTTTGTGTATCAAATGTCTATGCCATGCGTTTATATGGATATGATACGCGAAAATGAAGATGCGTTAAAATTGATAGATGCATGGTTTGGTTCAACGCGTGATTTATCGATTCCGTCTGTTTGCGAATATGAATTAAATGGAAAATTCATAGATTTTGATGATTTCTTTGATGCGGACGGTTTGGAATATTTGTTGTCTTTAAATTCATTTGGCGCGATTGATGGCACAATACGTTTTGGATACAGAACATCAAATTATCATGATTTTATTTACATGATGACATATCCAACGCACTTTTTTAAAACAGATAATTTGGACGATATTTATGTCGAACGCACCGCATATTGCGATTGGGAAACAGATGATGCCGATTGTGACGACAAAGATGTTCATATTACCGCCACAGATTTAGAATCAAAAATATTGGCAAATTCACACGCCAAACGCGGTTATGAAAAAATGAAAACAACATTGGAAAAATATTATATAACGGTTTTGAAAATGGATACTGCGACGGCAAAAAAATATGCGCGGTTCAGTGCCGACAAAATGTTGTTGGATTATATTTATATGATGTAAAGGATAAAAAAAGTGACAGATTTTTCTCAATTCACCCCAGCAGTAAAAATGTTGTTGGAATATGGAAATAAATTGGTATATGAAAGCACCGAAGGTAAATTAATCAGGGCAATAATTAAACGCAACCCTGCGTTTTTTGTATTGTGTTGTGTTGCAGATAAAAATGTAGATGCCAGTATTGCATGGAAAATTCCAGACCTGGTTCCATACGATTCATTTGCCGAATTAGAAAAAATCACAGACCAACAATGGCAAGAAATATTAACACACGCGGGCTATAATCGGTCAATCAAGGTGTCCAAAGAATATGTTTTAGCGATACGTCATATGCGTGAAAAATACGACGGTCATGCTGATAAAATTTGGACAGAATCCAAATCTTTTGCCGAAATAATTGTGAAATTTTTGGAATTCCAAGGTGTTGGTAAAAAAATTGCAACCATGGCGGCGAATATGTTGCACCGCTATGCCAATGTTGGTGACAATTTTTTAGACGAACATTTTATGGATATATCCCCAGATACACATGTAAAACAGATTTTTAACAAGCTGGGCTTTGTTGATAATGAACACAAAAACAATACAGATATAATTGTATATATGGCACGCGCATTAAATCCAACTGCTCCATACAAATTGGATTATCCTTGTTTTTATATAGGCAAGAATTATTGTAAAAAACGCGGGGTGCCACATTGCCAAGATTGCCCTTTGGGACCCAAAAAGGCCAATGTTTGCAAATCCCCACATACCAGATAAAAAAAACGCCCGGCTTTTTGAATACCGGGCGAACTTTTTAACCAACCAATTTTCTCCAAATGGATTTCTTTTGTGGTTGTTTCTTTTTTGCATGTCTGCGTGGCGCAGTTGTTGTTGTGCGCTTTGCCTCGACATGTTGTGCATTTTTCTTTTTCGCATCGGTTGATGGGGTATGAGCCGCCAAAACATCATCTGTTTTAACTTGTTCTGGGGCGACGCGTTGAATAGAATATTGGTCAATATTCATCAAACTGTCATCACCAACGATAACGATTTCTGTTTCGAATTCATTTTCCATTGCCGATAATTCTGCACGTTTTTGATTTAACAAATAAATTGCGACATCGGTTGGAACCGTCATAATAATTTTCTGGGCAGATTTTGCCAACAGTTTTTCTTGCAAATGACGGAATAATATAATCGAAGCCGTTTGAATACTTGGCACGACCCCGGCACCCATACAGTGCGGACATGCAACATACGAAGATTCAATGAAACTGCTGCGCATACGTTGGCGCGACAACATCATCACACCAAACGCATTGATTTTTGCAACCTGGGTGCGTGCGCGGTCACGTTTCATAACCTCGCGCATTTTCATTTCCAATTTACGATTATTGCGTTCTTCTTCCATATCGATAAAGTCAATTGCAACAATCCCCGCCAAATCGCGCAGTCTTAATTGCAACGCAATTTCTTCGGCGGCTTCCAAGTTGGTATTCAAAGCGGTTTGTTCAATATCTTTTTCTTTGATTGCGCGTGATGAATTAACATCGATTGTCACCATGGCTTCGGTTTGATTTATAACAATCGACCCCCCAGATGGCAAAACGACATATGGTCCATGCAAACCTTCCAACTGTTTTTCGACGCCGGCCTTGACCATGATTGGCAACGCGACATCTTTATACAGTGTGATTTGTTTGCGTGGTGCGCGTCCGTACAATTGCTGGAAATAGGTTTTCGCGGCATCAAACGCTTCTTCGCCTTGGATAACCATAGAATCATCTTTGTCGCTGATAAAATCACGCACAACACGACGGAGCAGGGAATCTTCGGCGTGAATAATAACCGGCGCGACCGATTCCAAAGTCGTTTTACGAATATCGTTCCACAGATTCACCAAATAATCATAGTCTTTGGCGATATCATCGGCAGATGCCCCCGCGGCAGCGGTGCGTAAAACAACGGTCATACCGCGTGGAATTTTTAAATTGTGTAATATTTCACGCAAGCGGGCTCTCTCTGCCTTGTCTGAAATCTTTTTAGAAATTCCATAACTGTTGCGTTTGCGTGAATTAGGCATCAAAACCGCAAAACGACCCGCCAAAGACAAATATGTTGTCATCGAGGCGCCTTTGCAACCACGTTCTTCTTTAACACCTTGAATCAATAAAATTTGTTTTGGTTTGATAACGTCTTGGATTTTGAATTCGCGTGCGCGTTTCAAAAATTCCTTATTATCTTCCCCAGAATTTTGGTCATCGAATTCGGCAACCTCGTCATTTTCTTCATCTGGGTCTGTATCGTCATCAACGATATTGGCATGTGCCAATTCCAATAATTTCTTTTTTTGTTCTGGGGTCACCTGGTAATAATCAGGATGGATTTCTGAAAAAGGCAAAAATCCGTTTTTCCCAGTTCCATAATCAACGAACGCGGCCTGAAGCGATGGTTCAACACGTATAACCTTGGCCAGATAAATGTTTCCTTTTATCTGGGGTTTTGTTGTTGTTTCTACATCAAAATCAGACACGCGGCCGGTTTCGGAATCAACAACAACAACGCGTGTTTCTTCCGGATGGACAGCATCCACGTATATTTTTTTTGACATATAAAAATCCTTTTGCGTTCATGCGCATACATATACGGATACAACCCGTCCCCATGGGGCAATCCCGCCCATGCCAAGGGAGGCAACCACCGATACCACACATTGCCATGCGAATTGCAGAAATTAGAATTAAAAACAATAAAACTAACCCCGTCAATATGCGACGCGACCCAGATTATCAAACATAGTTTATAAAAGCAAGTTAAAAGGAAAAAATGCATAAAAATTAAAGGTTTATCGCTCGCCGGTCTTGGCAACCAATGTGACACCAATTTGTAAATATTGATTTATTTTTGCCAAATGCCAATCCATCAGTTTTTCATACCCGGAATTATTAAACCCAGATTTATGACTAATTGCATATTGTTTTCTGTTGTTAAATATTTGTTGCATTTCTGGATAATTAAAAGAATCCCGACAGATATTCTGGAAAATTATACCATCAACATAACCTTGGGGGTGGGTTTTATACAATTCTGTCAAAGAATTATACATAATATAATCTAACACCTGGACAGATTGTTTTATTGCTGGATTTACATTGCCATTGAACACAGGAACCGTTTTTACATGATTATTTACGATATAAAAAGTATATTTTTTTGGGTCTGCAACCGCACTGCCATAATTACCCAGGCTCAAAACAGGACCTTGGTATAAATGCAAATCCATATATTGTTGTATTGGGTGGCGGTTTAAATCGCGACTGGCGATATCGTACAGTAAAACAATCATTTTATTAGCGGTATCGGCATCATATATAAATTCGCTTTTATGACCAATTATTGAAAAATGATTATGTAAATACTGCATTTTTGCACATGGGATAATTAAATTAGCCAACTGAATTAAATTATCACATTGTGGTAATTCTGCATTTAATCTGTTTCGCAATTTTTGTGCAGACGCGTTAAAATCTTTGGGTATTTTAAAAGATGTATTTAATATCTCTGGACGTTTTATATCCGGCAAAAACAATTTTTGCCAATCATATTGTATTGGAATAGATAATTGTAAATTGTCCGCCATAAATATATACCTGTTGCGTGTTTGTCTATTAATCACTATACCGACAAAATCCACAATTACAAGTTTTTTTATTGGTTTTATGCGCATTTTTAAACAAAAACACCGCCCATTTGGGCGGTTTGGTTCTTTATTGGGTGATATATAAATTTTTTCTTTTTTAAACTTGACAAATGAATTTTTTGTAATATATTATATATGTGTATATAAAAAGGATAAAATATGACAAATATACCGGATACAGAATATATTACGGTAAAACGCGACAAAGATGGTCAGGTTGGTGTTTTCGTTGGTGGAAACCCGGCAACAACATATCATGGTGAAGATATATGCGGTATGCAATATGTTAAAAATATGTTTGCATGGATGCAGGAACAAAATCCAGAAATAGAGGAATTTCATATTGGCGCATTTAAAACGCGTGGCGAACATGCAAAGCCGGGCAATCCGAATGGTGTGTTTGGTCCAAATGCATGGTGTCGGGTAAAATTTAAAAACGGTAAATTGGGTGCTTGGGTCTTCTACGACACGGCCAGTTTGGCTGCCAATTGTGCGCACAACTGTGCGAACTACTGCGCGCGCTACGTCCGCGTCTCCGCGTCGTTTCGTTCGGCGGTGTTTGGTGCGGCGAATAAAAAACAAAACGCATTAACAAATGCGTTAAAAGATACAGATTTGTCTAAATTTGTTGGCACACATAAAATCGGTGCTTATGAAATTGTTGTCCGTAAATCTGGACAAAATACCAGGGGGTAAATATGACAAATATACCGGATACAGAATATATTACGGTAAAACGCGATGAAAAAGGTGATGTTGGTGTTTTCGTTGGTGGAAAATCGGCAACAACATATCGTGGTGAGAAAATAGATTACATAGATTATATCAAAGAAGTTTTTGCATGGATGCAGGAACAAAACCCAGACATTACCGAATTTCACATAATGTCGTCGGAAACGAATGGTGAACATGCGAAATCGGGCGAACCGTCGTCAAAACCTGGGAACAACTCATGGTGTCGTGTTGTGACACGTGATATAACACCGGTGTCTTGGGTGTTAATCCTCAAGAGGCATAGTGCGAACGTCGGCGCGTTCCTCTGTGCGTACGCCGTCCGTACTTTCGCGAACTTTCGGTCGGCGTTGTTTGGTTTGATTGATAACCAAGGAACCAAACAAAAACAACCAAGTGTTATTAAATTGCCATGGCAAATAACCACAATTGCCGGACATGATAAACAAAAATAAAAAAAGAATCCGCCCATTTTGGCGGTGTTAAATTGCTAAATCTGGCTTTATTTGGAACCGCGACCCTTTAACCAGCCAAACAAAGACCATTTTTTATTTTCACCAACCAAAGAATTTTCTAAATTCTTTCTGTTATCGTCCTGGGATTTTGTAAATTTAAACAACCGTTTGGAATTTTTTGGTCCCAAAGACACCTTTTTACCCTTTACATAAACTTCATAGGCATCAGATGCTTCAATATATTTTACAGAATAAAAAGTGCGCTGACCACCCTTGGCGGATTTGCCAACAACGGCATATTTGGTTTCGCCACTGACTTTTGTATCCAAAACGATTTTGTTTGCCTCTTTACTGGCCAATGCACACAATTTAACCAACAATTTACCTTCGGTAAATTCTTTGTGCGCCTTGACACCCAATTTAGTTTTAGGCAGGTTTTTCAACATAATAACTCCTTTTCACTTTGTGTATATTATACCACAAAAATCAGTATATCCAAAATAAAATCATTAAAAACAGATGCTATTTTTCTGGGCCAGACAAAATATCACCTGATTTAATATATTCCGGGGTATCAGGTTTTAATACAGATTGGGCTTTTTTTGCAAATTGTTTGGCTTTTTTTGCATTTCCGTTCATATTATAAAATTCAGCCATTGCCCAATATTCGCGTCCATCATCATACAGTTTGCTTAAAACCCAGTATGTCAAAGGTGCTTTTTCACGCAACAAAGCGGTTTTGCATAATTCTGTGGCACGCGCATTATCGTTTGGCTTTTTTCTTTCCGCCAAAACCAATGCCAATGCCGTTTGGATTTGCGGTGCATTTGGTTCCAGTTTCAAAGCCATTTCGTATGCACTTGCACTGTCGTCATAATGTCCAAATTGATATTCTATGTCGCCCAATAATTCAAAAAAATAAGGGTTTTTCGGGTCGCGTCCAATCAGTGTTCGTGTGCCTTGGGCGGCCCCAGACAATGCGCCCCGTCGCATATTTCCAATGGCACGTGCATAAATGGCAGGACTGGTTGTGTCACGATAAGGGTATTTATCCAAAATTCTTTGTTCAGGATACAGGTATCCAATCAACTTGGCACGCACCAATTCATATTCGTCATTTGAATATTTTGTGAATTCGCCATCATGTTTGGTGTTTTTTAACTTTTCACGCGTATTTTTTAATCGTTCATTTGTCAAAGGGTGATTTGTGTTGTGTTTGCTGATTTTTGATTCTGTTGCGCCCATCATATCGTTCATTTGATTAAATACGGTCAGTAATCCTGCCGGATTTATATTTGCGCGCACCATTAAATCCACCGCCAAATCATCGGCAATTCGTTCTTCGTCACGTGAAAAAGATAACAAAGATTGTTTTGCAACACCGCCGGCACCCGCCAACACACCCGCACCCAATGTTGGATTGCCACCTGCGACCATTAATCCAATACCCAATGCCTGAATCATCAATGCACGTTTCATTTCGGCTTCCATTCGGGCAGACATTTGTTGAATATGACCCCCAACGGTGTGTCCTAATTCGTGTGCCACAACCGCCTGTAATGCATTTACATCATGTATCCGCATTAACAATCCAGTATATATATAGACATCTTCGCCACCGGTCACAAATGCGTTAAAATCAGCATCATTTACAATATGTATTTTTAATCTGGATTCAGGAATGTTCGCCGCCGTTGCCACCGGTGCAATTATTTTGTGTAATAATTTTTCAGTTTCTGTATCTGTAATCACAGACAACGCGTGCGCTGGGATAACTGCAAATATAAAAAATAAAACCATCAAAATTTTATGCATTTATATTACCCACACAATTAAATATATTCATTAAATCTTGCGTCCATTGTGACACATTATTATCCGCCGCCGCGCGTGCCGCCAATTTGAATAAATCCCTGTGTTCGCGCCAATCAGCAAAGTGATATTGAATCCAACCACTTTGTCGTGTTCCCAACAATTCGCCGACCCCACGCATCATTAAATCTTGTTCGGCGATAACGAAACCATCGTCTGTTTCGCATAACACGTCCAATCGTTTTAATCCGTCCGGACTGATGTTCATACCATATAATAATATACAGAAAGATTGGATATTGCCGCGTCCAACACGTCCGCGTAATTGATGTAATGTTGCCAAACCAAACTGTTCGGCATTTTCAATCACAATGATAGAGGCTTTCGGCACATCAATTCCAACCTCTATCACAGTGGTTGCGACCAACAAAGACATGCTGGAATTATTGTCTGCAAATTCAGCCATAATTTTATCACGTGCATCTTTTGACATTTGACCATGCACCAATCCAACATTTTTAAATATCTGGCTCAACATTTCATGCCGCGCCACCGCCGCACCAACGCCTAATCCGTTTTCATCTTGGACCAATGGGCAAATCCAGAATACCTTGGCACCATCGTCAATTTGTTGTTTAATTCGTGTGATTAAGTCATTTGTGCGTGCGATTGGTAATTTGGTTGTGCGTATTGGTAATCGGCCACTGGGTTTTTCATTTATGATTGAAACGTCCATATCGCCATACATTGTCATTGACAAAGTTCGCGGTATTGGTGTTGCCGACAAAGCCAACAAATCGACCAAAATACCTTTGTTGCGTAAAGCCTCGCGTTGATTGACACCAAAACGATGCTGTTCATCAACAATAACCAAGCCTAAATCTTTGTATTCCACATCGGTTGAAAACAGGGCATGCGTCCCAATTACTATCTTGGTTCGTCCAGACCGCAAAGATATCAGTTTTTCACGACGCGGAGCCCCTTTGTCGCGTCCAGTTAAAACATCAACAACGATTCCCAGTTTGTCGCACATAGGTTTTATTTTTGCGAAATGTTGTTGTGCCAGTGTGTCTGTTGGTGCCAATAAAGCGGTTTGCCCACCACTTTCCGCCATATTTAATGCAGCAATCAACGCAACGATTGTTTTGCCCGACCCAACATCGCCTTGGACCAGGCGCATCATTGGCACAGTTGCCGCCATATCTGTTTTGATTTCATCAACCACGCGTTGTTGTGCATTGGTTAATTTATAAGGCAATGTGTCATAAAATTTATTCAGGTAATCATACTTTTTAACACGAACCGCGCGTTGATTTTTTTGTTGAATTCTGGCGCGACGACTGATTGCGATGGCAACTTGGTGTGCCAATAATTCACAGTAAGCCAATTTTGCAACATATGTTGAATTTGGTAATAAATCCGCAGACGATTTTGCAAAATGCACATGTCGCAACGCGTCAAAAAATTCGACCAATAATTCATCATCATCGCCCGATATAACAGAATCCAGTTTTGCAAAAATCTGGTCACGTACCGATGTAAATATTTTTTGCGTTAAACCTTCGCCACTGGGGTAAATCGCCTGGGCAGAAGGAATTTTATCGGCGGCATCCATTGTTTCGATAAATTCAGGGTGATTCATAACGGGCGGATTTCCAGCATCTATTTTGCCACTAACCATACGCCATTGCCCGACGGGCAATTTATTGAGCCAATATTCTGTGTATTTGGAATTAAAGAATTGAATTGCAACCCGATATCCCAACTTATCAACACATAAAACGCGTGTTGCGCGTGCGCGTCGCAACCAAGGTGCAGATTTCCCCGGACTTTTATGTGATTTTACCAACAAAGGCACAGTAATAATTGCGCCCGCATCGACATTTGCCACAGATTCATTTATTTCCCGATTACGAACATACGCAGGTTTATGTAATAAAAAATCCAAGACCCGCCGTCCGCCCAAAACATCATTAAACCTTTCCGCCAGAACCGGACCAACACCTTTGATAAATTGTAAATCTGTATTTAAAAATTCGGCAATTTCTCGTCTCATAATAATAAAAGTATAAAATTTCGCTTTTTTAAGCAAGTGAATTAAAATTTGCATTTCATTTTATATGTTGATAATATACCTTTTTGCCAAAGGGGAAAATATGTCTGCACGTGCAAAAAGGCTTTTTAAAAAAATAATCAGTTATGCTGGGATTTTCTTTTTTTTCTTGGCGGCTGGTATGTTGTGGTATCAATTACGTAATTACAGTTTCGGCGACATTTTGAACGCGGTTTTTTCGATACCCAAACGTAATTTGATTGCGGCATGCGTTGCGTGTTTTGCCGGATATTTGGCATTGGCTTTGTATGATTTTTTGGCATTGAATTATGTTGGTGCCGGGACCAAGGTCGCATGGTGGAAATGGATGTTGGCGGGTATGTTGGGTTTTGCAATCAGTAATAATGCCGGTCATGCGGTTGTATCTGGGGGGGCAATTCGTTATCGTCTTTATACGCGGTGGCGCATTACCGGTGGCGATATATTAAAAATGCTGACATTTTCTGGATTTACATATTTTTTGGGCTGCACAGCGATTGTGATTATTGGTTTCTTTTTGATTCCACGCGATATTTTGAATCAATCGGCGGGTGTTGGCCTGGGGGCATTATTTGTATTTTGTTTGGGTGTATTATTGGCATATTTTGGTATGACGGTGTTTTTTCACGACAAACAGATTAAAATAGGTCAAATTATATTTAAAATTCCACAAACCAAAACTGCATTTTTGCAAACTGTATTGGGAATCACAGACAGTGTTTTGGCGGGTATGGTATTGTATTTTTGCCTGATACCATTTTGGCATATATCGTTTGGAACATATATTGGACTGTTCGTGATTGCGCAAACAACCGGGGTATTCAGTCAGGTTCCCGGGGGCATAGGTGTTTTTGAAACGGTGTTTTTGCTTGCGCTGCCTGATGATGTGGATAAGGCGACTGTATTTGGTGCATTATTGGCATATCGTATAATTTATTATGTTTTGCCATTGATTGGGGTGGGGGGATTATTTGTTATTTATGAACGTTGGTTGCGTGCGCGTGTCCGTAAATGGCGCGCCATGGCGCATGACAAAGGTGCCGAGGTTGTGGAAAAAATCAAAACCGTCACCCACAATGTCGCGGATTCTGTTGCAAATAAAATTCCGCACCACAAACACCATAAACATCGCAGACATAAAAAATAATTACACTTTTTCTTGATTTGTCAAAATTTTGTGCTATATTACCTTTGAACAGAGAGGTGAAAATGACACAACAAGAATTTGATTCATTTGTTAAATTATTGATTGATTTGAACGGTGCAACGCCACCGGCATATTGGAATTTGTTGAATTTGGCGCATAACAAATTAACAGAAGAACGGGTGAATAATACAAAAAAATCTTTATCTTTGAATAATCTGGCTGACCGCAAATTAAACGAATTGGTTGTGAAATTTTATGAATACAAATCAGACCCTGATGTTAAAATTTATTTAAAAACAGTTCGTTTATTGTTGCCGATTATGGCGCGTCACGACCAATTTGATTCTCACAAAGAATTTGCGGAAATTGAATACTATAAACACATTATTGAATTTGTGCAGTTTATCGGTGATGCGAAATTGCAATACGACATTTTGACACGTGTAATTGATAAAATAGACGATAAATTTAAATTAGTTAAAAATTGGGACGTATTGTATCCAGATTGGCATTTAACATATTCTGTGGCACGCGCTTTACGCAGTGCAAACGATTTAACAAAATTTCCAGAAAAATATATTGCCGCCAATGACATCACCAGACTAGGTGGTAATAAAATCAAATTTGTTCGTCAAACACGTATGCAAGATTTGGGGTATTATATGCAAATTGCTGATAAAATGCATGAAACAAACGAATTGAAATTTGATATTGCCACTGCTATTGCAAAATTGGGTTGGAAACAAATGGCGGATATAGCACGTGTCCCACATGCACATTTTGGTCCAAACAATCAATTTGACCAAGATATTGCCGAAATAGGCAATAATGTTCGTAGAGGTGTTGCCGCTGCGGGTATATCCCCACAAATCGATGCATTATTGGATAAAGTTGTTTGGCCAACATTTGCAACATCAAATGTGAGTAGCCAAATATTAAACGGTACATTTAATCCAAATGAAATAGCGGTCAAAACAAAACAACTACAACAGAAATTAGCCGCAGAAAAATTACTGGGCAACAAAAAATAAAAAAAAGAGGCATTTGTCTCTTTTTTTTTATGCCGCATGTCTTTGTTTGTATTTGTTCCAGAATTCAACTTCGACAATTTTTGCCTGGGATACAGGTGCGGTATCTTTATCTTGGTCAAAGCCTTCGGTAAATTCATCACGCACATCTTTCATTGAACGGAACCAAGGATTTTGATGAGATTTGCCGTATGTTTCCAGCATATCCCAATATGCCATTAATTTCATATAATTGTCGCCATGTTTGGATTCCCAATCTTCGGACATGCCACGAACTTCGCGAACTTGATGGATTAAGCCACGAACATTGTTGTCGGCTTTATCATTGTCGTCTATCAGTTTTTGATTGTTTTCAATTTGGGTATCCAGACTATCTATTCTGGTATCGCAATTAGATATAATATTTTCCAATCTGGATAAATACCCCAGTTGCAGTTGATTTTTGTTTCTTATTTTTTCATTGCGCTCTGCTTGTATGCCATATAATTCATATTTTAATGTATCGATTTCTGCCTGTTGGTCTGGGGTTGGTGGCGTTGCGGCGGCTCTTATTTTTGCGTTTATTTCGGCCTGTTTTACAGTGATTTGATTGTCTAAATTTGTGATTTCACTGGTTAAATCCGCAACAATATTTGGGTTTTCGTCCAATTGTTGTTTCAATATATTTAATGTATTTTGTAAGTTGTTGCGCCGATTTTCTATTGTGTCTTTTTGGGTTTGATGGTTGTTTATGTTTGCCTCAACTGCGGCGCGTCCCCCCGCAGCATACAAATTGCTATGCAATATTCTGCGTTCAGCGATAGAATTTCTTAAATCCAATTCCAATGTATCACGAACTTTTTCGTCAAACTCATCTTGTTTATTATCTTTTTTCCATTTGTCATGCGCTTTGTCCAAGAATTTTGTTTTGCCGCGGAATTTTGTGTTATCGCGGAACCATTTATTGCGCAATGCGGCAACACCATAACCAATACCTAATGAAGCGTATTTTAATGTTGTGTCAAAAACTTTTGTAAACATTTGTGGTGCTTCGTATTTGTTCCAAGATAATCCTTTGTCGGACAGCCATGTAAATTCTGCCTTTTTTAAATCCTGCATTGTTTTGCTGGAAAACATGCCGTATTTCATAACGGACAACATTTCCAAAGCGGTTTTGACTTGTGCAACTTTACTTTCTTTGATGCCATCAATAATAAATGCCGAAACAATTTTTTTCATTTGACGTGGATTTTTAAATGCGCCCGCAAAAGCCTTTGGGTATGTATCGGCATAAACAGACAATTTTTTTGTAATCCAATCAAAATGGCTGGCGGGCTTGCCCTTTGGGTCGTCCCCCAGTTTTTTCAAAATTGCATCTTTGTTATCTAAAATTCCCTGCAAACCATCGGTTGGTTTTATTTTTTTGCCGTCTTTGGTTTTTACCTTGCCGCATGCCTCTATAATTGCGCGTGCATATGGACTGAAAAATCTGCGACGCCCACGCAACATATCGGTCCATGGGTCAATATGATTGGCGACAAAATCTTCTTTGGCTTTTTCAAATCTTTGCCAAATGTTTTTCTCGTCATCGTCTTTTGGTTTTACATAATCATCACTATCAGTTTTGTCCCATGCCGTAAAATCCAAACCAGACTGAATTTTCTTACTGATGGTTCCGCTTTTCGGGTGGGGACTGGAACTGTCGTATGTTGTAAAATCTGTGAATACAGTGCCCGACGATACCAATTTATCAAACAGTTCTGGCAATCTGTGTTTAAATGCCGGGTTATATACATGCGTGAACCACTTGTTTGGGTCTGTATCATTCAGTTTTTTTACATTTTCTGTGACCCCGGATTCATTTATAAATTGTGAAGATGTAAAATCGTATGCCGGAACACCGGTCGGCCATGCACCATAATGAACCGCGTTTTCATCGGTAGAGTTCGCTTGAACATAACCCGCCACCGCGTTCAAAGCGGCACGAAAATCTTTATCATTATATTTATCGGGTTTGCGTAAATCGCTGATAAAATTGTTATAGTCAAATTTTTCAGGCAACCCAGATGCATTGCTTAAAATTTTTAATTTTAATTTACTGGCGTGTCTGGCCAAAAAATCTGCAAAATGTGTTAATCTTTCTTCCAAACCCGACACAGGTTTTGATGAATCAAATAATTTACCGGCCCCATACCATTTGTCTAAAAATGCCAGTGTTGTATCTTCCTTGCCGGCTTTTTCCAAATCCGATCTGTTTTCGGACATGTTTTCGAACGCGGCCTGGAACATAGAATATAATTCTTCATATAAATTTTCACTGGTCAGGTACGGAAATTGTGGTGGATCTTGATCAACGTTTTCCAGGTATGCCGGCCAGTATTTGTGATGACCGGAATAATCCTTGGATTCCATTTTTTTGCTGAACCGCTTGCGCACATCAGGCGGCATGTTATACAAATGTCTGTGTATAGCATATGATTCAATAAAATCTTTAACTTTGCTAAAATCCAACGGTTCCGCCATAGATGTCTCCTTAGGGAAATGTGCGTCAATCTTTCTATGCAATTATAGTGCAAAATGCCCATAAAATCAAGTCTGTCGCGATAGCAAACAATGCTTTGAATCAATCATGTGTTTCCACAAAAACAAAAAAACGCCCAAAAGGGCGTTATTTATTTTTGGTGGAACCACAGGGATTCGAACCCTGGACCCACTGATTAAAAGTCAGTTGCTCTAGCCAGCTGAGCTATGGTTCCATTGAAACTTTCAACAAGTTCGGGGCTAATTTTGACATAATTTTTTTTCAAATGCAAGAAAAAAATTCCGCCCCAAGTGGTTTTTCCACGTGGGGAGGGGAACCTTGCTGTAGCGTTAGCGAAAGCAGGTGGAGGGGGTAGCCACTTACATATTTTCCAACCGTTTTATTCTTTCCTCTGTACTGGGGTGGGTTGAAAATAAATCGCCCATAAATGATTTGCCTGGTTCGGCAATACACGCAATCGCCATAGATTTTGTTTCACTTAACGATTTTACGGTTGCATTGCCACTGATTTTACGCAATGCGTCCGCCAAAGCACGTGGGTTGCGTGTAATTTGTGCGCCACACGCATCTGCGGCAAATTCGCGTTTTCGTGATACGGCCAACTGCAACAAAGGCGAAATAACAACATTAAACACTGTAAATGCCAACCATACCATCAATAATACCGCCCCGGTTCCTGCCTTGCCGTTTTCGTCACGATTGTTGTTTGATTGCAATGCAACACGCAACAAAATATCGGCGGCAAATACCGTCACGCCAACACCGGTAATCAACAGCATGTCCAGTCGAATATCGCGATTGCCAATATGTGACATTTCATGTGCAATCACACCTTGCAGTTCATTGTCGTCCAATTTGTTTATAATTCCGCGTGTTAATGCCACCGATGCGTCATTGGGACTGCGTCCTGTGGCAAATGCGTTCAATCCATTGTCGGGGATAATATATACGCGTGGTGTTGGTAATCCTGCCGCCAGTGCGACATTTTCAACCATGCGGAAAATTTTTTTGTTTTCAGGTGTGTCATCGTGAATTTCATGCGCCCCAGCACCCGACATCATCATAGAATCACCAAATGCCCATGATATAATCATCCACACCAAACATATAACAAATGTAGGGATTGCCACCTGGACGGTTGTATTTAATGCATCTTGAACCGGCATAATTATCCAACAAAATAAAAACACCAATGCGATAAAAGATATTGGAAACATTGCAACCAAAACGGCTGTTTTTATATTGTTTTCGCGAATATGGTCATATACAGTTTTTACTTTGTGCATGATAATTCCTTTGTTTTTTGCATTATAATAAACGCACAAATACATTTCAACAAAGTTTAAAATATGATATAATTTAATACAATGAAAATAGCAGGGTGGATTTTTATAGGCATAACTGTATCGGCAACATGTGCATTTGCAGACAGTTTGCTGACACCAACCAGTTTTCCAAAAACTTTCAAAGATGTCGCATTTGCTGACCGGTTGGCTGTTTTGGCCGAAGGATACGGTGTGTTTGACCGGCAATATGATGAAAATGGAAAATGTATTTCTGGGTGTCCGTATGCGGGTTTGACAATCGAACGCGATAAAGAAAATACAGAACATGCAAATGCGTATTTTGCAGATTTGATTGCAAATGCTGATACACCTGATACGACTGTGCCCGGCGATAAACCAATCGCACCAGATACACCAAATACACCTGGGACAAATTCAAATCCTGGGGTTCTGCCATCAATACCAAATACAAAACCACCGCGCATCACACGTAATTCTTTGCCATTGCGTTCGCCATTGGGGGAAAATAAAAATATTATTATCACCAGTGATTTTGGTTTTCGCGAATACCAAGGCGGAAAATATTTTCACACTGGTATAGATATTGGTATTCCAAACGGCACACCGATTTATGCAACTGGCGATGGAACGGTCACACGTGTCACCCAAGATAAAACCAGTGGAAAATATGTCGAAATTCAACATGTTGGCGGTATGAATTCGCAATATTTGCATTTAACGGCGCAAAATGTTAGTGTTGGCGATACTGTGCGTGCGGGTGACTTGGTGGGGACCAGTGGTTGCACCGGTAATTGTTATGGTCCGCACTTGCATTATCAAATTTATTGGAAAAATAATGGCGAAAAAGCATTTGTTGATATTTTGTGTCCTTGCGCCAGTTCATATCGTCGTAATACCAAGTCTGCTTCTTATACTAACATTGGTACATCGCAATACACATGTAATCACAGTGCGTTAAATCATCAATATTGTTTTGCCAGTGGTGAAAAAGAACATCGTGTTGATTGGCGTATAAACAGTGGGCATTGTATGGACGAGGCATCACGAACACAACGATTGCCAGATGAAATTGCAAAATGTAAATAAAATCATTTCTTTTTAAATTTTACATCAAAACTGCCGTTATTGACGGGCGTGCATGCAATAATGTGTGACGATATTAAACTGTCGCGAACCCATTGTTGAAATTTGATTTTTAATATACCGCTGGCACCGGTGATAACTGTTGCGCTGCGTGCCCCAGATTCAATTGCGCCCATTATCATATCCCATGCTTCTTGTTCTGTATGGGTGTGAAAATCAATAACGATATGTTCTGGGGTGGGGTGTTTTCTTGGAATTCGTTTTGATAAATGCAGTTCGCGCCGAACAGCACCATCATCGCCCGATGGTGAAAAATCTTGTCCTGCCATTTTTGCAATATCTGCATCTGTTAATTGTTTCATCGCTAATTCCAATAAAAAAGCCCCACATAAAAACACCAGTGGGGCGAAAATTTTGATTAGTGTCTTAGAAAGGAATTTCGTCCCCAGCCAAATCGCCAACAGAAATTTCTTCGTGTTTTTGTGGTTGTACGGAATCAGCCACCGCGCCGTCCATAGCCTTGGCCCCAGACAAAATAACCATTTGACCACCAAACGGGTTCAGTGTCACTTCGGTTGTATATTGGTCGGTGCCTTGCTGATTTTGCCATTTGCGTGTGCGCAAAGAGCCTTCGATATATAATTTTGTTCCTTTCTGCAACATGCGTTCAACGACATCAACCAAGTTTGGTTGAAATACGACAACGCGATGCCATTCGGTTTGTTCTTTTTGTTCTCCAGATGTTCTGTCGCGCCAACGGTCAGATGTTGCCAATGAAAAACTTGCAACCTTTTGACCATTTCCCATGGTGCGAATTTGTGGTTCTTGACCAACATTACCGACCAAAATAACTTTATTTATGCTACCTGCCATTTTTTCTTCCTTTTTGTTAATTTATATTATGATTGTAAGCATTTTAATTGTCTTTTTGCAAGGATTTTGTTGCAATTCAATTTTTTTGTTATAGCCTGTTAAAATAACAACATCACCAGGGAGGAGTTTATGTATGTGTCACCAAAACCCAAAATAATATATTTGCAAGATTTGATAAATTCCCAAGAATTTCAAAATACAAATGCCGAAATGCCAATTATTTTTGGTTGCGATACCAATAAAAATATTGTGGTCCAAGATTTAACAACAATTCCTCATTTATTGATTGGGGGAAAAACTGGTTCTGGCAAGACGATGTTTTTGCAAACTGTGTTATATTCACTGTCGGCAAAATTAACGCCAAAGCAATGCCGTTTTATAATATTTGATACCAAAAATTATGGTTATAAAAATTGGAATACTGACAAACACATGTTTGTCCCTGTGATAACAAATACAGACCAAATTATACCGATGTTTAATAAAATACTGGAAATGATAGATTCCAGGTATGAAACATTTACGGCGGCAAATGTTAATAATATTCGTGAATATAATGCGTTGGGCAATAATATGCCAATGATGGTTGTTATCATTGATGAATTTGCTGATTTTATGGGTCTTGCCCCAAATGACACAACGAATTTTGTCCAAACGGTTTGTGCCAAGGCGCGTGCCACCGGTATTCATTTGTTGGTTGCAACACAAATGCTGACAGCGGACGTTTTGTCTAATGCGATATTGTCATGTTTTCCGGCGCGTGTTGCATTTAACACACGAACAACGGCAGAATCTGTCCAGTTATTAGGCGAACCTGGGGCGCAAAGGCTGTTGCCTTTTGGCGATATATTGTATGCCGATGCGGGTCGTTATCCAATACAAATTCAAACCCCATATCCAGAAATATAAAACCGAAATATTATTTTTATTGATAAATTTGTCTGTTGCATCTGTGAATTTGCCGATGTTTTTTTGTTGGGTGTCGAATCGTCTTGACTTAAAACGAAAAAAGTTATAAAAATAGACGCGCTGTTTAAAATTTTATTAATATATTTAATAAATGTAATATGTTTGGGGGATTAACAATGAAATTGATAAAGCAAGGCAAATTAGGATACAGTTTAACCAATACATCGGCAAATTTATCTGTTATTGGTGCGTTTCAAATTGTCGAAGATGCCATTACTGAAATGATGGGTAATTTAAATTTAGACGGTGAAACATGCGTGCCAAAATATAACGCAATGTGGATATTTGCAAAAAACCGGATTGAAATGCGTTCGCCGATACATTGGTTGGACGAATATACTGTTGAATGTGCAATTACAAATGCTGGTGGTGTAAAGTTAATTGTTGATACCTTAATAAAATGTCATGATAAAATTGCGGTTGCGTCACGTGCCGAATTATGTGCGATTGATTGTCAAACTGGTCGTGTTCGTCGCGCAAATACGGCGGGGGTTGATGAAACATTGGAAATAGAAAACCCAGAAATAGATATTGAATTTCATAATGCGAATTTTGAACCCATTGAATTGGTATATAGTGTTTGTATTGGGGCATCTGCGATTGATTTTTATCATCACACGAATAACATCGCATATGTGCAATATGTTATTAATCAATTTAATGCAGAATATCCAATCAGTGCATTTGAAATAAGATATATAAATCAAACTTTCCAAGGTGATAAATTGGAATTATACAAATGCGATGATAATAAATTTACAATTCGCACAGGGGATAAAACGGTTGTAAATTGCATTGTAGAACAGGGCGCTGAATAAAATATATTATTTATTGAAAAAATTATAAAAATTAAACCATTGAATTGGTGCGCGCAAAATATTTTGCTCTAAAAATTTGGCGAATTCCGTTGCCATATTATTTACATTTTGTGCATCTAATTTTTTTACAATCAAAGTATATGTTTCTGGGCCAGTATTTAATAATGCCACTGCGAATATGGGGTGTGACATTGCTTTGGCAAATTTGAATACGCCTATGGGTAATTTGCAATCGTTCCCCAATATTTTTGCATTTATTGTTTTTTCAGGATTTAATGCAGATATTCTATCGCCCGCCATCATGACTAAATCGCCATTACTTAAACAATCAAACATTTCTGTTGCGGTCCCGACATTCATATCTTCTATTGCGTGAATTTTGGTGTTTTTTCTTACAGAATGTCGAGATATAAATTCATGAAAAATGCCTGTTTGACTGATTTGTTGAAAAGCATGGATTTTAATATTTGCATTATCTGGAAATGCAGCCAGGGCCTCGATATTTCCAACATGACTGCAAACCAGAAAAACACCATGTTTTTGATTAATCAATTCTTGAAATTCTTGCCAGTCAGTATCATTTTGTATATTAAATTTTATACGATTTTTCCCAGAACACATTGCAATCATTTTATCGACCAATGAATCTGCAAAAAAACTGATGTGTTGGGCGGGTGAAAAAACTGTTGGTTTGATATTGTTTGCGATTTGATATTCGTTTAAAATCTGCCTGTATTCACCAGAAAATTGTTTGGCAGATTTTGCACCCGCACCAATTATGCGCGCAACCAATCGAACCCAAAATTTTGTAAAACGTATTCCAAAAATTTTATACACCCAAAACAATATATTCAGGCGAAAATTGCCAGCCCCACGTTCATGTTGTTGATACCATTTATCTTTATTCAAAGCGACTTGCCTTTGTTGTTTTTTCTTTTATAATCAACCTATGCAGGTATTTATAGCAAATATTGATTCAATAAGCAAGACCCCCGATATGTTTATGGCAACCTTGTCGCCTGGGGATTATGCACATGCAATGAAATTTAAAAAACAATCGCGAAAAATACAGTTTGTATTGGGTCACTTTATGATGAATAAAATTGGTAAAAAATACACATCTATTGCCCATAAAGACAAATTGGTAATTGTTGCAACCGCAGAAAACGGACCTGTTGGTGTTGATATAGAAAACACATCTGTTAAACGCGATTTTGATGCAATTGCCGAATTGATGAATTTTCCTGTGCCAAAATCTTGTAATGATTTTTATAAATCTTTTACAGAATACGAGGCTGCCTATAAACTGGGGTTAAAACACACATGCACACATTTTATAACATATGGGGAATATTTAATTTGTATTACGGCAAATCGTCAATTTGCAAAACCACATATAAAAACATTTAACCCAGAATCTTTTTTATCGTCGAAACAATAACAATGAAATCAAATATCCAATGGTTAATCCCAATCCCAATGTAATTCCCATTGATTTAATTAAAAAGAAACTGGCAAATCCCAATATTCCAAATCCAATCAAACTTGTTAAACAAGAAAATAATACAGGTTTTATTTCGTGATTATCCACCGCGTTAATATGAAAAATAGAATAATCCAAAGTTAAACCAATAACAATAAACAAACTCAATAAATGGAAAAAAGTTATTGGCTGATTAAACCAGGTTAGTATGCTGGCGGTCAAACCAACCGCCAGTGCCGATGGTGCCAAATAAATAAAAGCCTTTTTACCATACAAAACCACCAACAGCACAATTAACGCAATACCACATATCATTAATAAACCGTATGTTTTATAAGAATATTGTTCCATTAAATTTTGCATTTGTTGTGCGGGTGAAATTACCAGTGTGTTTGGTTGTGTTGTTGTAAAATCTGCATCTACATATGCCACCAGATATACATATTTTCCGTCATCAAATACAAATTTATCAAATAACGCGCCAAAAGTTTTATCATTTTGGATATCTGCGATTTGAATCAGCGGTGTTTCGACAAATTTTGGAACCGCGCGCAGTCCCAATTCATGTTGTATTTTTTTGGATTCAAATTTGTATAATTGACGAATTAAATTCTGGTTTTCGATTTGTCTTTCGTGTGATGGGACTATGGTTGTTATATCAAAGAAATTCCCAGATTCATCTTTGATTTTTTCTGCAACCAACAAAGCATCATCAATATTTTTTTCACGAATAAGTAAAAATTTAGACTTATCAATTCCGTTCAAATTTTGCATTAATGCTTCTGCTTGTAATAATTCTGGGGTTGGTCTGTAGAGTTGTGCCATATTATTTTGTGTTTTCATAAATGGAATTGTTGCCAATATTGCCATAATCAACAGCCCAATTATAACAGGTCGATGTTTTTTTAAAACCGCACGTGGCATTTTTATTGATGTGTTTTTTGCGTTTATTTTTGTTGGCATAAATACCAGCCACCCCAAATAAATAGCGGTCAGTCCAGCAATCGTGAATACAGAAATTTGCTGTAATAAATCTAATCCAGAAAAAAACAAAGGCATAAAGCATACAACCGTAGTTAAAAATGAATGAAAAATATTTCTGCGGATATTTTTATCGTTTTTATTAATCAGCGCACTAATAAAATGAAACGAGTAATCTATGCCTAATCCAATTAATGTCACACCAAACACAAATGTTAAAATATGTGGTTCTGGGAAACACAAAACCAAGGCCCCAGCCCCAACAATAAATCCCAACCCTAAACTCAATATCACAGGCAATAAAGTCGCAGTTTTATGAAATAATAACCAATTTAGTAATATGGCCATGGCCAACGCAATAATTGAAAATACGGTCAGTTGCAATTTACTTGTTTGGGTCATGTTTGCCGTATGAACGGGGATTCCAGATAAAAATATATGTGTGTCTGGGGTATTATATTTTTTTATAATTGTTGATACAGAATTGATAGTTTGTGTCAATTCATTGGAATCATTGTTTATAATATTTGCAGATATCAAAATATAATGGTTTGGTGCGATATATTGCCATAAAAAACCATCGCGCATATTCCATTTTCCATTTGCAGATTTTAATTCGCCAATATAATTTGTTGCCAATAAAAATGGGTCATCTTTTAAACTTAAAACCGTTGGTGCCATTGACGAAGACACTGTTGAAACAGCATTGTCTGTGATTTGTGAAAAATTTCCTTGTTTTATAATATTGCGATATTCTGTGCTTAAAAAAGAGTTTCTGTGTGTATTAAATTGGTTAATTGTATCCGCCACAGCAAAATCAGTAGTTATAACAGATATATTTTTGAATTCATCTGTGCCCAGTATATTTTTTATGTTATTTGCGGCATTTTTTGCATTGTTTAGGTTTGTTGATTCAACAATAATATTAATCACATTGGAAAATTTGTTTGTTAATTTATCAACAGGCCAATCCGCATTATTTATTTCAACCAAAGAATTAAGATTTGTTTGCACAGATAACGGCATGCGGAACACGCACACCAACATCAAACCAATAAAACATACGATTCCAAATAAAAATTTTTTAACATTTAATTTCATCGTTTGAATCCGTTTCCATGCGTTTAAAATCAATAATAATTGTTGTCTTGTTTGTGTATTTAATAATAATCTGCTTTAAATCTTTGGCATTTCCACCCAGTGTTATAGATTTTAAAAAATCTGCAATGGCGGATATTTTTGGTGTCGCCAACAAAGTCCAATTTTGTCCTTTTTCGGTATAATCAGCATTAAATGCAGTTAAAAAACTGTCCATATTGCCATTTAACATATCTTGAATCACAGATTGTATTTGTGAAAAATATGGTAATGTTGCCAATTCTTCTCTGTTGCCATTTACGCAATATGAATCCAACGTAGATGTAAAATCAAAAGATTTTGGATCTAATTGTTTCCATTTAAATCCAATACCTTTGACGAAATAAACGGTGCCACGCGCACGAAAAACTTTTGTTGATTCTGGCAATGTTTTTGATTGGGTATAGGAAGCGTATGCCACACCCAAATTATCTGTAAAATTTTTTAATGTGGTTGGCATTTCTGTAATATTTTGTGCGTTTGCCGTTCCACAAATCATCATAGTAATTAAAAACATATTTTGAATTTTTTTAACACATCTGGTTAATAACCACCATGGCAACCCACAAACCAAATATGTATGCAATAAACTGATATAAAAATTATCGCGCCAAACACGAAAATGCGACACCCCATGTTTTGGGTATATAACGCGTGTTTCTGTGGTGATAATTTTAACACCCATACGATATAATTTTACAATAATTTCAATGTCAAATCCCATGCGCATAAATCGCAAAGATGTTAATATCCGGTTTGTTTCCGCCACAGGATACATACGAAAACCACACATTGCATCGGGCATACGTCTGTTCAAAGTTTCGATTGCCACCCAAAAATTAGTAATTTTACGTCCAAATAAACGCGATTTTGGTGCCGAAGAATCATACACAGGTTGTCCCACAATCAATGCGTTTGGGTTTTGTTTAGAAATTTTCACAAACTTTGTAATATCATCAATGTCATGTTGTCCATCTGCATCAATTTGAATTGCATTTGTATAACCCAATTCCATGGCTTTGCGAAATCCTGTCACCATAGCGGCACCTTTGCCAGCATTTTTGTCGTGTTTTATATATGTATAATTATATTTATCACATGTTTGTCTTAATTTTTTTGATTGGGGGTGTGCGCTGCCATCGTCAATAACAATCACAGGCAATTTATGTTCATAAATCCGTTTTGCAACGGCGACAAAAGCATCTGCGTGGTTAAAACAAGGTATTATTATCACAGGTTTAAACATTTTTATTCCTTTATAACAATTTTTCCACCAGAGTATTTTATACCCCCATTTTCATAACAGAAACTAAATTCGTTATCACTTAATTTATTTAATTCGAAATGCACAGTTGTATTTGGCAAAATCAAATTAGTAAATTTTAATTTTACAATATCATAAACATTAACTTTTTTATGGAAAAATATTTGAATAAATTTGATTACGAAATGTAATTGCATCACCCCTGGCAAAATAGGGCAGTTTTCAAAATGACCTTTGAAATATGCGGAATCTCCCAAAAACACAAAATCGCCAGACAACGAAGTGTTTGTGTGTATTAAATTTTTTGCGATTGGTTCTGGTACATTGGAACGCAAAATTTCAACAATTTCATGTTTTAATATTTTGCCTTGGGTGTTCATTGGTATTTTATTAACAATTCTAATTTTTCGTGGCAATGTCACATTTGGAAAATACGCAGATAAATAATTTTTAATATTTTTGATAAATATTTGTTTTCCATACTGGATAACGAAATCTTTACCCATATCCGTCAAAGTCAAAACGCAACCTATAACAATTCGTCCATTTTGATTTACACCGGTCACATAACAATTATCAACAAATTCATGCCCAGATAATTTTTGTTCATATTCTGGCAAAGAAATACGTTCTTCGGCGATTTTTATAATTCTGTCCGCGCGTGTTTTTAATAAAAAGTGTTTGTCACCTTGCATTTCAACAATATCAGACATTTGAAACGGACGCGTACAACAAAAAGCGGAATCTGCAATTATACAATTATTTTCGTCCAGCCCCACATTTACATCATCAAAAACGGTCCAAGACGGTCCGTTTTTTTGCTGACGAAATGCAACACCACCGGTTTCGGTACTGCCAAAAACCTCGAACGGTGATACACCGAATATTTCAAATGTTTTTGTTGATGTTTCGGTGTTTAATAAACTGCCTGATGAAAAAATACCAACACAATTATCAGGAAATTCATATTGGTTTTGATATTTTGTTATACCGTCCAAGAAAGAAGGTGTTGTTGCAAATAAAACTTTATCAAATCTATGTTGTGTGGTTTGCAGTTCTTCGGGTGTAAAAATCATATCTGTATCAATTGGGATACCTGCGGACATTGGAATTAAAAAACGCCACAACAACCCATACATGTGATATGGCGCAATAGAAGCAATCATCACAGGTGCCTTATTAAACAGGTCGCTTTGCATTTTGTTATGCATGGCAACCTCTGCCGCCAGATTATGAAATGTTTTACGGATTTTTTTTGGTGCGCCCGTACTGCCAGATGTGAAAAAATATATCAATCGGTCACTTGGGTTGCAAAAATTCCAGTTATTACCAAAATCTTGGTTAATATCAACAAATGTAAAATCTGGAAAATTGAGTTTTTGGTCTGTCACAATGGTATCAGTTTCGGTTTGCAAAATATTGATATTTTGTTCAGTCATCATTGCAGGTAAAATCACATCTTTACCTGCCTGCATCAATCCCATAAAAGCGACATGGAACAAATAAATATCTGTTGGAATAAATAAAACCACTGTTTTTGCGCGGACACGTGAAAATATATTTGCCATACGCGCAACATCACCAGAAAATTCACCATAAGACACTCTGTCATCACCACGATAAAAAACGGTGTGATTTGGATTTATATTGCTGATAAAGAATTTATTTATTTCTGCGAACATTTAATAACCTTTTGCGAACTAAAAATTCAGCACCAATCATAATAGCAATCAAAATATAGGAAATCAAACCGTTAAACATAACCCATATTTCATTAGATAAAAACACAGTTGTCAAAGAAATAACAGACAATAAAAACATAAATATTGCCCATGCGCATGTTGCGCGCCTGGTGTATTCTTGTTGTTTTGCATCTAGATTATATCCTATTTTTTTTGCAAATTGTTCAATTAACGGGACATTGCGCATGGACAGTGCAAACATCAAACAAACAGATGTGTTCATTAAAACAGGGTATAATTTTAAAAATATTGCATCATTAAAAATGATTAACCCCGCACCAGATAATAATACGCACAAAAATATCCATATATTTTTATTGCGAACAAACGATATTCCCGCGGCAACCAATAATAACAAAGCAAAAAACCGAACAGCCATGTGCTTTTTCAATGCCAAAAACACAACGAAAGGGTACAGAATTGTAAATCCAATACCAATAATTTTAATGATTGTTATTAACGATTTTTTCAATGGCATCAACCATATCTTGCAATGTTTTAATTTGTTTAAAATCATCAGGTTCAACCTTGCAACCGATAATATGTTGTAATTTAACAACCAAATCTACTGCATCAATTGAATCTAAATCCAAATCTTCAACCAACAAAGCATCTGGGGTTAATTTATCGGCATCGATTTCAAATTCTTTAATTAAAATATCTTTGATATGTGTAAAAATTTCATCTTTTGTATGCATGTTAATTTACTCCAATGTAATGTTTTTTGATTCTGCAATATATGTTGCCAGATGTGCAACAGACTTAAAATATTCTTTATTTGCTTCTTTATCAGCCTTGAAATTCACCTGGTATTTTTTCTTCAAAGCCATGCCCAATTCCAATGCGTCAATGGAATCTAATCCCAATCCCGTTCCAAACAAAGGGGCATTTGTATCAATATCGTCGGCCGACACATCTTCTAAATCCAATGCAGATACGATTAATTCTTTAATTTCGCGTTCTAATAAATCTCGTTTCATGGTATATCCTTTATGGACGCAATACTAACAATATACAAATTAAAATTCAAGGAAATTATGCTTAAAACAATATGTTTTTTGCCTGTTCTGTAATCTTAATCGCGGCGGCTCGCTTGGTCTGGGTATTTTTTTTATCAAAACAAATGGTCGGTTTTACAATGATATTATAAACAGACGGTTTTGTTCCAATATCCCACCATTTTTGCATTTTGCCCAGTATTTGTGGGTCGTTAGTAATTTTTATTGGTAAAATATCTGCGCCTGTTGCCAAATGCAGGTATGCAAATCCACGATGCAAATGGACGACCTTGTTTGGAATAGTTCTGGTTCCTTCGGGAAAAATAATAATATTGTATCCGTTTGACAAAATATCTGCACCATTTGCGATAAATTCGTCTGGATTCATTGTATTTGACATATATGTCTTGCCAATAACTTTGCGGACAAATATATTTCTAAATAGACTTTCTTTTACAACACATACAGAGTTTGGTATTTTAGAAACCAAAATAACAACATCAATCAAAGAAGGGTGATTGGCGATAACAATGGTTCCGCGCAATGACTTTAAATTTTTATATTCTGGACAATTTACCTGTATCAATCGTAAGGCGCACATTATCCATACAAACAATCGCCAAGAATAATGGATAGTATTTACAAACATCTTACGTTGTTTTTTGGATTTGTATATCAATAAAAAAATTGGAAACACCGCAGACCCAATCAACAAGCCACCTAAACCAAAAATACAAAAACAAGTGGCGCATAATAACGACCGCAAAAATCTAATCATTTTGTATTACCCAGCTTTTTGTAATAACTTGATTGGTATTTCCTTGCAAGAAATCAGCCATTGTTTTTAATGTTAAAACATCGGCATCTTTTTGACCGGGCATCACTTTTATTTGTCGTTTGCCGTTTTGTGTAATCATAACAGCCAACCCAAAGGCATCATGTGGTTTGGTTAATAACGGTGTATATATATCTGGATTATGTTCGCCTGCAAACACGACCATAACATCGCGTTTTTCTGTTAAAGCCTTTAATACAGCCATTTCCAATGTGTCATCGCCCGCAGCAATGGCGGTATAACTGTTTGTGTTTTTTGTTATCAAAGAAAACAGACCAGCCGCCGCATTATGCACAGAATTACTAAAACCCGCAGGGGACATTTCGTGGTCATCAAAAAACTGTTTAATCAATTGGATTGTTTGTTCCCACTCGCCAAATCTGGACGCGAACACAGTTGTATAATTTTGTTGTTGTGGCGCAATTTTACCAGCCAACCCAACAGCAATTTTTTCTATATTGGACATACGCCGCCGCACCATAGGCGGAATAAAAGAAAAGTCTGGCAATTTTTCATCTGCGGATTCTTGCCAAATAACAAAATCATCAATATATATTTTATTGTTCATACTTGAAAAATGCTTTTTTTTATAGAATACTGGCATTATATGAAAAAAATCATGATTTGCAAGTGGGTTTATATAAATGACGGTAATATTGCAAGATTTAGGTTTTGTGTGTGCATTGGGAATTACACATGATGAAATTGTAAAAAACGCATGTAATGGCGATGCGTCTGGTATGTTTCGTGTTAAACCAAATGTTGCTGGAATCTCTGTTCCTTTTGGTGCTGTGAATATTGAAACAACCCATGATCTCAGGTGCTATGATTTATTAAATTCTGCATTAGTGCAAATAGAACAGAGTGTATCGAAATTAAAATCCTGTTATCCATTAAACAGATTGGGGATTGTTATTGGGGCCAGTAATACCGGCATACACGAGGCTCAACATCATTTAAATCATGCACTAGAATCAGGGGAATTACCCCAAGAATTTTCATTGGCTGAAATCGAATTATATTCGCCAACCGCTTTTTTGCGGAATAAAACTGGGTTTGCGGGACCTGCATATACCGTATCAACCGCATGTTCGTCCAGTGCCAAGGTTTTTCAAGATGCCAAAGATTTAATTGAACAAGACATTTGTGATGCGGTTTTGGTTGGTGGTGTTGATGCACGATGCGATTTTGCATTAAATGGATTCAACGCATTATCTGCACTCAGTTATAAACACACAAATCCAATGTCGCAAAATCGTGACGGTATAAATCTTGGCGAAGCCGCGGCTTTATTTATAATGACACGCGGAACAGACGGAATAAAATTGTTGGGTGTTGGCGAAAGTTCGGACGCATACCATTTGACCAGTCCTGATCCAACAGGTGCCGGGGCGATTTCTTCTATGAAATCTGCCTTAAATAATGCGGGTTTTGCGCCTGATAAAATTGATTTTATCAATATGCATGGGACCGGAACTGTGGCAAACGATGCGATGGAATCTTTGGCGATAAATTCGGTGTTTGGTGAAAAAACATTGTGTGCATCGACCAAGCCTTTAACGGGTCATACACTCGGGGCCGCTGGTGCGGTCAGTTTGGCTTTATCGTGGTTGATGATAAAACATCAATTTATTGTGCCGCATATTTTTGATGGCGAATATGGTACGGATTGTGCAAGGTTAAATTTGGCAACACCACATTGTCACCATATTGTGAATACGATATTATGCAATGCCTTTGCATTTGGGGGCAGTAATGCAAGTGTAATAATTGGACGGTAATATGAATAATTATGATTTAACAAAAATTATACCACAACAGGCACCTATGATTTTTTTATCAGGTGTGCAAGAATTTGATTATGAAAATCAAACATTGGTTGCGCGTGTTGATGTTCGTGATACAGATTTGTTATTTGATAAAAATCTGGGTGGTATTCCATCTTGGGCATCTTTGGAATTTATGGCGCAATCTGTTGCATGTTGTGTTGGACTCAATGATTTGCACAACAACCCAAACGCCGACCCTGCCATAGGATTTGTTTTGGGGTCCCGCAAAATATCTGTATTAAAACCTGTATATTTGGTTGGACAATCATATTTTGTCCATGTTAAATCTATGTTTTGTGATAACAATATTGCATCGTTTGATTGTAAAATTGTGGATACGGATAACGAAATCATTGCAACAGGGGTTTTAAATGCGTTTAGACCAGATGATATAAAACAATTTATGGAGGCTAATAATGAATAAAACCGTCCTTATCACAGGGGCATCTCGTGGAATAGGTCGTGCTATTGCCGTATGTTTGGCACGCGCAGGATACGATTTGGTATTGCATTATAATTCTAATATTGATGCCGCCACCGAAACCTTAAATGAAGTCCAATCTTGTGGTGTAAATGCCAGATTATTATGTTTCGATATTGCAAATCGCGAACAAACCACCAGTGTCCTTGATGCAGATATCACCGAACATGGTGCTTATTGGGGTGTGATTTGTAATGCGGGAATAAATAAAGACGCACCATTTCCAGCAATAGAAGGGGATACATGGGATAAAGTGGTGCATACGAACCTTGATGGCTTGTATAATGTATTGCACGCAACGGTTATGCCGATGATTTCTGCGCGTCAAGGTGGCCGCATAATTGCATTGTCATCTGTATCTGGCATTATGGGAAATCGCGGACAGACAAATTATGCTGCGTCCAAGGCCGGAATTATCGGGGTGTGCAAATCTTTGGCTATTGAATTAGCCAGACGCAATATAACGGTAAATTGCATTGCCCCAGGAATCATAGAAACCGATATGACATCTGGATTGCCGACGGATATTATTGAACAATCTGTTCCAATGCGTCGCGCTGGCAAACCGGGCGAGGTCGCCAGTTTGGTTGCGTATTTGTTGTCGAACGATGCAGGTTATATCACGCGCCAGGTTATATCTGTAAATGGGGGATTAATATAAAATGACGAAAAGAGTTGTTGTGACAGGTATGGGTTTGGTCAGTGCGCTGGGAAATGACCTGGAATCTGCGTTTAATAGGTTGCATGTATATAAAAATGCAGTATGCGAAATGGATAATTTGGCTGTAATACGCGGTTTAAATTCGCATCTGGCGGCACCGGCTGAATTTGTCGCACCAGAACATTTTACCCGTAAAGTTTTGCGGACTATGGGACCTGTGTCTGTTATGGCTGTATATTCCGCAGAAAACGCATTGCGTGATGCCGGGCTGTTGGATTCGCCGGAACTTACCAATGGACGTACAGGTGTTGCGTATGGTTCGTCATTTGGTTCGGCGGGACCTGTTGCAGACTTTTTTTCAATGGTTAAAACAAATGAAATTGGAAATGTCACATCGTCATCTTATATAAAAATTATGCCACAAACTGCGGCGGTTAATATATCTTTGTATTTCAAAACAACTGGTCGCCTGATACCCAGTGGAACGGCATGCACATCGGGCAGTTTGTCTATTGGTTTTGCATACGAAAACATCAAATCTGGTGCCCAAGACATAATGATTGCGGGCGGTGCCGAAGAATTAGACCCAACACAAGTTGCCGTATTTGATACTTTATACGCAACCAGCACAAAAAATAATACACCTGAAAAAACACCGTCGCCATTTGATGCAAATCGTGACGGCTTGGTCATAGGTTGTGGTGCCGGAACATTGATATTGGAAGAACGCGAACATGCAATTGCGCGCGGTGCAAAAATTTATGCGGAAATTGTGGGTTTTGGCACAAATACAGACGGAACGCATATTACACAACCAAACCCTGATACTATTGCACATTGTTTGGAATTATCGTTGGATTCTGCAAATTTAAAAGCAACGGACATAGGATATATATGTCTGCATGGAACCGGCACAATATTTGGTGACGTTGCGGAATCTGTTGCGACAAATCGTGTCTTTGGTGATACCGTCCCCGCCAGCAGTTTAAAAAGTTATGTTGGACACACTTTGGGTGCATGTGGCGCATTGGAATCGATATGGTCAATTCAAATGATGAATAATGGCTGGTTTGCACCAACATTAAATTTAAATACAGTTGATGAAAAATGTGGTAAATTGGATTATATAACCGGTTCCGGACGTAATTTTGATGCAGATTTTGTCATGAATAATAATTTTGCATTTGGCGGCATCAACACATCATTGATATTTAAAAAAGAACAATAAAATAAACAGCCACAAAGCATCATATTTGTTGAAAATTTGTTCTCATAAATGTGTAATTTCAATGTCTGGTAATATTTTTATGTAAGGGCTTTTAATATGAAAATCTCTAAAGATAAGTTGTTGCATAATCTTATTGTTGATTCACGACAACAATATGCATTGTACTTTAAAAACAGAAATGAGATAATAGAGCAATATTGCAACTGTGACTCCAACACAAATTTTCGTATGGCATCTGTGACAAAGCAGTTTGTTGCATTTTCTGTTTTAAGACTTATTGAATCTGGCGCTGTCAGTGTAAATACAAAATTATCACAAATTTTTGGTGGTTTGCCGGAATATATGCAAGACATTACAATTCGTCATTTGCTAACACATACATCTGGCATTAGGGATTATGAAAATCGCCCAAATATTGGTCGAAAACAGATAACTGATTCCCAGGTATTTGCCTATCTAAAAACATTAAAGAGCGGATACTTTAAACCAGGCACAAAATACAGATACAGCAATGGCGGATATATAATCTTGGGACAAGTTATTGAAAAAATATCAGGGCAAACATTACCTGTTTTTGTTCGTCGTTCTATATTATTACCGGCTGGTATGCACAATTCCTTGATATATACCCAGGGTGTTTCAAAAATAAAAAATCGTGCCTATGGTCATAAAATAACGAACAACAATCGCATGATTGTTTTTGATCAAGGACCAGATACGGCAACCCAAGCAGATGGAGGCCTTTATTCATCTATACATGATTTAAAAAAATATTTACGTTTTATTCAACAATCATCTTTGGCAAAAAAGATGTTTGTGCCGAATATATTGCCCAATGGTATGAATACTAAATACGGATTTGGGTTGCAGGTATTAAAACACAAAAATTACAAAATTATATATCATTGTGGCGAGACTTGTGGAACAAACACAATAATTGGTTTTATACCACGTTTGGATATAGAATTTGCATTTATGACATCTTTAAACGGTATAGATACTGAATTTTTGTTAAAGAATATTTTGCACCATTTATAAGAAAATCTATAAATATAGAAAATTTGTAGCAGACACACGGACCGCAATTGCCAGTTTTTGCGGGTTTTATGAGTGTGCTTTGTTACGGCACACGGCGAAGTAGAGTATAATAAAATCAGTTTTGTTACTGGGCTCAATTTCCCGAAAATGTTTGTACTTCATAGACAATCCTTTTTTAGGTTGTCGTATTTGGCATAATCTTTCGGCAAAAGTCTAGTTGTTTGTTTGGAAGAATCGGTACTATTTAATATTTTTCTTGTATTCATCACCCCATGCAGCCATGGCATTCAACACAGGCGATAAAGTCGCACCCAACTTAGTCATGCTGTATTCAACACGTGGTGGAACTTCTGGATAAACTTTTCTGGATACCAAACCTTTACTTTCTAATTCACGCAGGTTATCTGTCAAAACCTTTTGACTGCAACCGATGCTGCGTTGTAATTCACCGAATCTTTTTACACCAACTAACAGGTCGCGTATAATCAAAACATTCCACTTATTACCAATCAGTGTTAAAACTGTCGCTACTGGGCATTCCGGCAAATCAGATTTTTTCATTGTCTTTTCCTTTGTTTTACACAATAGTTTCTTTTATGATACTATGTTATAAAAATGTGCCTACTTTACAAAATGTTTATAACAGTATAAAATAAATGCGCATAGAAATAAAGGAGAATTTTATGGCAAAATATTCATCAACAAATTTTGGAACAATGGCAGATGTTGCAAAGACAGAATATGGTAAGGCTTTTCTGCACGATGCACTTGGCTTAACATCGGCGGAAATTTCGGTTAGTGTTATGCCTGCTGGTGCAAAATCGCCGTTTAATCATATTCACAAACAAAACGAAGAAATCTATATCTTTTTAACTGGTAACGGCACATTTACGGTTGATGATGACAAGATTGAAATTAAACCGGGAACTGCTATTCGTGTTGCAACTGGGGCGAAACGTGCGATGGAAAATACAGGCGCAACTGAAATGCAATATATATGTGTTCAGGCAAAAGAAAATTCGTTGACGCAATTCGCATTTGCCGATGCCGAGGTTTGTTAAGGCGTATTAAAACCAAGGTGCCAAGCGGCACCTTTTTTAATTCTGTATTCCAGATATACTTTTGTCGCATAATTTTGCATAGATTGGTTTGTCTAATCCGTATGCCTTTATCAATGCGCTGGGTTTTTGATTGCACCAAAGATCGTGATAGAAAATAATGCCGTTTTTAATCGTTTTTATCAGGCCACTGGGCAATTCTTTGCGACCGATGCACGAAGACAGGTAAACAAAGCATTCGTCATTGTCGGCCAGATTTTCACAGGCTAAGATACGTGCGTATACATTTAGGGTCAAATCTGCCTTGCTAGCATCCTTGGTCCATGGGCTACCACCACCAATCGGTGCGGCAGTAGAATAAAAGTCACACGCCAATTTTCGTGCGATGGAACCATGATATGTATAACGTCCGGTACCATTTATGATAATGTTCGCTGGCTTTTCGCCTAGGACAGAAATCACAAAATCTGTCAGATCTTCTTCATATAACATCGGGATCGCTACGATAGCGGTTTCTATCTGGTCGTCGTTCAGAGTAATTTGGGTCTTGATATCCAGTCCCAGATTATCCGATGTGCGTGCTTTTTCGTACAGGGCTTTGTTCAGCTTTCGGGCTAGGAATAATTCCCGATTTATCTTCCCTTCGCCTTGGGACGCATAGCCAACAAACACACCTTGGTCGCCCCAGCCATCTTGATTAACTCCTTGGGCTATATCAGACGATTGCACACCGATCATATTGATAACTTTGATTTGCGCTGGGTCAATAGCATGTTTGCCCCATATGGATGCGTAACGTTCATCATATCCTATTTCGGATAGGGCATTCTTAACATGGGTGGTCAAATCGCCTAGTAGGGCAGAGGTGGTGACTTCGCCACCAAGGACAACGGTGTTATCCTTGATCATTACCTCAACAGCGTATCTGGTATGTGGGTCTTGTTCGATTAACCGATCCAAGATGTAACTTGAAATGTAATCGGCGATTTTATCTGGGTGTCCCAATGACACCGCTTCGGCTGTTCTTTGCATGTTTTACTCCTTTGGTTTTTGCAAGTTGAACCAAAGGTGGATTGCGGCGTTGTACCACGCATAATGCACGTTGAAAAACGGGAAATAAGCATAACAACTCCTTTTTTAGTCCATTTATAAGGCAGGACAAGTCAGGTTAAATCCACCTTTATGTTTGTTATGATAGTGGTTTCGTGTTAAAAAATCAAGGCCAAAACCATAAATAAAATACGCTACGACACGCAGAATCTTGGGATATACGCATTTTATTTACAAAAATATTTAGAAAGTCCTTGACTTGTGCGGATTTTAGAGTTATTATATGTCGCGTTATTCGGGCATAGTTCAGTCGGTAGAACAACGGACTGTTAATCCGTATGTCACTGGTTCGAGTCCAGTTGCCCGAGCCAAGATTTCCGCGGTTTTCGCGGATTTTTTATATCAAAAAAATACGGCAATCTGTTCCTGTATATGATGTTTTTAAATGTTAAAAAATGACACCGTTTTTTATGATCAAAAGTGGTGCCTAAAAATGTTGAAAAAATAGCTCGTTTTTTACCGTATGTAAAACGTATGTCTGGCTATTCCGTATGTCAATATGTGTTTTTATCAAAATTTGGTGCTAGTTATTGCCACTTATCGCCCTAATATGCTATGTCATAGATTTCATGTATGATATCAGAATTGAAAAATTTTGAGTAAAAAAAATCCGCAGAAATCTGCGACTTTTTCGAGCTATTCGATCCCGAAGTGCTAAGAACTTCTGCTACTTTAACAGTCCGTTGTTCTACCGACTGAACTATGCCCGAATAACAGACCTTATATTATACCTAAAATCCGCACAAGTCAAGGACTTTCTGAATATTTTATACTATAAATTTTGGGGTCAGTTTTCTGCGGCTTTCGTATGATTTTATGTGTTTTTTTCACATATACGTACACGAAAGCAAAAAGTGAAAATTAGCACCTGATTCCTTTGGAATATAACTTATTGTTTGTTGTGTTTTTTTGTGTTTGACGGTATGTTAAAGTGCTAACAGCGACACACAGAATATTCTGTGTGTCGTTTCTAGCAAAATCACAATTGAAATCAATGATGATTTCATACTTGATTTGTACATTAAAATCACGAATGATAAAATATCATTGAAAAAATTTCAATTTTTCACTATTCTCCGTATAGAAAAGTTATATACAAGCAACAGGATTAAAAAATGACATGGGCAGATTTCTTTTCTTCACAAATATTTGGAATTATTGTTGGGGCTTTGATAACAACGGGTTTTACGTGGTTTTTAGATTGGCGTAAGAGCGTGCGTGAGCAAAAATTTCGCTCTATAGAAAAACGCAATGAAGCCTATTTTGCGGTGTTTGACGTGTTTTTTGGGCTGTTAGACACAGATTTTAACGGTGTTGGGGAAGTATATGATGAGCATATTGTTGGGAAATATGAAAAAACGCGTGCCGCTGTATTTATGTACGGTTCAAAAGAAATGAAAAAATTGCTACCACCGCTTAAATTGCATTTTGAAAATAAAATTATAGAGAAAGCTATAAAGACGAAATTCAAAAAACATTTAATGAAATTGTTGTACAAATATTTATAGAACTTGGGTATGCCAAAAAGATGCGTTATAAATCAAAATGGAAAAAAAATGAATGATACAATAATTGCTTCTTTAATCGGTGCGATTGGAATTGTTATTGGTGCACTAATTACATTGTTTGGACTAGGGGTTCAGTCGTATTTACAATCTCGCAGAGAACGTAAATTGCATATAATGCAGAAACGTGAAGATTTGTATATTGAGGCGTGTCAGGTGTTGATGGAACACGACAAATACCGTCGTAATCATCAATGGCCTCGGAAATGCAAGGATATGTTTAATGCGCTTCAGGGGCAAATGATAATATACGCATCTAAAAAAATTTATGACGAGTATTATAAATTGGATTCTGAAATATGGCAATGTTATGACAAAATGCGTGATGTAAGAGCGATAGAAACCAAAGCAGATGAAATGGCAGATAAAATCGTGGCTTTTGGCACAAAAATGCGCAAAGAATTGGGAATAAAAGAAAAGTTATCATAATATTTGGTGGCGCTTGTTTGTTAATCAAACATTTTGTTAACACGTTTCATAATCATGATAAAAACATACATTTGATTTAATATAAAAAAGTACATAAGTATGTTCAATGCATTACAAAACAAGGCCGAAACTATTGTCGTTTTGTCGGATGTTTCTGGTAAACACACTAAATATATAACTGTTATAATAATAATAAGTATGGATAGTAATATATTGAATGCTATGTTTTTTATTGTATCATTTATCAGTCTATATCTTTTTGTCCCATTTTCTATGCCATGACGTTTATCAGCAACTATGAACAATGTGGAAAACAAAAATGGGGTTAATATTGATTGAACGGTAAGGATACTGTCCAAAGCTATTTTTGTAAAAAATAGACCTAAATAGGTTGCTAGTAAAGATATGCCAATAAAGAAAAAAAATTGCCAAAATATTTCAGATTTGCTGCGTCGTTTGTCTTCTGTTGCATCATCATAAAATGTATTATAGTGATTCACGATTATACTTCCAACGGAGCATCGTTTAAAAAATCTGTAAAGCGCATTAGTGTTTTGTGTCATTGTTCGATAATCTCTTTGATTCTTGGTTTTATATCGTTGATTTTGTTTTTTATGTCTTCAAAACTTGGGTTACCATTATCATCTTTATTGCAGTGAGAAATATCATATCTGGTTGCTATGGTTCCGTCATGTTTTATAAGATCAAAAGAACCATGATTTGACATAACTTTTACTCTGTACTCAGACAGGTTTATGCCATCTAAACCATCGTTTTCAATGAAGGCATATTTTATCCCTGATTCTTGAATAAGTTTTGCTGCTATTTCATGCCTGTCTCGCATTTGGTTGTTGTCATTATGAAAAACACGTTTTATTTTTGCATAAAATTTTTCGAAGCTGGTTTTACTACGTGTCGCTGGCGATAAAATTACGGTGCTTTTTTTACAGAAAGCATTGTCATCTGCCACGTCAGATTGTTGTTCGAAATGTGTGACTTCAAAAGCCTTGATGCCACCTTTTTCAAAATATTCACTCAATTCGCCTTTGTTTACTATTGCTACAGATTTTAATTTATATCCGGCATCATTTAATATCTTACTTACTGCTTTTTCTATCGCCGTATAACATCCGCTATTACCAAGGTATTGGTTGCATATAAGAATATATCCATTATTTGAAAAATCCAAATTCATAAAAAATTGCTTTGATCGAATGTCATTTACACCCGTAGTGAAGAATTTTTCAGAATTTGCAATATAAATATCTTCGCTGTATCCGTCACGTGAATCAGAAATTCGGCAATATACATTATCAGCGGTCTTTTCAATGTTATTCACGTATAAGTGGTAATTTTTAAAACATGTTTTTTTATCCTCGGGGTTTGTAACCATTAAGGATTCTAAACCTGTTATGACGATGTTTTTTATTGTGTTATCAACAGGAATAACAGCATTATGGCTGTTTTGAATTGTAAGTCTATGAAAAGCTACTGTTACCGCGTTATCTTTTATCATTGTTGACCTTTGGTATTTTGTTAGTGCTAGTATAATTGAAAAAATTGTAAATTCAATAAAATATGCTTCGTGAAATTTCTGTATAATATAATTGGTATGCCAAATGTTTTGGTGTTGTATAGTTATTTGTTTTATGATAATTTCTTTATACAGGTTTTAAAATGACAGAATTTGTACACAAAGGCGGACAGTTTATTATTCAGGACGATACCCAAAAAGGCACAGAGGCAACTTATTTGGCATTGTTCGCACGTCATAAAATTGGTGAAAAATGGATGCAAGACAATGGAATTACAACTAAAAAGTCTTGCGAGTGCCCGGATTTTATATTTGAAGTGGCAGGTCGACCAACAATTGGGTTGGAAATCGTCAATTTTATTTACAAAAGTGATAAAAGTACGGCGACAATGCGGTTGGAAAGGGTTGCTAAAAAGGTGGTTGGCTATTTTAAACAAAAGGGAACCCCATTGTCTTTATTGATTGATGTTCATGATCCAAGAGAATGGAGTTTGAATTGGGCAGAACACATGGATGCTTGTTACAACCCAGGATTTGATCATTTAAATGCGTCAGACGATGAGTTAAAAGAAGCATTTATAACTGCGCTGGAATCGGAAGGTATCAAACCACGGGGAATAACGAAAAAGTGGGTGGATGTAAAAGGTCAAACCTTTATCGTTAATGGTAGTTTAATGCACGAACCACACACTTCGTGCCATGTCAATAATATGGGCAGATGCGAAGAAGATCCTTTTGATGATGTTCAAAAAACGATAGACAGCAAAAACCAAAAATTTGAATCTTATAAAAAGAATTGCGATGAGTGCGATTTGTTAGTGGTGGTAGAAAACGGTTTTGTATATTTTTCTGACAAACTACAAAAGCATAAATTTAATTCTGTGTTCAGAAATGTGTACTTGATGGATTTGTCGTTTGGTTGCAAGGTTACTAAATTAAAAATTCAAAACAAAAATAAATAAAACGTGGTCTCAAGACCGCGTTTGTGTTTATAATTATCAACCTTTTGCATATAAAACAGGTCACAACAATAATTGCTGTAGCAACTGATGCAGTACAAGAAATAACCTCTGTTGCTATCATAATCAATGATGTATTTATTGGTTTTTTGTTGCCTTTTTCTCTAATTCCAAGGCATCCCAGTCGTTATAAAAACGGTTGTTGAAGCAAGAATAATCGTATTGTTTACCTTTGTTTAATACTACACCGTCTTCTCGTATGGTTAGGGTTGTTTTTTGATTATCCGTAATCTGATATGTAGCCAATTTTACATTATCAAATTTTTCAACATCTTTCGTGTTTAAAATATAAAAATGGGCTTTCTTTTCTTCTTTGTTATCAAATACCGCTATCCATACATAAAAAACCTCATTTCCCATATTGTAGCGAATTTTTGGGTGAAAACTGAAATTCCTTCGGTTGTTTTTGCCTTTAATAGCTATCCCTTCAGATGTTTTTACTTGTAAATATCTAGATATTACCTCTAGTTCAGTTTTTTTACAAAATTGGCATAAATTTGTGACGCATTTTTGTGTTTTGCCTTTATATTTTTTGTTTCTGATATATTGGTCTGAATATTTTTTACAGTGTGGGCACCAATATTTAGTAATTGTAAAGTCAATACCCTCGTCAATATACGCCCTATGAACTTGCCATCCAAGTTCGTGCAATACCATAGATAGTCGCATTTCGCCGTACAATCCTATTACTAACTTCTTTTTATCTATAATTTCAGTCATCGTCTAACTCCGATATTTTTATCTTGGACCCCAAATTGTTGTTTAAGTTTTTGATTATGCTTTTTCTGAACATTTCCTTGTTTAATTCAATTCCTACACCAATTCGGTTATTTTGGTGTGCGGCTATAACACTTGTCATGCTTCCTCCAAACGGATCCAACACGATTTCATTTGGATATGAAAAGAATTTTATAGCTAGCTCTGGAATATCTATAGGGAAAGGCGCCGTGTGACCTAATGTGTTTTCACCTTTGGAATTTATCTTTATGACAGGCGATATTTTGACAACATCTCGTCTGTACTTTTTGATAAAATCAAGGTCTATAGCAAATGCTTCACCTTGTCGGCTTTGGGTAATTAAAGTTTTAAGAGAAAAACGTTTGCCTCTATTTGCGGCACTGCGTTGAAAACAATCTGGGTTTTTGCATTCCCAACTTTTTAACCCAATTTCAGTAAATGCATTGCCATTAACCTGTAAACAACCACATACAGGACAAGGGAATCTGGTATAATCTAATCTATGTTTATGAAAGATCAATATATGTTCATAACAATTCATAGGGTATTGATAAAAGGGGTAAGGTTTGTCACCGTTCTTCTGTCTCTCACTTTGAACCTCACCTTTATCCCAGATAAAATCGTCAACAAAAGTGAACCCTTCTTCTTCAAAAATTTTGATAAAATACGCACCTAATGGAATTCGTCTCTTACCCCATACAGATTTTACAACAAGATTATCGTTATCAAAGATATCACCCACATTCCAAACAAAAACTCTGTGATTGTCCAAAACCCGATAAGCTTCGCGAATAATTTGCCTCATGTCTTCCAAATAGTCATTCAAATTTTTCCAATGTGAATATTCGCGTGCATTATAATAAGGAGGAGAAGTAACCATCAAATGAATCGATTCTGATTTCATTTTTTTCAGAACAGATAAACAATTACCCCAAATTACCTTCACTCCGTCATCTTTCTTGTGTAAAAACTTATCTGTTTTTGCATCGGACTTGGTTTCAGATTGGTAGCATTCTTTTACAAATTTTATATATTCTTTGATCCAGGAATTAACCACGACGTTTTTATCGTTTTCTTTTTTCAGATATTCTATACGAGAGCACAATGTTTTCAATTGTTTATCTGTGAATAATTCGTGCAGATATTTCTCACTTTTTTCTAAGATTACATCAATATATGGTTTCATAAAATCCTTTCCTTGCGACGATTGTAGAAGAAAAACACAATAAAAATCAAGGTGTTTTATAAAATTTTATTAGAATTGTTTTTCCACATAGCAACCATTTGTATCAACTTGCGCTGGATGCGACGGAGCAACCACGTCTGCCGGCAGGTTAGGTTGCCGTTGTTTGCTCTGCGTATGGCGTTCTCTAACTCGTGCAATGATCGGCATGCCGCGAAATAGAGCATAATAAAATCGGTTTTGTTACTGGGTTCAATTTCCCGAAAATGTTTGTACTTCATCAACAATCCTTTTTAGGTTGTTGCATTCATCAATATCTTTCGTTAAAAGTCCAGTTATTTATTCGTTTAAAATGCTGCTTATAAAATCAAGCGCAATTAACCAGATTTCATGTATGATATCATTATTGATTTCGGATATGAAAAATTGGGGGCATTTTTAGGTGTGTTTTTCGTATGACCGATGGACTCCGTATGTCAATATGTGTTTTTATCAAAATTAGGTGCTAGTTATTGCCACTTATCGCCCTAATATGCTAGGTCATAGATATCATATATGATATCAGAATTGAAAAATTTTGAGTTAAAAAAATCCGCGGAAATCTGCGGTTTTTTTGTGGTGGGTTCAAACGGTTTTGCTAAGAACTCCCGGTATTTTAACAGTCCGTTGTTCTACCGACTGAACTATGCCCGAATAACGCGACTTATAATAACCATAAAATCCGCACAAGTCAAGGACTTTGTGAAGACTTTATAAATAAAACTCATGTGTCCCAAAAATCCGCCGTTTTGATGGTGCTATAACTGTCTTGAAATTGTATTGAAACATATGTTTTTTTGATATATACTTGTGCCAAGAGAAATGAATAAATAATGAAATTTTATAACCTATTTTTTCTGGCTTTTCAGTTTATAGATAAAAATGCAAGTAAAACTTATATATCGCCGTTGGAATATACCAAATCGGTACAATATGTTGAAAAAATAGAAGAATACATTTTTGATAAAACAGGAAAAGGAAAGAGGAGAAAGTTTGATAAACAAAATTGTAAAATAAATATAAAAAATTTATAATTCGTTACAAAGAGGAAGCTAGATGTGTTTTTTTAGAAAAGTTAAAAAGAATTTATGGATATTGACCGAAGAAAGACCAAAAATAAAAGTCTTAAAACAGATACTTGAAGAATTCGCTGCTGATTATGGTGTTGGGGCATTTGTCGATAACTTACGAATATTGCCAATTATAAAAAACAATCGCTTTATTTTTACCTATGAATTGATAGGTTTTAGATGCAATAAGGTAGATAAAATATTCATAAAAACAGTTTCTGGTAATTCTAGTTTTGTTGATTTTTTGGTTTTTTATCAGTATAAGGAACCAGTAGAATCCGACCAGCCAATATACGCAATTGAAGAAACAAAAACAGATGACAGCGAAAGTCGTAATACAGGGGTCTATCAAAGATGTTCCAAATTTGTTTTTTTGGACAATTATTATCCAAATGTAAAAAAGATAATGCTGTATAACCTCCAAATAGAACAGAAGACAGAACCTAGCCAGACGAACATTTTTGGTACCAAATTGTTGTTGAGTCTAGGAGTAAAAATTGTTGGTAAAAAATTAGATAAAAAAACTTTTGTTCCGTTTCATAATATAGACGAATTGATAGACTTTAAAAATCAAATGAGACGGCCACCACAAGGCAATGTACCAATTATTATAACAAAATACGCTGACGGAATAGAGATCTCTGGTCGGTTGGTTAAGAATGATTCATTGTCGCATGACCCAAATATAGGTGCTTTAAGTATAATTTCAAAAGTGTTAAGGGGGCTTGGTTGGAAGAAAGATATTGTGATCACACAGCATGGGCTGATTCAAAAACACGTACAAGACAAAGACAATAAATTTATATTGATAGCAAACATTTTGGGAATAAAGCTGCAGGGACTTAAGATTCCTGTGGTGAAACCTAAAATGGATTACTGGCATTACGATGTGCTTGGAGAAAAACTTGGCACAATATTCATACATTTGGTAGTAGAAAGTTTCACAGAAGGTTACTCTATCTTTGAAAATCATGCGGGGTGCGAAAAAGGCTATTTTATTACACCAAAGGGCGATCATATTCCGTTAGCCAAATATGAAGACAGAGATGCGTATAAGGCAGGAGACAAGAACAAAATAATATACATACCGGATTTGGTGTTATTGGATCCTAAAAATAATGAAATCATCAATATAGAGGGCAAAAAGTATGAACGCAGATTACATGGTATAGATGAATTAAATAACTACGATGTTGTTGAAAGGGACTATATTCATAAATATTACCCGAAATTCAAGATAATTAGAACCGTTGTTTTATATGGTAGCGATAATGAAAAAATACTTGAAGTTGAGGTAGGATTTATGCTGAATAGGAAAGGCCAAATGATTTTGGGTATAAAAGCTCCTAAAATCTTTGTCGAAGGTATAACGAATTTATTGGATTTCTGGAAAAATTGATGAGTACTTTTATAAAATCACCATTAAATTATACAGGCGGCAAGACCAAAATTTTGCCGCAGATTATACCATTGTTTCCAGATGATATAAATATATTCGTCGATTTGTTTGCTGGTGGGGCAAACGTAGGAATAAACATAACTGCAGACAAGGTTGTTTTTAATGATAATATCGAGCCACTGGTAAATCTTTACAAAACATTGCAGCAGAATTCAGTTGAAAAAACGTTGGATTATCTAGAACAAAAGATAAAACAATTTGGATTGTCCGAAACAAATGGGGGGGCATATTTAACCTTACGAAAATGTTATAACGAATGCCAGGATCCGCTTCTTCTGTTTTTGCTAACCGCTTACTCGTTTAACCATCAAATCCGCTTTAATAATGCCCGTCAATATAATGTTCCTTTTGGAAAACAGAGAAGTTCATTTAACAGTGTGATAAAAGCAAACCTTGTTGCTTTCATGAATAAATTACATTCCATGAATGCGATATTTGTTGCCAAGAATTTTGATGAATTAGATTTGAATTTCTTAGGTAGTAGAGATTTTGTTTATGCAGACCCCCCATATTTAATTACAACCGGTACATACAATGATGGCAAAAGGGGGTTTACAGGTTGGGGAAGTAATGAAGAACAAAAACTTTTAGATTTGTTAGATACTCTTGATAAAAAAGGGGTGAGGTTCGCATTGTCAAACGTCACAAAGCATAAAAAACAGGAAAATAAATTTCTACTGGATTGGTTGAAAAAAAACGAGCATTATAATGTTCATAATATTGTAAAAAATTATGCGAATTCAAGTTATAATGTGAAAGACAAGGACAAAGATGACACGCAGGAAGTATTGGTGACAAATTACTAAAAAAAGATTGCAGAATGAGATACCTAGGAAACAAAACCAAGTTATTGGAAAGAATATATGATGCCATGGAACAAAGAGGCATAAACGGAAATACATTTTTTGATGTATTTTCTGGCACAGCATCTGTGGCAAAATTTTTCAAACAGAAAGGCTATAAGGTATTTTCTTCAGATTTATTGTATCTATCTTACTGCTTACAGAGGGCATATCTTACCAATAATAAAGAACCAGAATTCAAAAAACTTATACCAATCTTAACAGATTGTTGCATGGCAAGCTTATTAGAATCTCCAATGGACAAGGTTCTTGCGTATTTAAATAAATGCCTGCCTGATAGAGAGGGGTTTATATATAAAAACTATTCTGTGGGTGGAACCAAGGACTTAAAACAACCAAGAATGTATCTGTCTGATGAAAATGCTGCAAAAATTGATGCAATAAGGCAGGTTATTGAAGAATGGTATAAAAACGAAAATCTTACAGAAGATGAATATTATGTCCTGTTAGCATGTTTGTTGGAGAATGTTTCTTTATTTACCAATGTAGCGGGTGTCTATGCCGCGTTCCAAAAAAAATGGGATCCAAGGGCAATCAAACCATTTATATTAAAACCCATTGAATTATGTATTGGAAATAAAGCCGGAAAAGCATTCAATAAAAATAGTTCTGATTTGTTGTCAGAAATAGAGGCGGATATTTTTTATCTCGATCCACCATATAATAAAAGACAATATGCACCAAATTATCATTTGTTAGAAACAATAGTAAAATATGATAATCCAGAAGTGCATGGTATAACAGGTATGCGAGATTATTCAAAACAAAAGTCTCGATTCTGTCATAAAGAATCTGCGTTGGCAGAATTAGAAAACTTTGCAAAAAATGCAAAATGCAATTATTTGCTTTTGAGTTATAATAACGAAGGAATAATGCCCCAGAAAGATATAATGAGCATCTTGAAAAAGCATGGCGAAACGGAACTTGTGGAGTTCAACTATGCAAGATACAAGAGTAATAGCAAGGTTAAATCAACAGATAATAAAAAAGTTAAAGAACAATTATATATTGTAAAACTTTTAAGATTATAAGTTAAAATTTGAATTAAATTCATCCACAAATGCCAATCAGCGATTTTTTCAAGTATGCGGATTGTCATTTTCCGGTGCCGATGGTGATTCTTGAATCATTTTACAAAAATCCATCAACGAAGCCCTGGTTGCTTTCAGTATTTTTGCAATACACAATGTTGATGGCCACCGCGGCTGACCGTATTTCGATACGCGTTTAGATTTATTAAATGCTGTCGCGTCCAGGCCGCTTAATTTAGCCAATCCAGAACAAGACAATTTGCATTTTTTTGCCAACATATCGATTGCATGCCAAATTTGATAGTGATTCATTTTTTGTTTCTCCTTACACTCTGGTTTTTTTGTATATTAAACTGGATAAGTGTTATTTGCAATCGATACAATCAAAACGAGAATTTGTTCCTGTGAATATTGACATAATTAACAATTTTAAAAATATAAACAGAATCGGTTTTTTACAAAATATCGATAAAAATCCAAGCAGTGCGAAAAAATATTGGTTTGCAGACGATAAAACATGTGATACGATTTCAATACAGAAAGTAAGGAGTTTTTTATGAAATCTATTGTGTTATATTATTCGCGTTCAGGTGAAAATTATTCTGGTGGTTCGATTGTTAATTTGCCACGCGGAAATACGGCGGTTGCGGCGGATTATATTCGTGATATTACCGGCGCAGATTTGTTTGAAATTGAACCTGTCAAAGATTATCCGGCGGATTACGAAAAATGCACTGATGTTGCAAAGCAAGAACTGCATGAAAACGCACGCCCGGCTGTTCGCAAAATGCCTGATGATTTAACAGAATACGACACTATATTTATTGGTGGGCCGATTTGGTGGGGAACATATCCAATGCCAATGTTTTCTGTTTTGGAAAATATAGATTGGTCGGGTAAAACAGTTATGCCTTTTTCTACACACGAAGGCTCTGGTCTGGGCGATGTTATGCGCGACATGAAACGGGTTTGTGTTGGCGCAGATGTAAAACCAGGCTTGGCGATTTATGGGTCGTCTGTCGGTGGTGCAAAATCAAACCTGGAAAATTGGATAAAAAACAATTTGAAATAAAATCACATGATTTTTAGTGTGATTAAATATCGTTTTTGTTCTGGTGAAATACGACGGGATTCGCGGGCCTTTTGAATTGTTTTATTATGCGTCCATTTGTCCAATTTTTGCTGTTGAACGATTGGCAAAATCGAATCCCAATTTTTTGCCAGACCTGTTGCGAAATACCAAGCCCGCACCATATTGATATAATAATCATTTGATTTAACATTTGCGACCATACGCGCATATTCTGGTTTGAAATTATTACCCAAATAATACCGCATTAAACAAACTATACTAAAACGCACAGAATATGGTGTGTTGCTTGCAATCCATTTTTTTATATATGGCAACAAAGAATCTGTGTTTTTATCAAAAACTTTTGGTGTCATTTGGTCACAAGTTGCCCAATTATCAATAAAAGGCAAAAAACAATCCACCGCACGAACGCAAGTTTCAAAATCGCGAATACCAGATAAAATAAAAGCATGCAGTTGGTTTTCTTCGAAATATTTATGTGGCACAGATTTTATAAAATTATCGCATTGTTGTTTGGATAGATTTTTTGCCATATTGCGCAAATCAGGTGTGCGAATTCCCAGTATAGTTTCATAATTGATGTTTGGAATAATTTTTGCGACAAACTGGGCGTATTTTTCATCACACCCAGCAATTAATTTTTTTTGAATAAAATCTAATTTATTTTCCAATGCTTTTTAACCATGATAGTATAGTTTCTGTTTGGTCATTTACGGTATCGCCGCCACGAATTGATATACCGCCGACAACGGTTGCATCTGGTTCCAGACGTGCAATTTCGCCATGTGAATCGCCGGCACCTGAACCTTCGTGTGTGTTAAATGGCGCGATAGTTTTATTTGATAAATCGTATTTGTCCAAGAAAGTATAAACCACCATTGGCATAGACCCCCACCAAATAGGATATCCAACAAACACCGTATCATATTCGTCCCAATTTATATCCATATCTTTGATTTCAGGACGCACATTGTCGGCTTTTTCTTTTTGTGCCAAATCGGTAAATTCTTTGTTGTGGTAATCGTCGGTGGGGTATGGATTTACCGGCTCGATGCGCATAATATCGCCACCGACAACATTGTGAATTGCATTTGCCAAACGTTCAGTATTACCAGAAACGGAAAAAAATACAGTTAAATTTTTTGCATCGGCAACACCAATAAACATGCCCAAACATAACACAGAACATAAAAATTTTCTCATAAAAAACTCCTTTCCTTCCTTTGTGTCATCATTTTATATTTTTGCGCATGAATATTTCAACAGATTTTTACATACAAAAAACCAGTCATAGAAAAACTCTTGTATTTAATCCAAAATTATGATATAATACAAAACATATTCGGCCAGACATTTTGTCGGCTGTTTTTTTATTTTGCCCCTGCATTGTGCGGGGGCTTTTTTTTATAACCAAGGGAGAAAATATGCAAAAAGTATCATACATGGGCAACGGCGAAACAACAGAATTCGCATTTAATTTCCCATATTTTGAAAACTCAAATATTATTGTCACAAAAAATAATGTCGCCGCCACAGGTTATGAAATAATTGGCAATCCTGGGGGATTGGACGCTGATATTCCATACATTGGTGGTCGTGTAGTATTTGAAATTGCACCGACGGCATTGGACAACATTACAATCGCGCGCCAATTACCATTGTCGCGCGTGACAGATTATCAGCCATTGGAAAAAATCAGTCCAACGACATTGAATCAAGATATGAATTATATGATGGAAATCTTGAAAGATTTGCAAGACGAATTTGAAACATTGCAAACCCAATACAGCGAAATAGCAAACAAAGAATCCACCGCTGTTTTATTGGCGAAAATGCAAGAAATTCATAATGAAATTACCGCGGTTTCTGCGCAAATTGCAGCATTGGGCGATGTGTCGCAAATTCGCAACGATATTACCACATTGAACACGCGCACAACCGGCATGATAGATTACGTTATTGAATCGCAATCACCAACAGCTGACAATAATTACACATGGTATCGTAAATACAAATCTGGCTGGGTAGAACAAGGTGGCACAACAACAACAGATTCTTCTGCGGTCACTGTTAATATGCCTATTGAAATGGCAAACACAAATTATCAAGTTTATGCAACAATAAACCAGGTGGGTAATTTTTGGATTGGTGCTGCCCCGATAACAGCATCTTCATTTTCTGTGAGAACAACAAATACCAATGGTGCCGCAACAGCAACCAGCGTTTGTTGGCAAGTCCATGGTTTTAAAGGATAAAGCACACAATTGATGAGTATATATAAAAAACCGGACTGTCGTCCGGTTTTTTGCTAAGAAATTAATTTTAGTTGTTCCAAAGATAACATTTTATCATCAATATAAAAATCGGCCGCAGGTTTGCCAAAAGTTAATACATGATAACGTACACCCCAACGGGACATTTGTTCACGTGTTGTGGCCGACCAATCGATACCGTTACCACTGCCGCGCGCAGTATGTAAAACAATTTTATTCCCAGCATCGTACAATTTATTACAAATGTTTATAATTTGTTCATTTGGTATATTATTCGCATAATCACCATTCATATCTTTGATATCTGCATATTTACCCAAGACACCATCTATATCAAAACAAAATGTTTTACCAGTTGGCAAAGCAGATTTATTGTATTTAGCCATCAATTTTTCAATTATCAAAAAATCATCTGGTTCATCAATTTCTGTCGCCGTATATTCTGGCATTTCATATACAGATATTTTACCAGACAACCGATTTTTATCACGCAATATATTTTTTACAGAATTGATATAACATGCACCATTTTCCATTAATATCCCGTCAAATTCTTGGCGACGCGGACGTGCGCGATAATCATAATTAACAGATTTACCATCTCCCGACCAGAAAAAGCGTTTGTTGCGAACACATGACAGTGCAGAATCTGCCTTGTCTGCCTGCATTTTTGCAAACATCTCATCAATATGGTTGGATTGCAATAATGGCGATGTCGCCTGGATTAAAAAAAAGTTATCGTCAGGTGCCAACTTTGATTTTGCAATGTATTCTAACATGACGCTTTCTGTACTGGCCGTATCTGTCGCATTTGCAGCATCACGATCATATAATTCGACTTTTTTTAAATCAGTAAAACCCAAAACCGTATTACGAATATCATCGCTGTCTGTTGCAATTATCACCCGATCAATACATTTTGCATTGTTTGCCGCCGCCGCTGTCCAATATACCAGCGGTTTTCCTGCCAACAATTTAATGTTTTTAAGCGGTATAGACTTCGACCCGCCCCGTACAGGAATAAATGCAATATTAGTCATGTTTTATAACTCCATTAAAAAATAGTTTATCAACTTGTTTTAGATAATTTAATGCGTATTCATAATGTCCTGCATCTATATCTGTACGTTTTCTAAATTTATTTGTTTTCTTGGCAATAACAACACCTTGGTCACTGATAACATGCAATGGTGACCAACCAGCACACTCCAATACATAACAAATTGTACCAGTAGAAAAATCATAAACGTGCGCATTTTGTAAATAAGCAAATATATTATTTTCATATATTGGTCCTATCATTTCAAGAGTTGGGACGCCAATATAAACCAATCCTTCGTCGTCCAGAATGTCACGACATTGTGTTAAAAATGTTATCGGATCAACAATGTGTTCCAGTATATGATTTAAAATCAATAAGTCAGCCTTAGGATATTGTTTCAAAACCTCTAAACTTCCAACTTCCAAATCCAAACCTTTGGTCTTGCCTATATTAATGTATTCTTGTCCAAGATCAACGCCCTTTATTTTTGCTCCAAGGTTCATAAATGGCATCAAGATTCCGCCCATGCCAGTACCAATTTCGTAAACATTTTTATTTTTTGGAGAAAACTTTGTACACTTTTTTAAATTATTTATAATTTTTTCTCCTATGGAACATTGGTTTGAAAAAAACAAATCGAAATCATTATTGCATAATGTATATAATGACCGATATTCTATGTTATAAAATTTTCCCAACGATTCTTCATCATAATACGGACTGGTTCTTACAAGGCCACAATTCTTGCAAATAACTGTGTTTATTTTTATGCCATAACGATCACGAACAGCAATTATTTCATCGTTATCTGCACCACATAAACATTTATTGGGTACAGTTTTGTATTCATTAGAAGCCATTTTATTATTTACTTGATCGCGCAACTGCCTTTTGTTGTCATCTAATTGCAAACCACGATTTAACAAGAAAAAACCATTTGTATTTTGCGAGAGATAGTCATGAATTTCTTGTAAAAATGGCATTGTATCAACATAATGTGACTGTTTAGTTTTGTATTTGATTCGTATGCCCAGTATTCTTACTATGGTATGATGTCCCGAATGTTTTACGTAAAAAAGTTTTTTCAGTATTTTTTTCATTGTTAATACCTTTTTATTTTATTTATTTTTTTAATTGAAATAGTTTTTTTAGAAATGCGATTTCCATAGACATATTATGCTTTCCTCCATTAATTTCTCGTTTATGATAAAAATGAGGCAAGTTATCTTTGGTTGGTGCTGAATCTAAAAAAGAAAAACCATATAATCTGATATCTTGGGGTTCAGCATAAGTTTTTAAATACCATAAAAACACGCACCCTATTGTTGGTCCATAATCATTAAAAATATTATACAAAGGCAAAAGTTTATCTTCGGGCATTAAATATACAGGTATGAAACGTCTGTGACATTTTTTAAAGAAGTTTTTAATAGAATTAATTTCTTTGGACTTTTCGTAAATTGAACGCCATATAACGTATGTGCTTTTTCTTGCAATTTCTAAATAACGCTCATCATCATAGTTTCCCCCACAACCATTAAACCAAATATCTGTACGAGTTCCATAATCGTTAGTAAAGCCGTCTAATTCAAATGTGTTAAATCGCACCACAATATCAGCAGAATCGATTTCTGCACCAGTATGTTTATCAATCTGTTGTGGTCCATTTCCAACTATGGCAATCGTTTTTCCTTTGATATATTTTAAAAATTTTTTTTCGTTTAAATTTATTATATAGTAAGGAAATAGCAATTTTTTACGCAAACCACGACGCCACTTTGCAACTGGAATTACACAACACAACAACCTAACAAAAAACTTTTTTATATACATTTAAATTTTCCTCTTTAATTTCTTACGTTGAACTTTTTCAATATCTAAAATATCTTCGGATTTAGAAGTTAATGCTTTGGCCACATTACGCAAATCACGCGCCAGTTTCTGCAAACCGGTGGGTTCCAATGATGCCGCATGATCGGTTCCTTTCCATGTTCTGTCCAAAGTAAAGTGGCGTTCAAAATATGTTGCCCCCAGTGCCAATGCTGCAATATCAACCGCAATTCCCAAATGATGACCGGAAAAACCGATTGCTTTGACATCTTTTCCAAAAGTTTCCTTTAATCGTGTGATTTCATTAAGGCAAATATCTTCAAACGGTACAGGATAACCAGATGTGCATGCGTAAATAACCAAATCTTTGGCACGATTTTTTTCTTTAAAGAAATTTACGATTTTCTTTTCTTCTTCTTTGGTTGTCATACCAAAAGACAAATGTATTTCCCCGGTATAGTTATCACGCAAATAACCCAACATATCAAAGTCCAGATTACTGGCCGATGGAACCTTGATAAGTTTTGGATTCAATGCAACAATTTCTTTGGCGGCGGTTAAATCCCAAGTAGAAGTAGAATAAATCAGTCCTTCTTCTTCACACCATTGTTTTAATTGACGGTGTTGTTCTTGGTTGAATTCCAAAAACTCGCGATGTTCGCCGTAGGTTGCACCATAACTGTTTTCTGGATGTGGATGCGGCGCATTGTATTCTTCTGGTGTTAATAATTCTTTGTTTGTACGTTTTTGAAATTTTACAATATCAATAGAACTATCAGGATTTAATGTTTCAAAACATCCTAATAATTTAATCATGCGATGTGCGATTTCCATATCGCCTTTGTGATTACAGCCGATTTCAGCAACAACAACAGGTCTTATCATTTTTCATCCTTTTTTTGATATAAATCTTTAAACAAACCTTTTAGTCCAACAGGATTTACAGATATAAATTCTGTTTCTGGAAAATTAATGCGGGCGAATTCAGCAAATTTATGCCATATCGTCTTTTGATAGTCATGATTACTGCCACTGCCATAAAAGAAATTATTTGTACAATCCATACCAACCAAATATATACGACGTGGGTTAGTAAATAATGCAAATTGTAAAGCCACCATGGCAGTAAAATCAAAATCACCAATTGGTTCAACCGTTGGATCAAAAGCAAATCTAAATTGATTACGTGAATCCATAAAGAAATATTCACCTTTGGCGCGATTAATAACACTCAATGGCACAGAATGTACCGAACTGTTTTTACGCATTCTGGAATAAGATGGCATAGCAAACATTTTTTTGCATTGATTTGGTCTGTATTTTATAAATTCGTCCATACCTTCTGGGAATAAATCTTGAACAAACAGGTAATCGAATTTTATTTTCTTGGTTCGAAAGGCACGATTTATACCAATATTTACAGTATTATTGATTGGTTTATAATCTTGTAAAGTTTCTCCCGTTCCACAAATTACGATATCGCGATTGTTATATATATTTCTATATTTTTCAAATACAGCACCATGATGCGCGGCAACCTTGGAATGAATTGCAATGTGTTCAATCAATTCTTCTATATCTATGTGCGACTTTAACTCATTAATACTAATGTAATTAGCCTGTTCCCGTTTTCTGTATTTTATCTTTATAACCCCGAACAAGATAATCGTTCGTTTATTGCCATCACGAATTTTTTTAAATATTTTCATTTCCAAAATTCCTTTATAGCATCTGCAATTTTTTCAGCTGCATGCCCATCACCATACGGATTTTTTGTTCCGTCCAGTCGAGTTTCGTTTTTATCTTGCGATAAGATGGCATTTGATTCCGTCAAAATCTTGTCAATGTCGGCACCAACCAATTTCGCAAAGCCGGCCGCAACCCCTTCGACACGTTCTGTTTCATAGCGCATCACCAAAACCGGCGCACCAAATGTGGGTGCTTCCTCTTGGATTCCACCAGAATCAGTTAAAACCAACTTTGCATGTTTCATAATACAAACTAATTCTGGATAGTTCAATGGTTTTGTTAGGATAACATTCGGTAATTTATCCAGTGCCGTATAAACCGCATCATGAACATTTGGATTTGGATGCACCGGCAATATAAATTGATGGTCAGGATATTTTTTTGTCAGTGTCGTAATAGCATCAAGTATTCTGCCTAATCTGTCGCCATGATTTTCACGACGATGTACCGTCACCAGTACCAATTTATCATTTAATTTTACACCACGTGTTTCCAGTGCTGATTTTGCATTTGTTATCGTATCAATTGACAAGCAAGACAATGCATCAATCACCGTATTACCGGTCAGTGCAATCTTGTCAGCGGCAATATTTTCACGTATCAATGCATCATATGCCAATTTAGTTGGTGCAAAGTGCAAGTCGGTTATACGCGACGTCATTTGACGCATGGCTTCTTCGGGAAATGGTTCAAATAAATCGTATGAACGCAGGCCCGCTTCGACATGAAATACTGGGACACGATTATAAAACGAAATCAATGCACCACAAAATACAGTCATTGTGTCACCTTGGACGATTGTAGCATCAATTTTATTATTGGTAAAAACATCTGATAATGCGGTTAAAATACGCGACTGAACCCCACCCAACGTTTGATTTGGACGCATAACATCCAATTTAAAATCAGCATCAATACCAAAAAAACCGAGAGTTTGATTTGATAATTCTTTCTGTTGTTCTGTATTACACACCAAAACATTGTAATCTGGATTTTTGCGTAATTCCAAAATCACTGGTGCTAATTTAATTGCCTCGGGGCGAGTTCCCAATACAACCAATATATTTTTCATTTGTGTCCCCTGTACGTTAATGCATAAAAAGTCTTTTTTGCTGTCTTTATGCGAAATATTATACGTTCATATTTTTTCAATGGAATTGTGTTTGTTTTGAATACACGACGGAAACGTACAATTTCAAAACGCCAAATTTTAATTTTGGTTTTACGATCAAATCCATCAACCCACGAACCATTAAAATGATGTATGGAATAATTTTCATGATTTTCGCATGGGGTACAGAAAAACCACCATGGTTCAATTATGCCATCATTACCTAGTTTAATTTGTCTTGTTCCATCGTATGGTGGCAAAACACCATATTGTTCTCCAAACAAATTTGACACACGTATCGTGTTTGTCATTTGATCAAATGTTCCATCAGGCTTTTCAAAATCTATATCATCATATTCTGATAATAATGTTTTTACAATGTGTCCGTGTGGTTCAGATCCCATGAACGCAGTAAAAGGGAACACTGCGTTATTAAGCATCTCGTGCCCTGTTATAAATTTATTATCCCTGAATTTATCAATATTTTGGGTTATTTCTAAATCAGAATCAAAATAAAAGCCACCCATTTTTTCCAGTGCATATAGACGCAAATAATCAGAAACAAATGCCCATTTTTTATTTTTAAACGCTTGACGAACGTACCTGTTATCTATTTCAGATAAAGAATCATTGTTCCATTCCTTGATTTCATAATCCGGACAAAATTTTTTCCAACTGGCTATACAATCCAAAACCAGTTGCGGTTTTGGTTGTGTGCCAACCCATACAAAATGAATTATTTTTGGTATCATTGTTTCCTCTCAATTAAATTTAGTAATTTGTTCACATTGTTTTTAACATTGAATCTGGGTAGGTTTTCGGTCGCGATTTCGGTTATCTTTGCAACATCATATTTTTCATCTGCGACATTCGTCAGTATTTTTGTCATACCTTTTTCTTCCTATATTTTAATATTTTATAACCAAACAAAAAAATCTCGCGCACATTTTGTTCAGGAGCATTCTTTTCCAAAATCTCATATTTTATCCCAGTGGTGACAATCGGTGTATTTCCAATGTTGTCTTGCAACATTTTGGCAAAGGCGCGTTCTTGATTTTTGCAACTGCCCCCAGATAAATATTGTAATCTGGAATTTTTCATCATTTGTGGAATACAAGATTTATGGTGACAAAACCATTTCATAGCATCGTGCAGACTTTTTTCGTCTTTTACAGGAACAATAAATCCATTGTTTTTTGAAACAAGATTGTTGTTTCCAACATTAACTGTCGTAATTATTGGTTTTCCATACATCAAACCTTCTAATAAACTTATGGGCGCAGAATCGTATATAGAAGGAATGCATAAAACATCAACAGAATCAAAAAATTTGCGTTTTGCAGCATCTTTGACTAATCCTAACCATGAAATTTGTTTGTTAGACTTTGTTTGTTGTATCAAATTTTGCGCAAAATCATGGTTTGTATCACCCGCCAAATATAATTGTATTTTTTTTTCTTGTGTGGTTAATTTAGTAAAAGCCCCCACCAGCGTATCAATGCCTTTTAATGCAGATATATTGCCTATGGCACCAAATCGAATATCTTTATGATGATGATATGATTTAAAAACGTCTTGAACACAATTAGGTATGATATGTACATCAGATACCTTGTTGTACCGCCTGCATATATTGGCAGAATATTGAGAACAAGCGTATATATTGTAAAAATGTTCGAACACATTTCGAAAATCTTTATTTTTTTGCACAGATTCTTCTAAGTATCCAGATTCATGTATGTACCAAATTGTTGGTATATTAAACCTTTGCAACACATCTACCGCCTTAAAGGTTTCGATAGTATTACAAATAATATAGTCATATTTAACATTTGTTGTTATGAATAAATTCCTAATGGCACGTCGAGAACTTCTTGTAATACGTGGTTTTATTCCAATATCAACAAAATCATCATATAAATCACCACCTCTTAATCCCCACACATCTACCGTATAGTTTTTGGACAATAAATAGTTTGCCAATCTCAATAAAACTATCGGGGCACCACTCCTTGATAAATCATGGGAAACCAATAATATTCTATTGTTTTTAGCCATTTAATTATCTCCACATAATTTTGAACAATGGGATAATTTCAAACAAATATATTTTATTATTCTTGATTTTTAACAATGGAATAAAACCAAACAGACGCAACCGGAACAAAGTTCCCGCTTTATCCGTATATCTTTTGAACCATGTTGCGTATTCTGGATATCGCCCTGAAACATCTGCTTTTATCACAGTGTGCAACATATCCATACGTTTTTTTGTTTTATGCGTGGTGTTGCCGTCAAAGTTGCGGTAATCAACCAATACAGATTGAATACAATAAAAACGCGTCACGTCCATCAATCGATTCCATAATTGGTAATCTTCACATGGGCTAAAATATTCTTCGTATCGAATATTATGTTCGTCCAACACAGATTTTCGCAACATTGACGCGGTATGCGGAAACCAGCACCCCGATGTCATGGTGCATTTTATTTCAAAATCATGTTCTGGACATGTGTGCAGGGAACCAGTTTTTTTGCAATCAAAAAACCTCAAAAAACCACTAACTGCACCAATCTCTGGGTTGTTATCTAAAACATCGACCTCTAATGCCAACCGTTCTGGCATAGATATATCATCATGGTCAAAAATAGCCACATATTCGCCACATGCCATATCCAACAATTTATTGCGCGACGGTGTTATACCCATATTTTTATCATTTTTAGAATATTTTATGCGTTTATCGCGTTTTGCATAATCCAACACAATTTTTTCGATTTCTGTGTTGTCCGGACTGTCATTTAAAATCAAAAATTCAAAATCTGTAAATGTTTGATTTAATATTGATTCAATCATAGCCCGCAAATGTTCGGGTCTGGTATTATAAATAGGGGTTAAAACAGATACTTTTGGTGTTTTTTTTACCATTTTTTTTCGACCTTGTTTTTTGTTTTATCATATATCTCACAGCCTAAAACAACCAGAACCAAAAATCAACCGTTTAATTATTAAAAGGAAACAAATAAACTTGACAACAATATATTTTGTGATAAGATTACCAATCGATAAAAACAGAGGGTGAATTTATGCAAAAAACTTTTAAAGAATACATTGAACCGGTTGTGTCAAACATGGATACAAATACTAAATCTTATTTGATGGACCGCTTTTATTCTATTTACAGATTGAATCCTGAAACTATGTTTCGTATGGCGTCCAAGAAAACCAAAGAAACCAGACTTACACATTTTTATTACTGTGTATCGCAGTTATATAATACAAAATGTGATGCGTGTGTAATTGTCAATGCGGGTCAAGGTGATGAATTCGAACGATTAAAATCACAATCTGGACAATTACCGATGCCATCTGTCTATCATATGCGCAATATATTGACTGGGTTGTCCAAATGTTCCACAGTTTCTATGAACGTTTCCAGTCCAAAAATACCAAAACAAACATTGTTGGACTGGGTAAAACAGGTTACTAAAACACGTTATTAAAATATATGCCATACTTTGATTCTCATTGTCATCTGCCAGACACCAAACCTTTTACAGATGTGTTTGCGCGCGCAAAATCTGTTGGAATTGTCGGGTGTGTTATAAACAGTGTGCGTGAAAATGATTGGCAACAAATTATCGATATCGCGTCAAATAATGAAAATGTGGTTGGGGCAATTGGTATTCACCCATGGTATGCGGATTCTGTGTCATCAAATTGGCTGGCGAATATGCAATCGATTTTGTCACACCACCAAAATATTATTTTGGGCGAAGTTGGTTTGGATAAAACGCATGATAATTTTGCCACCCAAGAACGTGTTTTTATACAAAGTCTGGAAATGGCAATTAAATATAATCGCGTATTAAATTTGCATTGCGTGCATGCGTGGGACAGGGTATTGAATATATTAAAATCATATAAAAATAAATTGCCTAAAATTGTTGCACATGGCTTTGATGGAACAACAAATGCGATAGGTTTTGATGAAAATTTGTATTTTTCTTGTGGTCCAAATATATCAAAACCAAATTATAACAAAATTAAAATAACTATCGGGGAATTGCCGAAAAATAAAATTTTACTGGAAAGTGATAGTTCGAATTTATTACCAATTTTAACGGCTGCGGCGGGTTTAAAATCTTTGCGCCCAGAAATCACAGATGCGGACATTTATAACAATACTATGGGGGTGTTTTTCAATGGACAGATTACACAGGATTAGATTGTTGTTGGGGGACATTGCGGTCAAAAAATTACAAACAAAAACCGTCATGGTGGTTGGTTGTGGTGCGGTTGGGTCTTTTGCCATCGAGGCATTGTCGCGCAGTGGTATCGGCAACATTATTTTGGTTGATTTTGATGTTGTTGAACAATCAAATATCAATCGTCAAATATTTGCATTGCACAGCACAATCGGTCGCCCAAAGGTTGATGTTGCGGCGGCCAGAATTGCAGATATTTCGCCGGATATAAATGTTCAAACATTTAATATGTTTTGGGACGGGGCGTCTAACCCCGATGTTGCGCCAGATTTTGTAATTGATGCGATTGATTCTGTGCAATCTAAAATTGCGCTGTATCGTTGGTGTGTGGCGCATAATATACCGTTTATTGCCAGTATGGGCGCGGCACAAAAGACCGATATAACCAAAATAAAAATAGATAAATTATCAAAAACAACTGTTTGCCCATTGGCGTCACGCATCAGGAAATTGGTTCGCGATGAAAATTTACCTGATTTTCCGGTTGTATATTCAACACAAAGTCCAATAAAAAATGATACCGGTACATTGGGTTCGATTATAACCGTCACTGGTGATTTTGGATTGCGTTTGGCGAATTTTGTAATAACAGAATTGATAAAATAACGCGGCAATATGTATTCGTGTATATGCATAAATTCCTATTATTCAAAAAGTTTTGCACTTATTCCTAAATGATAAAACATAATTGAAATTATGGGTGCGATGCCTTATAATGAAAATATCAAAAAGACAAACTTTTTGATAAAATTTATAAGGAGAAAAAACAGATGAGAGGACTGACAACGTATGTATTGGAACCATTAACCTTTATCGGTGCCTTGAATTGGGGATTGGTTGGGTTATTTGGCTTTGATTTGGTTGCATGGATTTTTGGCCAGGCGACTTTTGCAGCAAGTATCGTATATTCTATTATCGGTGTTGCGGCATTACTTTGGTTGGTATGGATATTCATTGATAAACCAACAACCAATCGTTAAAGCAAAAAATGTGTCGATATTTAATCCCTCAACAAATTGGGGGATTTTTATTGTTTAACAAATCGTGATACTTTACGTAATGCCCAAAACAGAACAATTGTTGCAGCCAGCGCGCATATCATTGTTGCTGTTAATCCCAAACCATCAACCAAGAATTTTGCAATAACCAAAACAACTGCGCCCAATATCATAGATACCATTGCGCGTGTTGATATAACTGTTCCACGTTCTTGCGATTTTACACAATCGTGAATCAGTGTGTTATATTGCAACTTTACCAAAGATTGCATCGATGGAACAAATGCCAATATTGCACATAAAATATATACAGCAACCATATTATTCACATACATTGCCAATATACCTGCGACTATGGATAAAATCACAGATAATACAGACAACACAGATGTCGTCATATTACCAAATCGATCACATATCTTATACGCATATTTTGAAAATACTGCGCGCGACAATTGATTTGCACCAACATAGAATCCAAATAAACTAACTGGCACGGCGGCTGTTTGCATAATTGGCTGCATAATCCATAACAACATAATTGTAAAAGCCCCAAATATAGACGGAAATATAATAAAATTACGCAACTTAGGATTTTTTATAGTTTTCCAAGTAATACCAATTGCATCTGCGACCGCTGTTTTATGATTAACAACACGCTTAATTTCGGTTAATTCAGGTACAAATAAATATGCAAATACGGCGATTGCTGCAATACTTGTTTCAATCCATAATAACATTTCGCCACCAACCCCAGCATATAACATACCACCCAATACGGTACCGACGAAAGCAGCAATATCACCAAAAGTATTCACACTACCATATTCGCGTAAGAAATTTTTTTGGCTGTTTGTGCGTTTTAATAAATCGTATGTATATGCCTCCAGCGTTCCAGAAAACAAAGCCGATGATACGCCTAACAAACCTTCCCCCAGCATAATCCCCCAAAAACCATGTGCCATTGCAACCGTTGCGAAGCCCAGCGTTGCCACCACGGCCGCATAAATTAAAATACGTCGCCGACTAAAAACGTCCGACATATACCCAGACGGAATTTCAAACAAAACCGCTGCAATTCTAAATAAACCTTGGATTAAAAAGAAATCACCAACCGTAATACCTTTCTGGGTATAAACCAAAACAATAACAGGCAATATCAACATAAAATTATGACAAAACCACCCCAGTTTTAACAGGCGTAATCCACGCTTTACAGATAAAGATTTTTTATCTTTTCGCATAGGAATATTTTACCATATTACGCGTTTTTTTGTAAAGCATTAAATTGACATGTCCAACATAAATTTTCTATAATCAAAATATGACTGAAATACTTGATTTATTTACCCGCCAAGAACACGCAGATTTATTAAAAAAATTGGCTGATTGGGATATTGCGTATCACCAAAACGATGCGCCAATTGTTGATGATGCGACATACGATGCGGCAAAAAAACGCGCACTTGAATTGGAAGAAAAATTCCCAGAACTTGCAAAAAACGGGGCTTCAACACGTGTCGGCGCGGCGGTATCGACTAAGTTTAAATCATATCCACATGTTGTTCCAATGTTGTCTATTGCCGATGTTTTTGACGAAACCGAGGTTGCCGATTGGTTTTCAAAATTATCCAGTCATGATTTATTCATAGAATTAAAGATAGACGGTGTTTCTTTTTCGGCGCGTTATGAAAAAGGCGTGTTGGTGCGTGGGCTTACGCGGGGCAGTGGGGTTGCCGGCGAAGACATCACTGAAAATTTAAAAACCATTGCGGATATCCCACAAAAATTATCTGGCGATTTCCCTGAAATAATAGAGGTCCGGGGCGAGGTTTATATGTCCCGCAACGATTTTATTGCTTTAAATGAACGCAGTAAAAAGCCTTTTGCAAATCCGCGTAATGCGGCGGCGGGTTCTCTGCGCCAGTTGGACCCAGGAATAACCGCGCGCCGTAATTTGTCTGCGTTTGGATATACATATGGCGATTTATCTGCGCGGAATTGGAAAACCCAAAGTGAATATTTTGAAAAGTTGGAATCTTGGGGTTTTAAAACGACATCGCATTGGGCGCGACATGCACACTCGGTTGCAGAAATCCAAGACGTCTATAATGATATAATGGCGCATCGTGCGGAAATTCCATTTGATATTGATGGGCTGGTGATAAAGGTTAATGATGTCGCAACCCAAGAACGCATGGGCGCACGCGCAAATTCGCCACGATGGGAGGTTGCCTATAAATTCCCGGCCGCCCGCGGAATAACTCTGTTGCGCGACATAACGGTCCAGGTTGGACGCACCGGTGTTTTAACGCCTGTTGCCGAATTGGAACCAATAAATATTGGTGGTGTTGTTGTATCGCGTGCAACTTTGCATAATGCCGATGAAATTGCGCGTTTAAATATAAAACCTGGCGACCGGATTATCGTGCAAAGGGCGGGTGATGTAATTCCGCAAATTATTGGTGTTGCTGAAAGCAACGAAAATGCGCCTGCATACGAATTTCCAACAACGTGTCCGGTGTGTGGTGCGGCGGTTGTTCGTGAATCTGGGGCGGTTGCGCGCAGATGTGTAAATACCCTGGGGTGCCCGGCACAAAGAATTGGCGAATTGGAACATTTTGTGTCGCGTCATGCGTTTGATATAGATGGCCTGGGACCGCGTCAGTTGGAAATGTTTGTTGAACGTGATTGGATAAAAACACCGGCGGATATATTTTCTTTGGTTGCCAAACATGGTGATGCGATAAAGAATATGGACGGTTTTGGCGATAAATCTGTATCTAATTTGGAAAAATCGATTGAATCCGCGCGCAATATTGATTTGCACAGGTTTTTGTATGCGATTGGAATCCCTGACATTGGTTCGGTGACTGCGAAATTATTGGCAAAAAAATTTGGAAATTTAAATGCTGTTCGTAACGCAACATACGCGGAATTAAAAAACATAGATGGTGTTGGCGATATAATGGCAAACGAAATTCAATCATTTTTCTGTGATGAACATAATAAAAAAATACTAGATGAATTGGTTGCGGTTGTAAATGTGATTGATTCGCCTGTGATTGCAGAAAATACGGGTGCGCTGGCTGGTAAAAAAATAGTTTTAACGGGGACTTTGATGAATTATACGCGTGATGCCGCCCGCGAAGTTTTGGAATCGTTGGGGGCAACCGTCACATCGTCTGTGTCGCCAAAAACAGATATTGTTTTGGCGGGTGCGGACGCGGGATCTAAATTACAACGCGCGACCGAATTGGGAATTACCATTTGGACCGAGGCTGATTTAGAAAATGTTTTGAATAATAAATAGTTGTTAAAACGGGGGGCGAAATGAAAAAGTATATAACTGCATTATGTTGTGCGCTGGCAACAATAACAATGATAAAAGGAAATGCAATGGCTGATGAAAATAAAAATGTTCCTGTGGTGTATTTTACGCGTGATATATCACCTGATGGATTGGCGCGTGTGTATGATGCGATGAAATGGCAACCGAACGGTAAAGTCGGTGTAAAAATCAGCACAGGTGAATCTGCAAAAACAAATTATTTGCGTCCGGATTTTATCAAAGATTTGGTTAATCGTGTAAATGGCACGATTGTCGAATGTAATACCGCCTATGCGGGTTCTCGTAATGATACAGAATCACATATGCAGGCAATTCGCGAACGCGGATTTTTGGATATTGCCCCGGTCGATATCATGGACGCTGATGATTCAATGGCATTAAACGTTGATAATGGCAAAAGATTAAATGAAAATTATGTGGGCTCTCATTTTCGCGATTATGGCTCTTTCTTGGTTTTGTCGCATTTCAAAGGACATCAAATGGCGGGCTTTGGTGGTGCATTAAAAAATATATCGATTGGTATGGCATCGTCAATGGGCAAAGCATGGATTCATTCTGGCGGCACGTCCAAAGATAACCCGTGGGGTGGCGAACAAACGGCGTTCTTGGAATCTATGGCGGACGCATCAAAATCAGTTATTGAACATGTCGGTCGTGACAATATGGCATTTATAAATGTTTTAAACAGAATCAGTATTGATTGCGATTGTAATGCAAATCCGGCGGAACCAGATATTCATGATATTGGTATTTTGGCGTCCATTGACCCTGTCGCCGTTGATCAGGCGGGTATTGATATGGTTTCCAAGGCCGAAAATAACGACAAATTGATGGCGCGTATCGCGGACAGAAATGGCCTGCATACATTAGAAGCCGCCGAACAAATCGGTGTTGGTTCGCGCGAATATAAATTGATAGATTTAGATAATCCGGCACCATTGGAAATGCCAAATACAACATCGCAACCCGAAACATCGGTTGCCCCAGAACCAACAGCCGAAACAGTTGCGGAAAATTCAAATCCTGCGGATTTATATGGTGAAACACCAAATGCCGAATAAAATAAAAAACATAAAACAAATGGGAATTTTAATTAAAAAAATTCTTTACTTAAAAAAAATAATTCTTTAAAATTAACCGCGTTAAAACATTAACAAAAAAAGGAAAGGGAAATGGCACAAAAAACAATCAAAAAAAATACTAAAAAAACAACTGCACGCGCCTCTGTTAAGGCATCTGCGACACGTTCAATGCCAACAAAATCTGTGGCAAAATCAACAAAACGCGTTGTGCGTGCAACAAACAAAAATGCCGATGTAATGGAAACAAAAACCGCATGTGCATGTGGTGAAAAATGTCATTGCTGCTGCTGTTGTGGTCATCGCGTTATTCGTTGGTGCATCAAGGTTATTTTGTTATGTATCGTGTTTGTTGCCGGTATGGCGGTTGCACCATTGTTTATGAATGAAAAACCAATGCATCATATGGAATTTGATGATAACGGTTGTGTTGTTTTAGAATCTGTAAAATGTCCAAAAATGTTGGAAACATTGTCTGTTGCGGATACAAATGCCGATGGTTGTATTTCACGCGAAGAAATAAAATCTGCAAAACATGAAATGCGTAGTGCAAAACAGGCAGATGTTGCAGCCGATGAAGATATGGATATCGACCAATAAATAATAACGGATAAAAAAAGCACCGAACTTTTGTTCGGTGCTTTTTTTATTATTGGACAACAATTATAATCGCGGCTGTGCTTTGCCCAGACGGATTATTTACCTTTTAAAATGCGCGCCTTGGATTTGTCCCACTCGCGCTGTTTAATTGTTTCGCGTTTGTCGGCACGATTTTTACCATAACCAATTCCCAATAAAACTTTTAATCGACCGCGATTGGTAAAATAAAATTTCAAAGGAACAATGGTTGCACCTTTTTCTTGCAACTTTCCAATCATGCGATTGATTTGTGCGCGATGCAACAATAACTGACGACTGCGTCTTTCGTCAAAATTAACGATGCGTGCCGCCGTTGGCAGTTTTTGAATTTCGACCCCAGCCAAATATAAATCGTTTCCACGTTTTTGCACAAAACCATCAACAATAGAAACCAGCCCATATCGCACAGATTTTAATTCCGCCCCCGTCAGTGATATTCCGGCCTCGATTGTATCGGTAATAGAATAACTAAACCGCGCCTTGCGATTTTCTGCGACTTGTCCAACTTTGATGATATTTCTTGTCATTGTTTATTCTTCGTTGGTTGTATCAATTTCTGTATTTTCTGGTGATTCTGGGTTATCGAATTGTTTTTGTGGGCGTTCATACAGTTTGATTTTTGGATACAATTTGAAAGTATTTTCATACAAAATTGCTTCTAATTTTTTGATTTTTACATCTTTGATATGTGCCAACATAACCGCCGTTTTTTTCACCATCCATGGTTCGCATGTTTTTCCGCGCAACGGTGTCGGTGCCAACAAAGGTGCATCGGTTTCAACGACAATTCTGTCCAACGGAATTTTTTTGAATACTTCGCGAACTGCATCTGCGTTTTTGAAAGTCAAAATACCACTGGCTGAAAAATAAAATCCGCGGTCCAGCATGATTTTGGCCATATCCCATGTGCCTGTATAACAATGTAAAACACCGTGATTTTTATCTGTTAAATATTTAATTGTGTCTTCTTCGGCTTGTCTGGTATGAATTGCCACAGGTAAATCATATTCGCGTGCGATTTCTAATTGGTCATTGAACAGTTTAATTTGGTCGGCGCAATTATCATTGCGTTCATGATAATCCAAACCAATTTCGCCAATACCAATAACCGCAGGGTCGTTTAAAACATCTGGGGTTAAATAGTCTGCCGGATTAACAGTTCCTGCGCAATCTGGGTGAAAACCAATTGTGCAGAACACATTTTTATGTGTGCGCGCAATATCTAAAACCACCGGGACATCGGCTGGTTCTGCGGTTGCACTGACAATAACACCAACATTTTTACGGCGCGAACGACCAATAACATCATTAACACCACCGCGGTATTTATCATTTAAATGACAATGAGTATCTATAAACATTTTTTTACATCCATTATTATTTTAAAAATTCCAACTTCTGGTTCCAAATGAACCGCATTTATATCCGCAATAGCCTTGGTGGCATTTGGGTACAAATCTGCCAATCCAAAGTATGCAATTGTATCCAGCAAAATGCTATATAATTCTGGGGCTGGCGCAATTTTTTTTGCAATCATCATCAAATCAGACGAAGTTGCAGAATTATTTTTTAATGTTTCAATCAGTTCGTCATAAATCACATCGCCGCCACTGCGTTTCATATCTGCGATTTTTCCAAAACTACCATTGGCGAGTTTGATTATCTCGGGACTGACATCTGCATCTGGCATAAAACGAACACACAAATCGCGTAATTCACTGACGGACAAAGGGTGCATTTTTTCGACGCGTGCGCGCGAACGCAGTGTTGGTAAAACATTTGCCAACTGATGAACAACCAACAAAAATAAAGTTTTCGCAGGTGGTTCCTCTAATAACTTTAAAATTGCGTTTGATGCCGCCTTGTTCAATTCGTCCAGCGAGTCAATCAATACCACGCGCCAAGAATCAGACATTGCTGATAATTGCATTTTATCAATCATTGCGCGAACCGTATAAACAGAAATTTCTTTGCTGTCTGGTTTTAATTTTCCGTCTTTGTCCAGGTTGCGTGATTGGTCAATAATGAAAAAATCGCCAACATTTCCATATACCATGCGCGCCAGTTTATATGCCAATGTTGCCTTGCCAATGCCGCGTGGCCCGGTCAGCATCCATACAGGGTGTATAGGGTGATTGTCACGATTGTTCCATGCGTTCATGAAATTTTTAACCGTTCCCATGTGACCAATCAAAGTATCGTTATCCATAGGGTGTGGAAAATCAAAAACAGGTACCGATTTTTTTGCCATCAATAAACCTTTAATTCATATTTAATAATACCATAATATTTTTCCATACGCGACGGAATAATTGAACGCGACGGACGGTGTCGCGTGCGACCAAATCTGCACTTGCAACCGTTTTACCATTTTTTGTCGCAACCAATGTTCCAATCTTGTCCCCGGCATGAATTGGCGCGGCAACTGGGCTGTCATACAATGCAACAACCCGCACACCCGTCATACCGTCTGTCTTTGCCAGGGTAATAGCAAAAGGTTTTTTAACCGTTGCAACGACAAAATCATCACGTCCATACCACGTTGGTAATTTTGCGACTTCTTCCCCAGGGCGATAAAAAACTTTGTTCATAGTTGTTGAAAAACCATGATTCATCATTTTTTTCATCTCGTTTGCCAATGCGTCATGACCGCGACCGTGAAATCCATTTATAACACCAACCAATCGCCGCCCACCAACAACGCTACTTGCCACAACACCATACCCGCCATCGTCTGTGTGCCCAGTCTTTAATCCGTCTGCACCCGGCATAACAAACAATAATTTGTTGTAATTCAATGTGTGGGTTTTGCCCCAATCACGACACCATTCATCTTGGTATTCGTTAAATTCAAATCGTCTTGTTGCAAACATCGGGTAAATATCAGGATAATCACTGATAATATGTGTTGCCAAAATTGCGAGTTCTCGTGATGTCATTAAATTTGCCGGGTGGGGCAGGCCGCTTGCATTTCCAAATGTAGATTTTTCCATACCTAACGCAGAGGCCTTGCGTTGCATCAACCCAGTAAAAGCATTTTCATTGCCGGCCAGTTTTTCCGCCACAACAACCGATGCATCGCCCCCAGATAACACAATCAAGCCCAAAATTAAATCGCGAACTTTGACAGTTTGTCCGGTTTTTAAACAAATCTTGGATGCCGGGTACCATAATGGGTTTTTATAGTCCGCATTACTGGACACAGGGAATCTGTCGTCCATTTTAACGCGTCCAGCCTTAATTTCGTCAAACAATACCGCCAAAGTCATCAATTTTATCATGGACGAAGGCGGCATTAATACATCGGCATTTTTTGACACGATTTCCGCCCCAGAATCATAATCAATCAAAAACGCAGATTTCGCAGTTGTGGTAAATTCTGCGTTTGCCACAGATGTAATAAATGATAACAAAAAAGCGAACACAATTTTATTCATATCGCCCAAATCTTAAAAGATTTTATTCGTGTTTTCCAATAATTTTTTATAAAATTTTTTCACCGATAAATTGGCCATTTTTTATGCCTGTCAATTTGATGTCGCAAATTGTGCGTGGCGGAATTAATGCCCCCACAATCACAACATCTATATCGTCCGGCGTGCGTGCAATATTATTATTCTCAACCAGGCAAGATACTGTTTTACCGATACATGTTGCCATAAAATCAGCCATGTTTTTATCCGCCAATTCGGTGATTTTATGCACTCTTTTTTTGGAAATGTTGCGCGGAATTTGGTTCGGCATAGTCGCACCGACTGTCCCAGGTCTGGGTGAATACGGAAACGCATGAATTTTGATTGGTTTGACCTCAGCCACCAAATCTAATGTTTCATTAAATAATTCGTCTGTTTCGCCTGGAAAACCACAGATTATATCCCAACTAAATGTAATACCATTGGCGGCTGCAACAATTTTGCGCACCAAATCGGCATTGTGTCGCCGCAACATTGCAGACAAAATGGTATTTGAACCCGATTGCATAGACAAATGCAAATGCGGCATCATGCGTTTGTCGTTATGAATCAAATCGATAATTTTGAAAATTTCAGGGCTTGCTGGGTCCAACGAAGAAATACGCAAACGGCGAATTTCTGGCACATCACGCAACAGCATTTTGCAAACATCGCTAATAAAAATGAATTTATCGCCCATTTTATATGCGTATGATGCACTATCAACGCCTGTGATGACAATTTCAAAGAATCCGCGTTTAACGGCTGCGCGCGCATCAGCCAATATTTCATCGTATGGGAATGATACAGCCGGTCCGCGTAAAAGTCTGGTCACACAATAAGTGCATTTATGATTACAACCATTTTGAATTTGAATAAATTGCTTTGATAATTCGGGAGTTTCATGAACAAAACTAACAATTTCGCCATTTGTATTTAATTTTGCTAAACCGTCGATATACGATTGCGGATTTAATTTATCAGCATTAGAAATTACCACAGTATTCGGGATTTTTTCGAACAATTCAGGGTTTCTTGTTGCGCCACAGCCTGTCACAAAAATAGGCACATTTGGATTTTCGCGAGAAATACGCCGCACAGATTGTGCAGATTGCCGTTCGGCCTCTGCTGTGACCGAACAACTATTAACGATAATCGCCGTATCGACATGTGGTGCCAAAACATTTTTAATCTTTTCGCACTCTAACGCGTTCAAACGACAACCAAAAGACAAAGATTTTATATTTTCTTCTTGCATTTTTAATATCCTTGGGGCATTATAGCCTGGTTAGAAAAAATTTCAACAAAGGATTTAAAATGGCACGTACAACAAATTCTGATACATTACCATACGTGGATAGTCGTTATGAATTAGGCATGTTGGCATCGCAACGCGTTCGTGATTTGAACGGTGGTGCTGAACCTGTGGTTGAACCTGGTCGTGATAAACTGACTGTGGTTGCATTGCGTGAAATTGCATCTGGGAAATTGGACGTTGCAAATGTTCGCCATGAATTTGTGCAATCTTACAAAGATACCCCGGCTGCCGATGCAGATGCAGAAACATTAGAGGTTGAATCCGCCGATCCACAATTGCGCGAATTGGATGCAGAATTGGAAAATTCGTTGATGGACGATGCGGTTGTTGGTGCCGACACAGATGCTGACGATACACCTGATGACGACGAATAATTTATCCGGAGTCGTCGCATAGTTGGTCTAGTGCGCCACATTGGAAATGTGGTATACCGGCAACGGTATCAAGGGTTCGAATCCCTTCGACTCCGCCACAAAAATCAAACGCCCAAATGGGCGTTTTATTTTTGTTTTGGTGTCTCGGGATTAGAACCCGGGGTTCAAGGGTTCGAACCGCAGGCGAAAGGCAGATGTTAATATGCCGGTGAGCGTAGCGAATGAGCCAAGGTGGTGAAGCGACAGCGAAACAATCCCTTCGACTCCATAATTCTTTTTTTATAGATTTTTATTATTGTGTATCGAGGGGGGCTTCGACTCCATTTTATTTTTTATTAATAATCTTGACAAAATCACAATTTTGTATTAAATTACATGTAGCAACAGGAAAAACAATGTCAATCGAATTGAAACAATTAAATTTTCGTCGGTTTGTAAAAAATGGTGCAGAAATGTATGATTTGCTGGAATCTAATCGTGATCGCCTTGCCCCATGGTTTTGGTGGGCGGGACGCGATGTGACACCAAACAAAATGCGGTTTTATATTTTTATGACATTGTATATTGCTGATACTAAACGCAAAAAGATTGCACACACATTTAATCCATCAAAATCATACGATGAACAGTTTTTTGTATATAACGAAAGCGGAAAAATTGGTGGTATGGTTGGTTTAGACAATATTGATACCAAAATAAATAAAAATGCAGAAGTTTGGGGATTGGCTTTCAAGGGCAATAATGAAACCATCACAAGTATAAAATTACTGGAAGATTATTGTATTAATAAATTGGATTTAAAATCTATTTATGGCAAAGTGCAGTCCCAAAATCGCGCATCCAGATATTTCTGGGAAAAATACGGATATGATAAAAAAACATTAGAACAAAATGTTCGTATATCCAAACGTAATCCCAAAATTGCCGATATTTATACATATACAAAATACCTTGTTCGCTAATCATCTTTTCCTTCCTATTGTCTTTGCTATGTGATCGCATTAGCATGATAAAGCAAAGGGGGAAATATCATGAAATTCACAAAAATATTAGCATTTGCGTTGCCTTTGATGATGGGCGGATATGCAAACGCAGAATCAACAAATCCAAACATATTGGTTGCGTATTATTCTCTGACCGGAAAAACAGAGAAAACCGCTACGGCAATTGCAAATGCCTCAGGTGGCACATTATATAAAATCCAGGTTGATAAACAATATCCCGATGATAAAAAAGAACGTCGCAAAATACTGGAACAAGAAATAGAAAATAATTACCTGCCGCCATTAGCACCAACGGATATTAATCCCGAAAATTATGATATTATATTCATTGGTTCGCCTGTCTGGGCAAATCATATATCGCAACCGGTTAAAAGTTTTTTGGCAAAATATAACCTGACCGATAAAAATGTAATTCCGTTTGTCACGCACAGTGGTGGTGGTCGCGGTCAAAGTTTTGATGATGTTGCCGCACTTTGTAAAAACTGTATTGTTGATATGGACGGTTGGTCATCATGGGGCAGTGGGGTTGGTCGTAAATTAACCAAATGGGTGACCCAGCAAATCAATGATATAAAATAAAAAACAAAGCGCCAGATAAAACTTTATCTGGCGATTTTTTCTGTTATAATGACAGCACTATGGAAACGAAAACAAATGTTATGCGTATGCTGGACGCGGCGCATATAGGTTATAAAACATATTTTTATGACTCGGAAAAATTTAGCACCGGGATTGATATTGCGCGTGCATTAAATCAAAATCCGGCATCTGTTTTTAAAACATTGGTCACAACAAACAAATCGAACAAATTGTTTGTTTTTATGGTGCCTGTGGCATTGGAATTAAATTTAAAAAGTGCGGCAATGTGTGTCGGGGAAAAATCGTTAAATATGCTGCCCCAGCGCGAATTACTGGGGCGGGTCGGTTATATCCATGGTGGTTGTTCGCCAATTGGTATGAAAAAGATTTTTACAACTGTTTTGGACGCGTCTGCGCAAAATTTTGAAACGATAATTTTCAGTGCCGGTATTCGCGGTGCCCAGGTTGAAATGTCGCCAAACGACCTGAATAAAATAATTCCAATTCAATTTGGCAATATATGTGAATAAATTGATTTACATTTTATCATGAATAGTTGTATTGTTGCAGATTGAAAAGAGGCAATATAAAAATGATTTACCATATTTACGACAAAGAAAAATTAACAAATGTTCCGGCAAATGATGCTGAAAATTGCTGGTTTGATTTTAATGATTTTTACGTGATTGATGGTGTTGGTGCGGACGATATCATTGTCAAAGAACTGATAAATTCGGACGATTTTTTGCGTTTGATTTTGCGCCGCTTTAATCCAAACAAAAATTTTATAAGTCATTGTTTTTATTTTGAAAAACCGGAAACTGCGCCGGCATATTTGTCGAATTTTATCGTCACAGATGCCGCATTAAATCAATTCCCAGATTTGCCAACGCGTGTCCAGATTACGAAAAACGCGATTGATTTTTGTGCACGAACAAACATATTGGGTACTATACGCCCAATTGTCACATTTTTGAATCACTCTGGGCATTTTAACATAAAAAATCCAACCGCCTGCGACAGTCATTTATTGGTGACCGAATGTTCGCGCCTGTATTCGAATTTGGCGGATTTCAGTGATTTTCAACTGGATTGCTGTTTGTCGCAAAATGCACGAAACACAAAATCAATTTCCCAATCGGGTAATTCGAACATAATTGTTGCAAATGATATCAACGAAGGAAATTCCATTGTGAAATCATTTTTGTTAAATGGCTGGGCTGGATACGGATATTTGGCGGGTCTGTCAATTCGTGTTGTGATGAATTCGCGTGCAAATTTGGGTGATAACGCGGTTGCTGTTGCGAAAATTTTGAAATAAAAAATCGTGCAAAATCGGGACAGTAAAAAATCACAATAAAAAAATAAAAAAAACACTTGAATTCAGGCGCGTTTTAGACTATATTTTGTGGCGTTACAAAAAGGATTTTTCATGAATTACCCATATATGCCAAAATCTACCGCGTTGTGGTTGATTGAAAACACATCATTAACATTTGAACAAATTGCTGAATTCTGCGGAATGCACGAATTAGAAATCAAAAATTTGGCTGATGCCGAAAGTAATAAAATTCAAGGTTTGGATCCTGTATTGGCGGGACAAATAACCCGCGAACAAATCAAGGCTGCGGAACAAGATCCGTCAATGCGTTTAACATTGGCGCAAAACATAATTGACGCGCAAAATTCCAATCGGTCCAAGGGTGGATACACACCGAAATTGCATCGTCAAAATCGCAAGGGCAGCATTTTGTGGTTATTGAAAAATTATCCTGAATTATCTGACGGTCAAATTGCGAATTTGATGCGCAGTACGAAACCAACGGTTTTATCGTTGCGAACAAAAACCGCCAAAGATTATACAGAAATCAAGATTTGCAATCCTGTGACGTTGGGTTTGGTATCCGAAGGTTTGTTAAAAGACGAGGTTACCAAGGCTCAAAAAAAGGCACAAAAGAACAAATAAAATTTTTTCACGCATTTAATCAAACAAAGGTGTTTTGATGGCTAAAAAATTGGACGAAGCAACGAAAATGTTGATTGAGTCATTGTCAGAAAATATGCAAAATCTGGCATTTTCTGCGGTTGAAAACGGTTATTTTTCGCAAAGTGATTTTAACGAAGCGTTAAGTATGGATGAAATCCCGGATTCTGAACAGGCCGAATTGATGGACTTTTTCCAACAAGATTTGGGCTTGGAAATGGTGGAGTCTGAAAATTTTTCCAAAGACATGGACCGGTATTATCGTGACGAAGAAGACGAAGATGCGCAACCACATGATAAATCCCGCGACCTCTTAAATGCCGAGGCTGAACAGGTTGATGTCAATGAAGACGATTATGACCATTACGCAAAACAATTGGAACGCAGCCAAACCGGCAGTTTGGTCTTGGGTGTCCAAGATTCTGTCCAATCATACCTGAAACAAATTGGAACGGTTCAATTATTGACCGCCGCCGGCGAGGTTGCAATCGCCCAACGTATCGAGGCTGCATCGCGCCTGATGGTGTATGGTTTGTGTGAAAGTCCAATGACAATCCAGGCTATGTTGAATTGGTATCAACAACTTGCTAATGACGAGGTGCGCCTGCGCTATATCATCAATTTGGAAGTTATGTATTCGTCCGAGGCCGAACAAAAATCTTTGGCGGCGATTTCGGAAACATTGAAATCCAAGGGTGTTGAACACGTCGAAGATTTGGACGATGATGATTTGGACGATTTGGAAGAATCTACCGCATCTATCGAAGATGATGCCGATGAAGACGACGAAGAAGACGAAGATGGTGTCAAAAAAGAAGAAACACCGCGTGGGTCTTCGGGTGTGCCAATTCCAGTTATGGAAGAAACCGTTCGTCCATTGGTTGATGAATTATTTGCGAAAATCAAACGCATATTTAACAGCATGCAAAAATTGCAGGCCAATCGTCTGGAAAACCTGCTGACATCAAATAAACCTGACGAAGAATTGGAAAAGAAATATAACAAAATGCGTCTGGAGTTATTCGAAAACGTCAGTAAAATCCGTTTGAGTGACGACCGTATCACCGAAATTTTGGAACAATTAACCAAACGTGACCAGTTGTTAATGGGACTCGAAGGTAAATTATTGCGTTTGGCTATGGCAAACAAGATTAAACGTGAAGATTTCTTGGCGGAATACATTGGCAACGAAATCAATCGCAACTGGGTCAAAAAATTGCAAAAACATAAAAATCCAGTCTGGGCGAACTTTGCCAAAAATCACGAGGCTGAAATTTTAAAAATTCAATCTGACATAACGAATATTGCGAATGAAACGGGGCAACCGACGGCTGAATATAAAAAGGTTGTTGAATTGGTTCGTCGTGGCCAGGCCGAATCCGCACGTGCAAAGCGCGAAATGATAGAGGCGAACTTGCGTTTGGTGATTAAATTTGCGAAAAAATCCAGCAATCGTGGTTTGGGTCTGGATTTTTCTGATTTGGTCCAAGACGGCAATATTGGTTTGATGAAGGCTGTGGATAAATTTGATTATCGTTTAGGAAACAAATTTTCAACATATGCGACAAACTGGATTCAACAGGGTATTTCACGCAGTATCGCCGACCAGGCACGCACAATTCGTATTCCTGTGCATATGATTGACAACATACATAAAATACAACGTGCAACGCGTCAGTTTTTGCATAAATACGGACGCAGCCCAACCGCCGAAGAATTGTCAAAAATCATCTATTTGCCTGTGGATAAGATTCACAAGGCTATGAAGGTGAATTTGAAACCAATTTCATTAGAGGCACCTGTTGGCACCGAAGACGACAGTTCGCGTATTGAAATTATTGCGGACGAAACGGCGAAAAATCCATTTGTGTTTGCGGCGCAAAAGAATTTGCGTAAAATTGTCACCCAGGTGTTATCGGAATTGGAAAACAAAGAAGATACCGTATTGCGCAAACGTTTTGGAATCAACACCGACACATGTACATTGGAAGAGGTTGGCAGTTATCTGGGTGTGACGCGTGAGCGTATCCGCCAAATTGAACAAAAGGCTTTACAGAAATTAAATCATCCAACACGTCGTCGTAAATTGCACAGTTTCTTAGAGGAAGATTAATATTGTCTAAAAAAATAATGTTATTTTTGAACGGCGACTCTGGTACTGGCAAAACATTTTTCAAAGACAATGTTGTACCATCTGGTGCGTTTTATAATCTGGTTTCTGCCACGACACGCGGTCGTCGTGCGAACGAGGTTGATGGTGTATCATACTATTTTCGTGACGAAGATTGGTTTGAAAATGAACGCGCAAATGACAGGTTGGCAACATATTTATTCGTAAATGAATCTTTTTGGAAACCCGGTGATAAGAAATGGTTGTATGGTGTTCCGGCAAGCGAAATATATTCGCATCTGGGACAAAATCTAATATATGATGTTATTGAACCGCGATACACTCGTGAATTAATAGATTGGTTTAAAAAGCATCATTTGGATAACATGTACGATTTTCGTGTTGCGTGGTTTTCAACATTGAAGTTGGATAATATGGCGATTGTACGCGAACGTGCATGCATGCAAAATGATTTGGCTGTGCGTCAAAAAAACACGTGCAGTGCGGCGGATTTTCGCGCCGTCGGTATTGAACCAGACTATATCACACGTCCGCGTGACAATCGTGCAAACCCAGATTTAATAAAAATGGTGCGCAGTGTTCCCGGTATGACTATTAATAAAAAAATGCTGTTGCCAATTCATCACAGTTATTTATTACAAAGATAAAAAACACCCCGAAAATTCAGGGTGTTTAGATTGATAATAATGCCGATTAAAATTCTTTGCCGATAAATGTTCCGGTACCTTTGTTTGTATGAAACGCGGTTGCAGGGTTCGGGTCCGCTAAATCATACATACCAACCACACCAGACGAATTTTTCGCCGGAACGAAGTTTTGAATCAAATCACCATTACCATTCCAAACTTTATACGAATAATATTTAGATTTCGCATTTGCTGTTGGTGTTGTACCACCCGGATTAACTGTACCCAAGAACAAATTGTAACTTAAAATATAGTTATCCCGGTGACCACCGCTACGTCCTTTGGCAACACCGTCCCACGTGACATAACCATTGTCTATAACCAGATGATGACGATTTGTGTCCAAAGAAGACATCTCATTCACCAATTGCTCAGCAGAACCAGTGACTGTCCAACGCACAGCAAACCCGGTTGCATATGTCAAAGACATATTTGGACCACCATTGTATGTTTGTTGATTAAAAGCCCCCCAATTACGATATTGTCCTGCATCCAATTGCTGAAATTCAATATCATATTTATAACTCATATTTCCTTTTATGCCTGTATCAATCCATGAATTACCATCACTTTGTATATATTCCAACGCGGTATATCCGGCTGGCAGACCATAAATATTTTCAATAATTTCATACCAATGTGGTGTTCCATTGTTATCTTCGACGAGTAAGCATTTTTTGCCAGCAGGGCATTGTTCGTCTGGACGTGTTTGCTTTTTCGCCTGTAAATCTGCAATCGCCTTGGTTTGATTTATTGTATTTGTAACAACCGAACGTATCGTTGCAATTGTGCTGTTTAAATCCGTCACCACTGGATTAAATTGTGCGGTGTTATATGCGGTGGTGGCAATTTTGATTGCAACAGAACCGGTCATGCCATATGCAGGTACAAAACTCCCCCGATTTGTCCCACTGACACAATAATAACCAACCGTATTATCGCTGATACGTTTGGCTGCAACATATGTGTTATCAGTTGGGGTTTCTGGTAAATACAATACTGTTGTTGGGTGTTCGTTGAAATATGTTTGTGCAGAAGTTAAAGTGGTGTATGACATATTCAGTCTAAAATACAATCTATGCGAACTAACAGTATCACCACTCATTTGAAATCTTGTTTCAAAATATTTATCGTCATTTTTAGCCCAACCGTTTGTTTTTACAGATTTAAAATTATTGCTAACAACACCTGGCAAAGGTGCCCCAACTTTGTTATCAAAACCTTCTAAATAAAACAAACCCAAATCACTGCCGTAATTTACAATATTATCCGCACCTGTCACGACTCTCTGTTTCCATCCAGTTAAAGTTTGTGGATATAATATTGTATCAAAAGGCATTATTTCTTGGTATTCATTTGGCAAAGAAGCCTGCACCACCGGACCGGCGGTAAATGTTCCGGTACCCTGAGTTGTATAAAACCGATTATTGACCGTATCATACATACCAACCACACCAGACGAATTTTTCGCTGGAACAAAATTACGGACAAGAGTACTTCCATTCCATAACTTGAAAGAATAAAATTTGGCTTTGGAATATAATTTAATTTCTCCGTTATTATTAACAGCACCTATGACCAAATTACCAGGGGCGGTAAATGTTTGCTGTGTATAAGTTAATATTTTTGTATTATCAATGTAAAAACCATTTAAGCCAACTTCAAAAGTATGACGATTAAGGTCAGATGCTATTTCTGAAACACCAGAATTATCGCCGTACCCACCAGCCCACTTTGATCCACCTGAATGACCAACAATACTAAAACCACGAGAATTATAACTTACACGCGAACCAACCAATATTTCACCACCAGAGTTTTCTGTTAATCGGGCATCTAAAACCATTTTATAATTTTGATTGGGTATCACCCCCGTATCAATATACTGTGTTCCAGTGGATTCGATATATTCCAACTCTGTATATCCGCTTGGTAAATTCGCAGCAAACGCGTTGGTAAAACCAAAAAATATGGCACAGCAAACCACCATAATTTTTTGAAAAATACTAAAAAATGCACGTTTTACAGACATTTTCGCAACTCTCTCGATTTTTAAATTTGGCGGAAATCCGCGGTTTTTCACTATATAATAAACATACAAAAAACCTAGGTTTTAATGCAACAACTTTTTTCGAAAAAATGAAAATTTATTTTTATTGTAAAATCAATAATTTATCAAAAATCGACAATCGCCGTTTGGGTGTCGCAAAAAAAACTAGGTTTTTTTGCGACACTTTTTCGTGCAAAAACACACTATATTTAATTAGTTATTCGTATTGCTAACAAAAAACACCCGATTTTCATCGGGTGTCTTGCTTTCAAAGAAGAAACGTTTTTTAAATGCTGTCGGCATTAACCCAACGACCGCCTTTCAACAGTCCTGGTGCCATGCCTTCATTTGTACGCAACGCGTTGATAACACTTTTTGCACGTGCTGCATCTAAATTGATAATGCGAACTTTGTACATTCCACCTTCATTTACGACAACCGCATCACCGTATGTTTTCATACGTTGAACCATTGCGTCCGCGCTATCTTCGGCATAAAATGCCGCCAACTGAACCGAGTAATCACCTGTTGCAACTGGGGCTGGCTGTGGGGCAGGTTGTGGTTGAACCTGGGTTGATTCGACTGGTGCAACTTCTACTGTGGTTTCTTGAACTACTGGTTGTGTTGCGCCAATCGTTGCATTTTTAACCGCTAATGATTGATCTGTCAAAACTTGCACTTGCACTTTGGCCTGTGAATTGATGCCGATTTTTTGCGCCGCTGCAGGTGATAAATCCATAATACGTGTATTTACAAATGGACCACGATTATTCACACGCACGACCACAGATTGTCCATTGTCTAAATTCGTGACCTTGGCAATTGTTGGCAAAGGTAATGTTTTACTGGTTGCCAACATTTGTGCAGATTCAAATGTTTCGCCATTTGTTGTTTTTTGACCGTTTAATTCTGCTGGGATAATACCCGCAATACCGGTTTGATTATATGTTAAATCTTCGGATGGAATATATTGGACATCATCAACCTTGTATGCATTACCAATATAATATTTTGGTGCCGCCGCCATCAAATACGAATCGTTCAATGTTGATGTTTCATTTACCAAAGTTTCTTCGGCCATTGATTCAGACCCATAAACATTTGGATCTTGGTTGGTCATGCAACCTGTCAGTACCGCCGCCAAAGCCGCCAATGATACCAGTTTTTTCATGTGTTTTCTCCTTTTAAAGCCTGTGTTCAAAGGGAGTTTTAAAATGGGAACTCCCTACATTCTCTGTGATAATTTTATCATATTTTTATGCCACTTTCAACTTTAAATTATTGATTTATAACTTTCTGTCCATGAACCATGCCACCGGCAGATATAAAATTCCATAAATCGCAATCGCAACACACAAAGATATTATATTATCAATTGGTGCGAACCACAATCCCACGCCCAATGCAACCGCCCACAAAACAAACCCAATCGTTGCGCGGATTGTTCGACCGTCGATATGAATCAATCCTTTGCGTCTGCATGCACGCGCCAACAGCATGTTTTTAACATAGCCCGATATAACAACGCCAACTGGAATCGCCAGATACCCCAAATGATAAAATAATCCAACATAAATAATTGCCGCAATTCCCAAAGACACTATACTGGTTTTCACCGGTGTTTTAACATCTTGTGATGCGTAAAGTGTTTTGCTGTAAATCTGGGAAATCAACATAGCCGGCAACACCAAGCATTGAATCATAATCGCCACCGCCACCGCGTGTGTTGATTCAGGTGTCCATGCGCCATATTGAAACAGATTTTTAATAATGGGTTCTGCCAAAACGAACAATCCCACCATACATGGTATAATTAACATCAATGACCGCCGCATTGATGAATTTTGTTGAATATAAACACTGCGCATATTTTTATCTGCAATCGCATTTGAAATTGAAGACATCAATACGGTTCCCACCGCCAAACCAATCATTGCAAAGGGTAATTGTACAATTCTGTCGGCATAATACAGCCATGAAACCGCGCCAGATTCAAAACTGGCAACCAATGTTCCAACAATAATTGTTATTTGGTAAAAACCACTGCCGACAATACTGACACCAAACCGTTGCAACATAGATTTTATTTGTCCGTTCCAACGTGGGCGAATTATACGCAAACCAAAATTCCCAGACCTTATTCGTCCCCATAATATTGCACACTGTAATATCCCAGATAACACGACAGTTGCCGCCATAATATATAAAACAGTTGTTGGCGCAAACCATGCTGACATCAACAGGGCGCATATTAACATGATATTTAACATTACTGGCATAAATGCCGCCAATATGAATTTAGAAAACGCATTTAATACCGCAGATAAAAATGCCGCTGCGCAAATGAAAATAACATACCAAAACATAATACGGGAAATAACAACTGTCATTTCTAATTTACCGGGGTCTGCCGAAAAACCTGGGGCCAAAATACAGACAAATGCCGGCATAAATATCTCGAAAATAATGGTTAATCCCAATAACACGACCAACAGCCATGAAAAAACATTGTTTGCAAAATTCCTGTCGCGTTTGGAATCTGCAAACATAGGAATAAATATCGCAGACAAAGCACCTTCGCCCAATAAGTCGCGAAACAGGTTTGGTAATTTAAATGCCGCCAAAAATATATCGGACAAACGTCCTGCACCCAATACGCGCGCAATCAGCATATCACGCACAAAACCAAAAATACGACTGATGCCGGTCATCGCACCGACACCAAAAATATTACGACTCAATTTCATTTAAATCCGTCCCTGTTAAAAAAATTCTTTTATTTTGAACAAATGTATTATACCCTTATGGCATAAGGAAATTCAAGCATGAAAAAAATATGGTTATTAATGATTTTATCTGGGTTTATTGCTGGGTGCGCTGGGGAAAATATTGAACCTGAACGAAGCATGGCGGAAATCTATGCGGACGCATATAACGAATTAAACGATGAAAATTATTCGCGTGCCGCAGAATTATTCTTGTCTGCCGAAAGCGAACATTCCACCGATGCATTGGCGCCCGATGCGCTGGTCATGGCGGCATATTCACGTTATATGGACGACGATTTCCCAGGGGCTTTGATGGTGACCGACCGTTTTATGCGTTTTCACCCCGGCCACATTGACGCGCCGTATATATTATATTTGCGCGGTATGTGTTATTATCGCCAGGTCAGTGATGTTCGTCGCGAACCCGGAATGTCGGTTTATGCATTGCAACAGTTTGAACAACTGGTTGAACGTTTTCCAAACACAGAATATGCAAAAAATGCCGAAAATAAAATCCATATATTGAAAAATTATATCGCAGGCAAGGTTATGTATTCTGCGCGAACCGATATGCGCAAAGAAAATTGGACATCTGCAATAACAAAATTGCAATCTGTGGTCACAACCGCCCCCGATACCGTCATGGTGCCCGAGGCTCTGTATCGTTTAACCCAATGTTATACTGCAATCGGTCTGCCAGAGCAGGCATCGGGCTATGCCGAAACATTGCGTAAAAATTACCCAGATAACCAATGGACAAAAAAATTAGATGAATAAAAAAATCCCCCGGAAAAATCCGGGGATTTGTTTATTTTGTATTCATCATTTGTTTTTTTCTAATTGCGTCCAACTGAGTCTTGGTGAATAAGTATTTTTTAGGAATAGCCATGGTTGGAATACCAACCTCGTTGAACATATCAAAAGAAATGTTTAATTCATCGCGCCAACCTGGAATCTTTTTATTTTTGTCTAAATCAATATACAAAATTTCACGAATTCCTGCCTGGACAATCATTTTTGCACAATTTGGGCATGGTGGCGCGGTCACAAACAAAATACCATTATCAATTTTTGCGCCATTTCGACCAGCATTAACGATTGCGTTTGTTTCCGCATGAACAACGCGTGGATATTTTAATGCGCGGTCGTGTAATCTCTCGTATGTATCGGCAATGCCATGTGGAAAACCATTATATCCTTCGGATAAAACAAATCTATCTGGGGAAACGATGATACAGCCAACGCGTGTGCTGGGGTCTTTGGACCAAGTAGATACCAGTTGTGCTTGTTGCATAAAACGGATATTCCATTTTTCGTCAAAAGTGAAAGAGTTTGACATTGTTGCGTCCTTTGTGTTGCTCTCTCTCACTTTGAATCTATATTTGCAATAAAATATTATTTTTGCAAGGTTTTTTATTGCCTTTTGAAATTGGTGTGCTATTGTTTATGGCATGACAAAGACATATTCTGGATTTATTTCAATTATTGGCCCGACAAATGCCGGCAAAAGCACCCTGATAAATCAAATTATGGGGCGCAAGGTTTCAATCGTATCGCACAAGGTTCAAACAACGCGAACAAATTTGCGTGCGGTGAAAATGGTTGGGAAAAAACAACTGATTTTCGTTGATACGCCGGGCATATTTAAACCAAAACGCAGACTCGACAGGGCGATGGTTGGTGCCGCTTTTGATGCGTTTGGCGATGCTGATGCAGTATTATTACTGGTTGATGCAACGCATGGTGTGACCGATACAATCCGCGGATTGATTGAAAAAATAAAGAATCATAAAAACCTGTTTGTTGCATTGAACAAGGTTGATGCGATATCAAAATCAAAATTATTGCCAATGGTTGCAGAATTATCAAATTTGGCTGATTTTCGGGAAATATTTATGATTTCTGCATTAAAAAATGACGGAATAAATGAAATGTTAAACGCGTTGGCATCTGTGATGCCGCAGTCCCCATATTTATTTGATGCGGCGGACGCGGTTGATGTTCCTGACAATCTGTATTTGGCGGAATTGACGCGTGAAAAGATTTATAAATATATTCACCAAGAATTACCGTATCATATTAACGTCGTGACCGAACGGGTTGATGTCGATGCCGATGGGGTTTTGGATATATATCAAAAAATAGTTGTCGCAAATGATGCGCATAAAAAAATAGTAATTGGCCGCGGTGGCGAACAATTAAAGAAAATTGGTACCGATGCGCGCCACGATATCCAAGATCAATGGGGTGTAAATGCGCGCCTGCATTTATTTGTTCGTGTCGAAGAAAATTGGGAAGATATGGCGGAAAATTACACCGACCAAGGTTTAGAGTTTAAAAAATAATGCTGCATACATCTGATTTTGATTTTGAATTACCACCAGAATTGATTGCGTCACACCCATTGGAAAAACGCGATGCCTCACGCATGTTGGTGGTACAGGGCGACAACACGCACGACAAACATATTCGTGATTTTCTGGATTATCTGCAACCTGGTGATGTTGTTGTGTTTAATAATTCGCGGGTGATTCCTGCGCGTTTTATGGCGGATGAACATGAAATAACTTTACACACATCTGTAAATGACCATGATTGGTGGGGATTGTGCAAAAAGTTTAATAAAATAAACATTGGTGACACATTAACTATGGACGATGGCACAAAAATTCGGGTGCTGGATAAAGACGACGAAAGTGGTTTGTTGTTGCACTTTGATTGCGACAATGTTTTTGATGTGTTGAATAATGTTGGGAAAATGCCACTGCCACCATATATGAAACGTGATGAAGAGGTTGCTGACCGCGAACGTTATCAAACTGTATATGCAGAACCACTGGGGTCAATGGCGGCACCAACGGCGGGATTGCATTTTACCCCAGAATTGATGAGTGAAATAGAGGCGCGTGGTGCAAAAATTGTAAAAATCACATTGCATGTCGGGGCTGGAACATGGATGCCGGTTAAAACAGAAAATCTGGCTGAACATAAAATGCACAGCGAATGGTGTTGTATCACACCCGAACAAGCGGACATAATCAACAACGCAAAACGCGTAATTGCGGTGGGCACAACATCAATGCGAACATTGGAAAGTGCGGCAATTCGTGCGCGTGAATCTGGTACGGGTGCGCGTGTTGTTCCAATTTGTGATAATACGAATATTTTTATCACACCGGGATATAAATTTGGTGCGGTGGATATATTGCTAACAAACTTTCATCTGCCTAAATCGACATTGTTTATGTTGGTGTCGGCGTTCGCGGGGCTTGACGAAATGAAGTCTGCATATGCCCATGCCGTCGCCGAAAAATACAGATTTTTCAGTTATGGCGATTGTTGTTTATTGTTCAAAAAGGATTTATAAATGTCGTTAAAATTTGATTTGATTAAAACTGATGGAAATGCACGTCGCGGTCGTGTTCATACGGCGCATGGGGTTTTCGAAACCCCTGCATTTATGGCTGTGGGAACGGCTGCAACGGTCAAGGCGCTTACTATGGAACAAGTGGCGGCGACCGGAACGCAAGTGATTTTGGGCAACACATATCATTTAATGATGCGACCGGGCGGCGATTTGGTTGAACGCATGGGCGGATTACATAAATTCAGTGGTTGGACAGGACCGATTTTAACCGATTCCGGCGGTTTTCAGGTTATGTCGTTGTCAAACTTGGTAAAGATGCGCCCGGACGGTGTCGAATTCACATCACATATTGACGGCGGTATTAAACATTTTATGCGCCCCGAAGATTCTGTGCATATTCAACATCAATTGGATTCTAATATCACAATGGTATTGGACGAGTGCCTGCACCTGCCAACAACGCGTGCGCGTGCTGAAAAAAATGTAGATATGGTGACAGATTGGGCGCGCCGTTCGCGCGATGCCTTTGTCAATCGCGACGGATATGGCATTTTTGGTATTGTCCAAGGTGCTGATTTCCCAGATTTGCGTGAACGGTCCGCGCGCGCATTAACCGAAATTGGTTTTGACGGTTATGCGATTGGGGGATTGGCGGTTGGCGAACCCCAAGAAGTAATGTTCAATATGATTGCAACGACAACACCGCATTTGCCAACCGATAAACCGCGCTATTTAATGGGGGTTGGAACACCATTGGATATATTGGGCGCGGTTGAACGTGGTATTGATATGTTTGATTGTGTTATGCCAACGCGTGCCGGTCGTACAGCCCAGGCCTTTACGCGTCATGGCACAATGAATATGCGTAATGCAAAATTCCGGGACGACCCGTCGCCGTTGGACGACAAATGCGGTTGCCCGGCATGTAAATTGTCGCGTGCATATTTGCATCACTTGATTAAATGCAATGAAGTTCTGGGCGCAACTCTATTAACCCAACATAATTTATGGTTCTACCAAGATTTAATGCGCGATATTCGGGATAGTATAGAGCAGGGCAGATTCCAAGAATTTAAAACCGAATTTATAAAAAATTATACAGGTGAAAAATAAAACATTGCGCAACGCAATGTTTTTTTTATAGCATTTAAATATAAAAAAACAAAAAGGAAGGATAAAATGGCAAAAAAACAAGTCGAAGTTATTGATATGGGCGGCGCAAAAACCGTTGCAAAAAAAGCATCTGTGATAAAGGGTGCAAAGCGTGTATTTGCGATTGTGTCTGTGGTTTGGTTGTTATTTGTTGCAATGTTTCCATTGTATATAAAACATCATTATGCCGAACCGATAAAAAAATCTATGGTTGTGTCGATGTTCTTTGATTTGCAAAGAAATATCCAAGAACAATATGCGCGTTTATTATCTGGAATCAAAGACGCAATAAACTTGGAAAAACCTGTGGCGATTGCAATAGACAAAGTGAAAATTGTTCAAACAAATGTTAATAAAGTGAATGATGTGACCGCGGCGGCCAAAGAAAAAACTGCGGCGGCCAAGGCGCAAACAGATGGTGCAAAAAAAATAACTGGTTTGGCGAAAATGTTTGGTGTAAAAACCGATGCGGTTGATAAGGTAATTGATACCGCTGATTCCGGCATAGCCCAGGCAAACAAAGGAATTGCCAAGGTTGATGATACAACCGCAATGGTAAATCGCCAATTGGACAAGGTTCAAACAGATTTGGTAAAATTAACACAAATAGAGGTTGATAAAATCATCGATGCGGCGATTAAGAAAGAATTAGACAACGCGTCTGGTGGCTTGGGAACAACATTATTGACAGATTACGGTGTAAAACATGTATATCCATGGCGTCCTTCCAGCTGGCCTGTGGGTGTGAAAATTTATAATGATTTGGAAAAATCTAATTTGGGCATAGTGCAAATTTTAACCCGCACAGTGAATAGTTATTTTGCGTATGTTGCGTGGGGATTGGTTGTTGCCGGTTGGGTACTGGGAATCTTTATATGGTCATTGATATATAAAAAATATAAATTCACAGTTGCACCGTTCTTGGTGTGTCCGCGCTGTGGCCATACATACGCAGACAAACGAACTGCAATAAGTTTGTTAAAGGCATTACAACCATGGAAATGGTTTTAATAAAGATTCATAACAAACATTTCAAAATAAAAAATCCCACAAAAAAACACCGCTGTACGCGGTGTTTTTTATTGTTTTAACCTCGCTGAAACAAGTTGCACACAAATTATATAACACCTATTTTAACGCGATATACATAGGTGCATATGTATTAATCAAACGTGCTGACAAATATGGCGTATTCTATTGCGCTAACAATTGTCATAAGTAATGGAATGATAATAAATATTATCATTATTGCCCACCAGATTATTCGGTTGGTTGTTGCACCTGAACTTTTATCCAATGCCTCCAAAGTCAAACCATTGTTATATACAACCGAACATTTGCATCCGCTGGATGATGTTTTTAATTTTATTTCTTTTACATTTTGAAAATTCTTTATTGTAAAAATATTATTACCTGCATTTCCAAAAGCGTGTGTGGTTATATTGCATTCTGTTTTATTCTTTGCCACAGGGATTTTTGCAGATTCGCCATACGGCAACAATATACTAAATTCATCATCAATAACTACACGCATTTTAGGACCAAATAAAGCAAAACCACGTTCTTGGGTTATTGTTATCATTTTGTCTTCTTTTGGCATTTTTTTACCCCCTTAAAACAAACTGTTAGAATTATTATTTGAACTTGATGAATTTGTTGGTTTTAAAACCCACAACCAAAATGCAATATCTGCCATTGGTTCCCATTTTTTAATAAATTGTTCTAATGCATCATTTTGTTTTTCCATTGTTATACCCCTTTTTACTTAAAAACTTTAAATGGTTAATCATAAAAATTCACCCTCTGCAATAAATGGGCTTTGGGGTGCATTATCTTCAGCAAAATACAGCACATTTTTCACTCTGGTGACTGCCACATAAAACAATCGCCGTTCTGACTCCATGTCCATTTTTCGTGTTGTCTGTTGTGTTTTTGTTAATTTGGGCCATACACCATCATTTGCATTTAATATAATAACATTATCAAATTCCTGACCTTTAACACGCAACGCGGTTGATAATATTATTCTAGGTTGTGATTTATCTAATAATGGTATTTCTTTGGCATATACAGTTTTTGTTATAGCTCTGTTAAAATCATCATAAAAACCATCAAAATCATTACCATATTGCTGGGCAAAATCCAACAAACTTGCCAACGGTGGATCTTTATAATATAAATCTTCCAATGACCTACTATAATTCTTTTTTAAACCATCAAATTCACCTAACAAACAGGATAATGTATCATAAACACTCTCGGCTTTTTCAAAATTATCTACCGCGTGTTCAAAACCATCTATAAAATCTTTGGTTAGCAATTTTTCAAAATTTTGTTTAGACCTGCCCAAATTCCACAAAATTTCGTGTATATTTTCCAAAGTTGCATTATTTAACATTAGGGCATGCCATAATGTATCACGAGCACTTTTGTAGATTTCATTTTTACTATACAAACACACCAGCTCGAGCAAATCTCTTGCTCCTAACGGTTTGTTCGCTCTTTTTATGTCTAAAACTTTATTAAGATTTTGTGCTGCATTTGTGTAAAAGAATGCCAAATCATCACTAACAGAATAATCAATATTATCCTTTGTTAATAAAACTTGATACGGCAACAAACTGGCCTTTAATCGTGAAACGATCACTATGTTTTCATTTGTTTGTTGCAGAGTATGTTTAACAACATCAATTACTTTACTAACCAATGCTTGTTTATTTGTGTTTATATGTTCAATTTTTGCCAACGGCCTGTTGGACTCTGCTGATACAGATTTATCAATTCTATGTTTGTTGTGTGATATTAAAATTTGTGATTTTTGCACAATATTTGCAGGTGACCTAAAATTTTGATCAAGGCAAAATGTTGTAAATTTATGCCCAAATATTTCATTTGGATGCAAAATAAAGTATGGTGCAGCACCACGAAATTCAAAAATGGCCTGGTCATCATCACCAACTATTATCAACCCAGCATCAGTTAATTTCTGTAAATTTGATATCAACATTAAATCCAAAGGGTTTGTATCTTGAAATTCATCAACAAAGATATAGTCAATTTTTGCCGCACCAGTCCAACGTTCATTTTTTAACACTCGCTTTTCTAATTCAATATTCGCAAAATACTTTTGATCGTCCAAAGTGTAAATACCACTTTCAATCATCTGCACACAACAATCACGCCAAAAAGGTATCCAATGTTCAACCAAAAACGCGTGCATGTCTTCGCCGATTAAAATCTGCAATCTATCTTCAACTGGCAACATATTAACCAACTCACTACACACAGAATCATAATAACGCATCAACCCAACTTTATTTATGAAATTCATATGTTTTACATACACATCTTTGGTATGTTCTACATCTTGCATAAATTCTGTGTGTTTAAAACCTAAATTTTTAAAATTGTCTATTAAGTCCAATAATTTTTCGCCACAACGAACCCTTGAACGCCCCTGACAGAGTTTCCTAAAAATATCGTGTTCTGGTTTTCCCCAAACAGGTTGCAAATAATTACCCATACAAAATTTACGGTCTTGGGCAGACGAAATGAGTTTTGCATTTTTTAATACTGTGGTCTTTACATAACGGTTTCCCCAACTATTCAATGTATTAACATCCAATGCCTCGCCATCACCACACCTATCAATTATTTCTTTGCTCGCATTTCGTGTAAATGTAAAAACACTAATCTTTGATTTTGTATTGGACTTCATTATTTCTTTTGTTTTTTCCATTATTGAAAAAGTTTTACCGCAACCAGCAGGAGCTAATAATCGAATAAATTTATCTTTACTAAAAACAAAATTCTCTTGTGCCTTGGTTAGTGTCATAGTTTTTATCCTCTTTTTTACATACAAAACGCCTGACAAAAGCAGGCGGTTGGAGGTTAAGAACTATAATTTGTGAAAAATAGTGTGCTTATTTTGCTACACATGGTGGCATTATTCGCAACCCTCCAACCATACGATTGGAGGTGTTTTTTGTCCCCACGGACATCACAAATTAAGGGTTCTTACACCCCAACACAGCATCATGCCATGTCGCCATGCATGATACACCGAATACGGAATAAAATCAATAAAAAACACCGCTATACGCGGTGTTTTGAATTTCTGGCGCACTTAGGAAGGATTGTTTCGCTTTGCTTCACTCCCTTGGCTCATTCGCTATCGCTTACCGGCATACTGCCGTCTGCCTTTCGCCTGCGGGTCGAACCCTCTGGTCGTGTTCTCGTCCGTTGGTTGCGGCCAGATAAATTAAAAACCGGCAAAAGCCGGTCTTGAATTCATGGCGCACCCAGAAGGATTTTCTCGGTGGCTTATGCCACCTGCGATGCAACCGTAACGATTTGATTTCGTTTCACTTATCAAATCTACTTGTTGTCGAACCCTGCGTTGCTTTGCAACTTGTCGGGTTCGTATCTCTGTTGTTCCAACAGTAAAAACAAAAACACGGCATAAAACCGTGTTTTTATTTTTATCCTGGCGCACCCAGAAGGATTGTTTTGCTTTGCTTCACTCCCTTGGTTCATTCGCTATTGCTCACCGGCATACTGCCGTCTGCCTTTCGCCTGCGGGTCGAACCCTCTGGTCGGGTTCTCATCCGTTGGTTGCAACCAGATAAATTAAAAACCGGCAAAAGCCGGTCTTGAATTTATGGCGCACCCAGAAGGATTCGAACCCTCAACCTTCTGATCCGTAGTCAGATGCTCTATCCAATTGAGCCATGGGTGCAAACATGGTTATATTTTATATTAAAAATCACAAAAATCAAGAAAAACATTAAAATTTTTTTGACCCAAAAAAACACCGACAATCGCCGGTGCTTTTTTATCAATGATAAACCGTTGGTTTAATTCAAAGCATCTTTCAAAGCTTTACCAGGTTTGAATTTTGGTTGAACAGAAGCTGGAATCTTGATAGCAGCACCTGTTTGTGGGTTGCGACCTGTTGTTGCTTTGCGTTTTGCAGATGTAAATGTACCAAAGCCAACCAAGCGAACATCGCCTTTCTTTTTCAAAACTTTGGTGACTGTGTTGATAAATGCATCAACGCATGCCGCTGCTGTTGCTTTTGTGATATCAACTTCGTTTGCGATTGCATCAATCAATTCTGCTTTATTCATGGTATTTCTCCTTTCATAAATTGTTTTTTTACTGAGGTACTTGACAGTTTCACGAGCAATGCCTTTGAAATCCGTATGTGTTCCTTATTTTTATTCCCAGAACCGACTATTTCAAAGGCATTGCCCGTTCTGTTCAACCGAATCATAGAGAATCCCGCATTTCAAGTCAAGGGTATTTTGAAAAAGTTTTAGAATTTCGGGGCAAAATTGTCGCCACTATATAATAAGTATGCAAAAAAAATTATTTTATCGTGTCACTGCGCCATATTTTGCGGCCTTGGGCCACCGTCCGTCTAACACATCTGGCCAAGTATTTGGTGTTGTGCTTTCGCATAAAACAAAGTTCATAGCCTGGTGTTTCACATGCACAATGCGATAATGATTCGGTGTATTTGACACAATTACGACAATAACAATCACCCAAAACAACAGTTTTGTAAAACTCCAAGGTTTTAAAAAGTTGTCTTTATTAAATTTATCTTTTAATAAATTTTGGTACAGTCCCCAACCCCACGCAAACAGCAACATAGCCAACGCGAAAAACAGACCAATTGTGATTGGTGTTTGCATCATACGCATCATTTCTGCGGCGGTGTCCCAACCCGACGATATTGCCGGACAAACATACAACACATCGCCCAGCATGTTTTCAGGCACCGACACCGGTGCCACAGGTGCGCCCAGATGCACGCCAAACGCCGACATCAATGTCACAAATGTCAGCATAGCCAAAGCAAAAATCATTGTTGGTTTCATGTGTATCATTATATCAAATTTTTTGGTGTTGTTTTATAAAAAAATTCAAAATATGATTGAAAAATATGTGTGTTATTTATAAAATGCCGGGGTAATAAGAAAATAAATACAGGATAAAATATGACATACGATGACATAAGAAAGGTTTTTTTGAATTATTTTGAACAACATGGGCACAAAATTGTGCCGTCTGCATCATTGATACCAAATGACCCGACATTGTTATTTACTGTTGCCGGCATGGTTCCATGGAAAGAAATTTTCTTGGGACATGCGCAACCAATCGCGCCACGTGTTGCAGACGTGCAAAAATGTATTCGTGCCGGTGGCAAACATAATGATTTAGACGAGGTTGGTTTCGATGGTCGTCATCATACTTTCTTTGAAATGTTGGGTAATTGGTCTTTTGGTGATTATTTCAAAGAACAGGCGATAACAATGTCATGGGATTTATTGACCAATGTTTTAAAATTGGACCCAAACCGAATTGTCGTGACAACACATGTCAGCGACGAAGAAGCAACGGCACTGTGGAAAAAAATTGCTGGCAAAGACGCAATCCGTTTGGACAAAGATAATTGGTGGTCTGCGGGCGATGTTGGTCCATGTGGTCCATGTACCGAAATGCACTATGACATGGGTGCGGATTTACCAGGTGGCTTACCAGGCAGTCCTGACGAAGACGGTGGTCGATATGTTGAAATATGGAACGATGTATTTATGCAATACAATCGTGATGCAAATGGCAATTTAACGAATTTGCCAAAATGTAATGTTGATACAGGTGCCGGATTGGAACGTTGGGCATCGGTATTACAGGGCAAATTGGATAACTATGACACCGATTTGTTTCAACATTTAATGGACGCAACGACAGATATAGTAAAGGTCAAACGCAATGGCGACAACATGCCGTCGTTCAAGATAATTGCTGACCATCTGCGTGCGGTTGGTTTTGCAATTGCAGACGGCGTGATACCGTCCAACACTGACCGCGGATATGTTATTCGTCGTATTTTGCGTCGTGCGATGCGTCATGGTCAGTTATTGGGACATCGTGGCGCATTGTTGAGTGAATTGTATCCTGCGTTGGTGCATGAAATGGGCGCGACATATCCAGAATTGGCACGCCAAGAAAAACATGTTGTTGAAATTATTCGCAATGAAGAAAACGCGTTTGCTGACATGTTGCAAAGTGGTATGAAATTATTAGACGGCGAATTACCAAAGGTTCAAAACAATGTTTTGCCAGGTGCCGTTGCGTTTAAATTATTTGATACCTATGGTTTTCCATTGGATTTAACCCAGATGATTTTGCGCGATAAAAATATGACTGTCGATGTTGCAGAATTTGAAAAATGTATGACAGAACAAAAAGAACGTTCGCGCGCAGATACCAAGGGAACTCGCGTTTTGTGGGAATCGCGCGGTGAATTACCGGACACAAATGATTCTTTTAAATATGCACCTGTGGCGGATTTGAACGCAACTGTATTGGCGATTTTGCGTGATGGGGAATTTGTTGAAACGGCAAAACCGGGTGACAATGTTGAAATCGCATTGGATAAAACAAATTTCTATGGCACCCAAGGTGGTCAGGTCGGCGACAGTGGTGAATTGCGTATTGGCGAAAACACAATTGTCAATGTGACCGAGGCTGCACGTGCCGGCAACATCGTTATTCACAAAGGAACTGTTGTCAGTGAAATCCATGTTGGCGATACGGTAAATCCGGTTATAAACGCGGCAATTCGTTCCCAGACTGCGCGCGCCCACACCGCGACACATTTATTACAGGCGGCTTTGCGTAAAGTCCTGAATACAGATGTCGAACAACGTGGTTCGCGTGTTGCACCGGACTCTGTACGATTTGACTTTTCGTTTGGTCGCGCAATGACCGAAGAAGAAAAAACACAGGTCGAAGATTTGGTGAATTCATGGATTGCGGCGGATATGCCTGTTGCCCACGAAGAAATGAAAATAGACGAGGCCAAATCGCGTGGTGCAATGGCATTGTTTGGTGAAAAATATGGTGACATTGTGCGGGTGATAACCGCCGGCGATGTGTCTTGTGAATTGTGTGGTGGCACACATGTATATCATACTGGCGAAATTATGCGGGCGCATATAAACAAAGAAAAATCTGTGGCATCGGGTATTCGTCGAATAACAATGTCTGTTGGTAATTTAGCAGAATAAAAAAACACCCATAGAAATATGGGTGTTTTTGATTTAGAAACAAAAGCCTTTTTTTAGAGGGACCACGAGTAAAAGAGCCGTCAGGCGATTTGTCACGAGTGCCGCGTAGGGAAACGATAGCGAACCGAGCGAATTGTTCGGGGCTAACAAAAAACACCGATATTTCTATCGGTGCTATTTATTTGGAACCAAGCCTTTTGTTTTTAATGGGAATTGTGTTCGGGGCCAATTCCAAATAAAACTTTTTTAATTCCGCCCCTGTGGGGAGGGGGACCTCGCTGAAGCGAAGCGAAAGCGGGTGGCGGGGGTATTAAATCTCAGGTCCCGCAACAAATGTTCCTGTACCCGCATTGGTATGAAATGCGGTTGCCGGATTTGTATCATCTAAATCGTACATACCAATTGCGTTGTCACTGTTGCGTTTTGCTGGCACAAGATTCATACACTCCTCGTTATCACATTCTGCATAGAAAGAATATATTCTACCTTTCCAATAATAATCACCGCCACTGGCAACTGTGCGCGCACCTAAATTAAATGTTGCGCCAGAAAATACAGCGGATGTGAAAAAATTATTTGGAGCATTTGTCATTTTTTGATTATCAACATAGAATTCACAAATCGTGGGTGTTGTTGTCACTTTTAACACGTGTCTGGTATTTGCAGAAACAAGCGGGTAACCAGATTTACCAGATGCCCAAACTCGCCACATATCCCCAGTTGTGTAAAGTGGTTGTATGCCCGATGCTGGGGCTAAAAATATTTGTTCGTTTGTTCCGTCGGTATGTAAAACATCAGTCATTATATCAATATTTGATGCCGTTGGAAAACTGGACAAAACAATATACTGCGAACCATTTGTTTCAATATACTCCAACCCCGTATATCCGTTGGGCAGGCCATATGCGTTTTCGATAATTTCGTACCAATGGGGTTGGCCGGCATCGTCTTCGACCAGCAGGCATTTTTTACCGGCTGGGCAGTTCTCGTTCGGGCGGGTTTGTTTTTTTGCCTGCAAATCTGCGATGGCTTTTGTCTGGTTGATAGTATTTGTCACGACCGACCGAATTGTCGCAATAGTGTCGTTCAATTCAGTCACCACCGGACTAAACCGCGCCACATTGTATGCGGTGGTTGCGATTTTGATTTGGTCGTTCATTCCATACGCAAAAATAAATGCGCCTTCATTGGTTCCTCTTTCGCAATAATATCCCAACGCACCATCGCTAAGCCGACGCACAGCAACAAATTCATTATCGGTGGCTGTGGTACTTTTATATAATACCATCAACGGATTACTTGCCAGATATGTATTCAATGTTGATATAGATGTGAATTTTGATTGGTCTCGAACAGAAATATATGATGAACCAGATGATGAATAATATACAGCAAATCCAACAAGTTTATTGTTAGAAGATAGGCCTGCATAATTCCATATATTTGATATCATTTTAGTATCGCTGGCAACAATGTTTCCGGAACCTATTTTAAATCTGTAATAATCGGCCCCGCCACTGGCGGCGGTGACGGTGTCCCAATTACCGCCATCGTTTATAAACAATGTGTATCCCGACAATGTTTCTGGGTATGTTTCGGTATCACCTGGGGTTATCGCTTGATATTCATTTGGCAGCCTGGATAGCACCGGCCCGGCGGTAAATGAACCGCTGCCTTTGTTTGTAAAGAAAGTCCTAGATACCGTATCATACATACCAATTACACCACTTGAATTTTTTGCAGGAACAAGATTTATTAGATACTCGCCATTGCGTTTTTGGTAATACCCATAAACTTTTCCAATCATTTTACCGTTGCTAGCATTTCTT
>CADCKW010000001.1 GCA_902802115.1 uncultured Pseudomonadota bacterium | reverse complement strand
CTTTCCCGTTTCCGGCGTATGCGGTATTAGCGTTCGTTTCCAAACGTTATTCCCCAGTGGTGGGCAGTTTCCCACGCGTTACTCACTCGTGCGCCACTAGATTCACAGGGCAAGCCCTGCTTCACCCGTTCGACTTGCATGCCTAAGACCTGCCGCCAGCGTTCGTTCTGAGCCAGGATCAAACTCTCAAGTTCTAAAAAAACTTGTAAGTCATAGTCCTGTGCATATATAACAAAGCTGACTTTAAATTTCAGTTCGTCTTTACATATATAATATATTCGCAAGACAAGTTTTTAACGAGGTTTAATGTATAAAACCTACTACCTGTCTAGGATATGCACTGACTAGTGTCAAAGTTTGGATATTTCCAAATTCAACTGTCTGCATATCTCTTCTTGAACAAATTTTGATAAAGCATCAAAATTTTTTTGATGAGCTGCTTCGATTAACAATATTGCGATTAATGCCCAGAACTTATTTTGAAGATCATTCTGTTATCGCGAATTTCATAGGTTGGGAAATTTTTTTGTATCTCAACTTGAAAGCCCGCATATTATGTGTTCGAAATATATAAAAGTCAAGCGCTTTTTGGGAAAAAATTTTCATTTAATTATAAAACTGTCCGCAAACGCGCAGAAATCCGCCAAAAATTTTTAATAAAAAAATTTGTTAGTTTTCCGCACACAGAATCGGTTTTTACGATAATGATTCGGTTTTTTCGCTTTATACGATTCGTGTTTTAAAAAAAAGCCAAGGAAACCCTTGGCTTTTATACTAAAATCTGTACATAAACCCTAATTTTACAATTGGGTAATATGGATATTTATCTAATTCATGTTGCGCAGATGCCAAAGCCTCGGCTTTTTTGCTGTTTAACCCAGACACATTAACCGGCGTCCAAGATGTTCTGTCCGTACTTTGAGACAAGCCAGCCTCTGCAATTTGTAAATCCAATTTTGCCGCATCGCTGGTAAATACAACACCTGCGTCCATATAAATCTTAAAGCCACTAAACAGCCCTAAATCAAATCCCAGCCCCGCATAAGGCCCGGATACAGACCATTTAGCCGTTGCAATACCTTGTTTATCGCCAGCAGTATATTTATACCAAGTGTCACCCAATTTAAATTCTGCATCATTTGCCAAAACCGTATCTTTGGCACCCAAATCCGCGGTTAATTTCAAATCACCATTATAATAACCGCCAGACAAACGCAATCCGCCGAAAAACCATGTGTCGCCAAACGGGTAAAAATCAACCAGCACAAACATATGCTGGGCCTCGACATTACCATTACGCATAGTCACATAATCACCAATATCTATGCCGTCACCCATTGCACTATCGAGCCTTTTATTTATAAAAGACTTAAAAGGTTTTGTCGATGCATAGCCTAAGCGAACACCGAATCGTTTCCACCAAAAAGAATCAAAATTTTTATTATTATACCCAACAAAACCGTCCAACCCGCCAGTTGCCGACACACCTAATCCCAACTGCACACCATGCGGGAATTTTATATCTGGATTCGAAGAAGATGTTGATGATGAATATGATTCAAAATTTTCGGTCGATGTTTTTTCCGCCCCAGACAATACATCATTTTGCGCATTATCGACAGAATCAATTTTCTCTTCCTGTAAAGGAAGTGCATTTTCATCAGCCGCAGTCAATTCGGTTGCCGCATTTGTTGTTTTTGGCGTTTGGGCCTTAGCAATTTCAGTTTTGGTAACTGTATTTTCAGGGGTGCCATACATTGTTTTTTTATATGGTTCATATAAATTTGCACCATCGGTTGCCGCAAATGCCGGCAATATCAAAAGTGTTGATAAAACAAATCCACAGGTTCTTTTCATAGGTCGCCCCCTTTTTTTCTATATAATATGATTTCTATCCTAGATGGTAATAAAAACAAGCAATAACACGCAACACAAAATTTTATTTTAAAAACACCTAAAAATGTGGTATTATATTAGGTATGAAACAACCAATATTTATTTTATCATCTTTGCTGTTATGTGGCGGCATTTGTTCGGCATGGGCATCTGATTCATTGGACGAAGAACAGTTAATTACTGAATCGTTTGAGGCAGAAGAACTTGTGACAGAACCTGATAATATTTCTGTCAGCGATGCAGAGTACATGAACAGCACCATAGATGAAATCGTTGATACGCGGGCGCGCATAGACGAATTATTAGTTCCACAAAAAACATCACATAATTTATGGACAAATGATACATTTGCCGGACACGATGGTAATATCCAGGCTGTAATCATGACACCTATGGAAAAGCCAACCGTCACATTTGGCAAAAACCATATTCAACAGGCTAAAAACGCTGGATTTTCCCTGGGCGACCAGAGTTATTATGGCGAAACGGTTTATATCATAAACAATTTCTTATATGGTTCTGGCGATAATGTTGCCGAAATTGACGGTGTTTATACTGGTGAAAAAATGCGTGCAGAATATAAAGACTGTCCATTTAATACCCCGAAAGAATGTGCCGTTTGGTTGCGCAAGCCGACAATTTCCGAAAGCATCGCACCACGCAGTCAAACACTGAAAGACGATGTAAATTGCGATATTGCATCTGCGATTGAAAACAACCCTAATATATCTGCAAACGAAAAAGTTATGTATCCGTTGTTAAATAGATATAAAGTTTTAATGCGGGCATCACAATCTTGTTGCACAGGCGTTTTAACCCATAAATTAAAACAGGCGGGCGCAAAAAAAGAAATGATTTACAGATTCTTGGTTGATGACGCAAACTTTTCTGGGTTTGGGTCACGTTGTGTCGTGATGAGTGACGATGAAATCAATGGCACAGAAAAATATCCTGCGACATCTGCAACGGTTGCAGATGTTAGAAATGGTTGTATTTGCAAATCAAAAACAACTATACGCGCGTTGTTGGCACCGTTTAAACAATTATACGCAGATTATCCAGAATTTGCAGACGCACCATTTGAATATCAACACTATGACGGTGTTGGACGTGCGGTCACAGATTCAATAAACAACGATGTTCAAAATGTTTTGAATCAGTTGGAAATGTGTCCATAAAAAAATGACCACTCCCAAACGAGTGGTTATTTTTTACAAAATATTTGCAAGCAAGTGTTTTTTATCCTAAACTGCCTGCATTATGAAAGACCTATTTAACACATCTGTTATTGATAAGATATTTGTTGTGATTGTGGCGATTGCTTTATTGATTCCGGTATCGCATATAAACCACGATGAAAAATCTATTACAGAAAATCGCATGTTGGCGGTGCGACCTGAATTGATTACACATGAACATAAAATCAATAATAAATTTGGCATCGAATACGATAAATGGTTTTCTGACAGGTTTTTTGGACGCGACACTTTGATTAAATTATATGGCGCACAAAGCGGAAGTGCGGGCGGTTTAAAAGTATTAGTCGAAGATGATAATTGGTTATTTTACACCGATGAAAATTCTTTGCGTAATTTTGCGAATATGGATCGGTTATCCACCGAACAATTGCAACAGGCAGCGGCATACATATCAAACTTTGACGATTGGTGCAAACAACATAATAAACAGTTTATATTGGTTATTGCACCTGATAAAAACAAAATTTATGGTGAATATATAACCAAGGTTGAAAAAGTATATCCAGATACCCAATCGCGCGCAAATCAATTGGTGGATTATTTGCATGCAAATACCCAGGTAAATGTGTTGTATTTGTATGATACTTTGATGACACATAAACAAGATGGGTTATTGTATTTGAAAAATGACACTCATTGGAACGATTATGGTGCATATATCGGTTATAAGACGATTATGAACGCATTAAATATAAAACCGATACAATTTACCACCACAACAACTCAAACGAATCCACGCGGCGATTTAACAAAAATGGCAACAAATATTCCGGCGGACAATGAAACATTGTATATGTCGCCTGATATAACCAATACCGCAAAATGCACCAAAGTTTCTTCTTTAGTTGATATCACCACATGCACAAATAAGCATTATACGACCAAGAAATCCGTACTGACATTGCGCGACAGTTTTTCCACTGCATTGGAACGGTATTATACCAACACATTTAAATCTGTAAAATTATTGTGGCGTTATGATATCAATGAAAAAGATTTGGAATATATAATAAAAAACAATGTTGATATCGTTATATTGGAAATCATTGAAAGAAATATTCCATTATTGTCGTTCCAAGAATTTCCAAAGGATTAAAATATGTTATTTTCATCTATGACTTTTATTTTTATATTTTTGCCGGCGGTTATCGCGTTATATTTCTTGGCACCACACAAACTGCGTAATTATATTTTATTGTTTGCATCTGTACTGTTTTATGCATGGGGCGAACCGACATATGTTTTGATAATGTTAGCAACCATATTTGTCAATTGGATGGGGGCAATTTTAATTGATAAATATAAAGCACACCGAAAATTATTTTTAATCGGGACAATATTGGCAGATTTAGGGATATTATTCTATTTCAAATATTTTGATTTCGTTATCAACAATATAAACGCAATGTTTCATGCAAATTGGTCGTTGGTATCGGTTATTATGCCAATCGGTATTTCGTTTTATACTTTCCAAGCAATCAGTTATGTTGTTGATGTTTATCGGGCCGATGTTCCGGTTCAAAAAAGCATTTCGAAATTGGCATTATATATTTGTCTGTTTCCGCAATTGATTGCGGGGCCGATTGTTAAATATCATGATGTTGCCAGCCAAATTGATAATCGGTATGAGACAACCGATAAAATCGTGTACGGAACAAAGCGGTTTATTGTCGGTTTGGCGAAAAAGATGCTTGTTGCGAACACACTTGGGGCGGTTGCAGATAATATATTTGTGATAAACCCCAGCGATATGGGAATTGGTGTTGCATGGATTGGAGCAATTGCATATTCTTTGCAGTTATTTTATGATTTTTCTGGTTATTCCGATATGGCGATTGGATTAGGGTATATATTTGGATTTAAATTTTTGGAAAACTTTAACTATCCGTATATTTCAAAATCTATAACTGAATTTTGGCGGCGTTGGCATATATCGTTATCCACTTGGTTCAGAGAATATTTGTATATTCCGTTGGGTGGCAATCGCGTTTCCCGCGCGCGCAATTTGTTGAATTTAAGCATAGTCTTTTTGGCAACTGGGGTTTGGCATGGTGCGGCGTGGAACTTTGTGTTTTGGGGCATGTGGCATGGCGCATTTATATTGATGGAAAAAATAACAGGTATTCATAAAAAAGTCGGCGGATGGGCATTGACCACTTTTCAACACATATACACAATGTTGGCATTTGTAATCGGCTGGGTTATGTTCCGCGCAGATAACATGACATACGCAACAAAATATATTCGCGTTATGTTCGGTATGAAGCAAAGTGATATGATATATAAACTCGGCTTTTTTATTGGCCCATATGAAATATTGATGTTTGTGATTGGTGTTTTGTGTGCAATGCCAATATTTAAAAATCTGGTGCAATATTACGACAAATCGCGACCAATACCACGATTGGCAACAAACATGTATTTATTAGGGTTGTTTGCACTGTCTGTTTCATCAATTGCGGCATCGACATATAACCCATTTATATACTTCCGGTTTTAGTGGGGTTTGCACATAGTAAATTTTTTATTGCAAATTTATTTTTTACCTGTATAATTTACGCGTCATTGGGGTGTCGTCTAATGGTAGGACAAGAGATTTTGGTTCTCTTTATCATGGTTCGAATCCGTGCGCCCCAACCAAAAATTCAACCGGCATTTATGCCGGTTTTTAATTCATTAGGAACGCGGCACATTTATATTGACAAATATACATTTTATAGTACTGTGAATCGTACTATGATAATAAATACACGCGATTATAATATTATACAAAACAACGTTCCTGTATTAACCAGAACAGGCGATGGAAAATACATCAATACAAATTGTTGGTTAAGTGATTTTTACATTGAATCAGAAAATGCGAAAAACATATTATCTGGGTTTGGTTATAAAGATAATATTTTAGATGCAATAAAACAATTCGGTTATTCTCCGCGCTATTTACCGGTTTTACACACCTTAACAAATTCCAATATACAAACATCAAATTTTAACACGATTCAAGATGTCTTGGCGGTTGCACTATGTTTAGAAAATAAAGTCGAACAAAAACCTGTATCGTTGCTTTATTTTGAAGTCAATGGTGATTACAGACGAAATGTCGCAGATACACAAAAATATAAAACAGTTGGTGGCAGTATGTTAAAATCACTGCAAAAAGAATATTGGAATCAAGGTATCTGTGGCAGATCCACTTATGGTGCATTAAGTTTTTATTATAGGTATAACTTTATACGCATGGACGAACGCGAATTATATCTGTTGTGGCAACCACAAAGATAGACAATCGTTATCGCCCCCGGCACACAGTGCGTGCCGCGTTTGGTCTTTCATGTCTATATACGGAATCTGGCACCAAATCTTACAGAACTAAAAACATTTAATCCATCGCCTTCGGTTGGGCTATATACGCGTCTGTATCCAAAATCAAATGTCGTTATATCAGAATATTTATAACCTGCGCCGGCATGCAACGCATAAATCATTCCACTGTCATCAACATAATCGTTATAATCTATGTCTTGGACTGATAATTCTTGTTTTTCAAAACTGTATCCCAATCCCAGTCCAATATATGGAACAAAACTGTCAATCTGGAAGTCCGCATATCCATTTGCAAGTATGAAAAAGTTTTCTATTTCCATTTCCAAATTATGTTTGACGATATAATTATCTTTCAGTTTGCCTTCTTCGCGATAATTGTTATATCCAAACTCGCCCTCTAACCTGACATGAAACCAATCGTATGGGTTCTTTTTTACATACATTCTGGCCAATGACCAATCGACACCCAACGCAACAGATGCGTTCCACAGCATACTGGAATTAGAATATTTATACTGGGCCCCGTCCAATTCATTAAAAGTTTGCACCAACAAATCCGTTGCCTTGGTATCGCCTTGGGCATACATGGTGACATTACCACCACCCAGTTTTGCCGACATATAATATTCAGTTTGTGCATTTGCAACATCTGTTATTAATACCACAGCGGCCAGCACAAGAATTTTTTTCATATAAATCCCCTTTCAAGACGTATGTGATTATAATAACTATGCGGAATTATTTCAACATCAAATCCGGCAACCGACAACACAAAAACATGAAAGTCAAGGGCAATATTTTAAAACTATACCCCGACACCAAATTTGTTTTACTGACTTTTTGTGATATAATGTATGGCACAGGTGGAATTTAAATTGTATTCAGGCAAGCTGTTTTTTGTTATATTTTTAACAACATGCGGGTTTATCGTGCGCCCTGTGGCGGCGGCATCTGCCACAAAAACATTTAGCAACACATACAACGATACAAACAGTCCAGCGCAATTGCCAATAAATACAAATCGGGCATCTTCGATACGCGCGTTAAATTTGGTGGCCAAACCGACAAACACCACAACCGGCACAGGTGCCAATGTTGTCAGCATTTCAAGTCAAGACCCCAACGGATATACTATGCCTGGACGATTGCCGACAACAGGAAATATGTTCAAAGGACTGAAATCAAAAATTTCGGCAAATTATGCGTCACAGCCCAGCAACAATAATAACAATGACAATATCCCAAAACCAGAACTGGAACAACGCATATCCAGTTTGGAATCTGGGATTAATACCAAGCAAGATATTTTAATCCCTGGGACCGGTATTGATATCACCGGCAACACAATCAGTTTGTCTGCTGATATTGGTATGTTGCCAGAACGCATGGACGAATTAACCAATGCCATAGACGATTTAACAGAACAAACCCAAGATTATATCGAAACAAATTATTACACCAAGGAAGAAATAAATAATGCAATTGGTCAAATAACCCCAAAAAGTGTGGCAACTGAATTTGACCCAGGATTTTTATTAAAATAACAATGATAAATGAAAAGGAGTAGCAATAAAATGAAGTCGAAGTTTTTGTGTGGTTTGATAATGTCGGTATCTATGTTTTCAATCGGCGCATATGCGGCAGATGATAGTGGCGCATTAACCACAAAAAAATATGTAAATGATGGTTTGGAATTTGTATATAAGGTCGCATCTGGAGCATCAGATGGCACAGTAAAAACACTGCAACAACAGGTTGGAACCGCGACCGACGGCAAAACCCCAGGCACAGGATTAATCGGCACTGTTGAAACTTTGCAAAATACTATTGGCGATGAAAACAGCGGACTGATTCAAAAAGTTAATTCATTAACAGAATCCAGCAAGACATACGATGCAGACAATGGTATCAAAATTACACCAGGAACAACAGATAACGACCCATCAAAAATTGAACTTGCTTTGCCAGCCGACGCAGCCGATGGCACACGGTATATATACCAATCCGATGGCAAAGGTGGCGGAACATGGATTAGGGTTGATGTCGCAGACACATGGAATGCTAGTTTCCTGAACGGACAATAAAAAACAAAAAAACGTGCATTATGTTGTTAATAACAATCGTAAATTATGATATAATGTATCTGGGATAAACAAACAACCAACGAAAGAGAGAATAAAAATGAAAAAATTATTAAACATATCAGTTATCGCGGCATTGGCAATATTGCCGTTGGCGGCGAACGCAGCAGATTTAACAGCCGAGCAATTGGCGCATGCCGCCCCGGCCGAAGATGACGATACAACAGTGACAACAGCCAGTTATGTCAAAGGTGCATATAACGAATTGGGAACTGCAATCAATACCAAGCAAGATAAATTGTCCGACGCACAACTGAACGCGATAGACAATGTTTCGGGTTTAAACACACGTTTGGGAACCGCAGAAACCGACATCAATGCTTTGAAAACGGCTGTTGGTAATGCAACCGCCGGATTGGTGAAAGATGTGGCAGATTTGCAAGCAAACAAACAAGACAAACTGTCAGGCACACAACTGAACGCTGTTAATTCAGGAATCACAAGTGAAAAAGTCACACAGTATGATACTTTGGTGACAAATTCCGCTAACTTTATCACAAAAGATGTTAATAATTTGACAAATTATACAACAACAGCAGATATGAATACGGCTTTGGACGCCAAGGCAGATACCGCAACAACATATACAAAAACAGATGTTGATACGAAGTTGGCAACCAAGGCAGATGCCGCAACAACATATACAAAAACAGAGGTTGATACAGAGTTGGCAAAAAAGCAAAATAGCCTGACAACCGCCCAAGTGGCCGCCGTTGATTCAGGAATCACAAGTACAAAGGTGGCATCGTATGATGATTTAGTGCGAGATTCTGCAAATTATGCAACCAAGGCCGGTGTGACCGCAACAATCAACGAATCCAGTGTCACAGTTCCTGCTTTGACCGCATGGGGCAACAATACACCAACAGATATGGTGGCATCTATTACCGCGGCAACATATACAGAAACCTCACCAGTTGTTGAACCATAACAAAATCGTGATTTTGGGTCTGGACAGTTTTGCCATTATTTGATATAATAATGTGGCAAAATTTTCAGACCCTTTGTTTATAAATATGCATCGAATATTCTATATCTTTATCGCATTATTTTTGGCTTTTCCCGCCATGGCTGATGATGCAATTGATAAAACCGCGGTGGCGGCAACGGCAAGTTATGTCGATAGTGCATATAACCATATGAACGCCCAAAAACAAGATAAATTAACATCAACAAATGTGGTCGAATCTGGGACGGGACCTGTGGTGCAATCGGTCACCGCAAGCAACGGAAATGTCATTGTATCCAAAGGTGAAATCACCATACCATCAGGAACACAATCCGGTCCAACATCTGGGGGTACGCGCGCAGAAATATGGTTTGAATAAACCCGGTATATACCAATTTATAATCACCATGTGTGATTTTTTTATTTACGAATCAACCCCATAGCCCATTTGACCAGTACCGGCGGGATAATATAATTTTTTATCAACAAAATCCCACATGGCATTTGTCGGGACAACCGTTCCACAAATATCGGTCCCCTTGGCAACAGGTTGATAATCGTGCAACAATTTACCACTTTTGTTATACATTTTTATAGAATATAGTTTCATACCACCATTTGCCGTCGGGTCCAAACCAAACTTTACATGGTCACTGTGGAAAACCAAAATTGTGTTTGAACCTGTGCATTTTGTTGCCGCTTTATATCCAACGCGTTTGCCATCTTGATAGATATATTTTGCACTCCCGCTGGCATTATTATTCTTTATTTCCCATAAATGTTTCCCTGTTGTCTGTGTTCCACTGTTACAAACAGACGAATATGTTGATGTCCCAATTCTAAAATACACCTCGGACTCGTCATTGATACTCATATCAAAAAAGCACGAACCACCCACGACACCAACCAAACGCGCGCTTGTGCCATTTACAATCTCGGCAGTCAATTCCATTGCAACTGTTGAATCAACCTTGACCTTGGTATCAAAATACTGATTTCCGTCCGATAACAAATATGCATTTGGATTCGTCTGGGTCCATTCGCATGTTGTTGGCATCACAATTGGGTCTGGTGGGGTTTCTGGCATAACATATTCGCCGGCGCCACATGTGCCATCACAACCAGAATACACAACACCATTGTGCCTGACATGTATTGTGTTTGTCACATATTCTGTGGTCATTGGAATACACATTTTTTCATCACCAATTCGAAACCACAATTTATGTTCGGTGTCACATGTTGTTTGAGGTGTCAATGTCGTGTTTCCAATATGCAATATGTATCCATGCGCCACACATGTATATATTGCCAGTATAATCGATAAAATAATCCTGTAAAATTCTCTCATTTCGGTATTTTTATAACACAAAAACTCAATACGTTATCAATATTAAAAAATTTGATAGTCCCCAGGCAATTGTTTTTATCACAATAATATAAAAACCCCAGATTCCCAGAATAAAATTAACCACAACCCGCATTTTGCCCGGTTGATTTTTTTGCTTCAAGTGATATAATTTCATATATGAAAAGTTTTTATGAGCAAGTTTATGATGTCGTTGAAAAAATCCCTTATGGACGGGTCACCACATTTGGTCAAATCGCACGCATGATTGGTCGTCCCAAAATGGCCCGGTTTGTTGGATACGCGTCCAACAATCAAAAAAGTTGGCATTTGCCTTGGCATCGGGTCGTTTTCAAAGATGGCTCTTTGTGTGGCGAACCGTTTTTTGAACAACAATATAAAGCCTTGAAAAGCGAAGGTGTTAAATTCACTCGCGATAAACGCGTTAAAATCGAAGATTTTATGTGGCGTCCGGAATCACAATCTATGCCCGATGATATTCGCGATTGGCCATTAAAATTTTAATTTGTTTTATTTTAATATTGACAACCTGTGATTTTGTGCAATAATCATTATTATAAATGCAAAAAAGGATAAAAGTATGTCTATTAAAAATTGGTTTGGATTGGTAAAAAATGCCATTAACGCAGGAAATACCGCATCAAAAACATTTGAACAATATATTTCTGCAAAAAATTCTATACACCCTTTGTGGGATTTGGACGAAATGCCAAATGAAGAATTACAAAAAGGTTTAGGTGTTGAATTTTGCCGTTTAACATATTGCCCAGAAGAACCTCTGTGGGGCAGCATGTTCGAGGAAGACAAAAGATCTGTTGTATGTAATTGCAGTTGTTTTAACGAAAACGTCAAATGTATAGCCGAGGGTTGCCCTGCATTAAATAACAATCACGCATATTTTGATGCCAAGGCCGCACATGAAAACGCAATGAAAGTTCGCAAAAATGCTGTTAGACGTGTGTTTGGTATCAAAGCCAAATAATAAATTAAATTTACAGAACATAATTTTTTTACCCGTCTTGTGACGGGTTTTATTTTAGTAATATTTGTTATAAATCTTGTAATTTTTGTGCAACATCAATTGCGTTTGTAAAAACAATACCTGCGCCACCATGCGATTCCCATTCAGTAATGTTTTCGGGTCTGTCGTCAATCAATATATCTGTTTTTGACGGCATAATCAATTCGCCTTTGGCACCATCACAAATGATTGTATGTTCGGCATCAAAATATTTACCCATATGGTCGGCAATCCACCTGCGTTTTTCATTTGCAACATATTCAACATATTTTTCCCCGTTGATAAAATGATGCGCCCCAGGTGTTTTACTGAGCACAAATATTTCACCCAAAGCACACGCCACAGACAACAAATGTTCAATATTTGGCATAGATGGTATATCATGCCAAAAATTTGGTTCTTGTTCTATTTGTTGCCAAAACCGTTTTTTCTGGGCGCGTTTTTCGGGCGACAAATCTGCACTGGGGTGATTTAAATCTGTGTCGTTTGGACGCATTGCGTCAAAATTTACCAAAACACCGTCCATATCAAAATATATTTTCATATATATTCCTTTGTTTTTTACAAAATATACCAAAGTATTATTTAACATAAATAAAAATTGCCCAAAAGGGCAATTTTCTACTGCATATTTATTTCAAAAAATTCTGTTATTTTATCAAATGGGATTTTTTCCATATTGTCGTATAAATCAACATGGGTTGCACCCGGAATTATCATCAGTTCTTTATTTTTACCTTTTAATTTTTTAAAGGCATCTTCGCTGAAATAACGACTGTGTGCGTTTTCGCCATGCACCAATAAAACCGCACTGCGTATTTCATCGGCGCGTTGCAATATCGGCATATTTATAAATGACAATGCAGATGTTGTATTCCAACCCTTGTTCGAATTTAACGAACGTTTATGATACCCACGTGGTGTTTTATAATACGCATAATAATCGCGCACAAATTGCGGCGCGTCCGCAGGCAACACATCAACAACACCGCCCGCACGTGCATAATCGCCATTTTTATAATCGATTGTACGTTGTTTATTCATTGAATCACGCAACGCAAAGCGCGCATCGGCATTATCATCGACATCAAAATATCCGTTTGCAGTCACGCGTGTCATATCATACATTGTTGATGCCACAGTTGCTTTGATGCGTGTATCCATCGCTGCTGCATTGATTGCCATACCACCCCAACCACAAATGCCAATGATACCTATTTTATTTTCATCAACATACGGTAAAGTTGTCAGGTAATCCACCGCCGCAGAAAAATCTTCGGTATTAATATCTGGGGACGCAACATTACGCACAGCCCCACCACTTTCGCCGGTAAAAGATGGATCGAATGCCAATGTCACAAAACCACGATTTGCCATTTCTTGGGCATAAAGACCAGACGATTGTTCTTTGACCGCACCAAACGGTCCAGACACCGCAATCGCCGGATATTTTTTATTTTTATCCATATTTTTTGGCATATATAAATCACCAACCAATGACACACCATAACGATTATGAAATTTTACCTTGGTATTTTTAACATTATCATTTTTTGCAAAAACTTTGTCCCAACCATGTGACATATGTGTTCCATCACCAACACAGCACAACGAACCAATTATTCCACCAGCAATCAAACCAGCCAATAAATAAATTACAGACATTTTCATCTTTTTCCCCTTTTTTTATATTATTTTCCACAGCGGCAATATATAAAAAACAAAATATGCCTGCAATAACTTTTTTATTTTGTATGATTATTTAACGATGCGACAATGTTCGCAATTTGTGTTTTACGATTTTCTATTTGCTGGCGCCATGCAGTAATTGTTTTTTCATTAACACCAACAATTTTATCTAGCATATTTTCCATATAGATTGGAACAAATGATTTTGGGGTTAATTGTGTGCCAGATAAATAAATTTTACCACCAACAAATCGTGGCATACCACGTAATGATTGTAATGGATTTTTTGATGCCCTAACATCATATAACACAGAATATGGAGCACCGGTTAAATCATGTAAATTATTTGTTGCACAACCAAAATCACTATTTATCAAAACGGACGACATATCAGGCAATTTATCCAACCCCATACCACACAAATCAATACTGTGATTTAATATAAAATTTTTAGGCAAATCAAACACGTCATATAATTTACCGTCTTGATATGTGTATGCAATATGTTTATTCCAAGTATTTACGATTTTGGTTTGTTGTGTTTTTTGATGTTCTTTCTTTATATCATTACACCAACGTTTTGCACACTTTATTGTTGCATAAACATTATTGTAATTGTTGCAACTTTTTAAATAATCAAACCTGACAATAACACTATGATTTGTGTGTGACGCATTTGTTGTTTGCATATCAATATAATCAACCACAACATTATACAAATAATCACGCAACATGTTTATTTGATTTTGTGTTTTATTGTCTAATTTATTTGCATCAAATTTGCGCGCCAATGTTTTAGAATTTAAATAATGGCGCATACGTTTATTAAAATATTGAAACACTATTTCACGAACAATCGAATCTTTATTTTTTTCAATTTCTGCCAAACTAAATTCGCGTTTTTTTATATTGCGATATTCTGGATTTTCTATTTTTCCACTAAATAAAATTTTATTAAAATAAATATCCATCGACATTGGCGATGATTTCTGGGCAGATATTAATTTATTATTTAACGCAACCATTTCATCATTGCGCGCCGATTGCGCCAAACAAACAACATCTAATTGCATGCTGTTTGGAAACATCGTCACATTATATCCATGCGCAACCAATGTATTATATATCTGTTTGGCTGTATCAGGATTATACAAAGTCATTGTATATTTATAGAAATCCTGGTCACAATCCCAATTCCAACCTTTTTGAATAAACTTATCCAATACGGCATTTTCAACCTTATGTATTGGTATGGCGTAGTGTGTGCCCATATTATCAACATCTGTAATTGCATTAATACCAAAATCATTATGTAATTTGTGTTGCAACAAAGATGCAGTCCGGGCAGATTCACAAAACAATACAAGCCCATTAAGTCTGGTGGAATTTATACTTTGGATATCCGGCAAAAACGAACTATAATCTTGCAACACATCGAAAATACTAATACACATATATTTATTTGTCAAATAAAGTCATCTAAAAAGTACATACTAACCTTTTCTTGATATAATAAAAATTCATGATACCATCGTTATTGATGACAATTAGAGGCTGGCAATGTCGCCGATGTTCGTGTTTTACTATCAACCAAAACCAAAGGATTTGTGCCATGGGAAAAAATTTGTTTAATAAATCACGCCGGGTTCGTTGGTGTGATGTTCAATTCAGTCATAAACAAGTAAAAGATTTAAAAAAACAACGCGACGAGGCATATAATAAAATTCGATATGAAAATTTAGTCCAACCAGGCGAGGAAAATAACACATATACCGCCGGTCCAAATAAAGATTTTTGTCGCATTGTTAATTGTGTGCCTGATTCTTTTATTCCAGTATCGGCTGGTGAAACATGTCCTTATTTTTCTTTTGAAGTGCCATGCACATATAATTGCGATTGTTGCAATCGCGCGGCAAACATCAAATATTTTGAAATCAAAGAACAATACGACAATGCCCGCGCCGCATATAAAAAACTGAAAGCCATATTTTTTATGTTATCAAAATAATCACAATAAAAAATACCGTATTTTCATTACATTAACGGTATTTTTATTAAAAAAACAAAAAATTGGACCAATTTTGTCCAACCGGGTTCTTATAATCATATCGAATCGAAAGATTCAAGAACAATTTTAATCAAAAACACACAGGGAGGCGCGTATGACGGATAAACAATTGCAAGCAAATGCGTTTTATTTAAAAAACTTGGTAAATAGTCCTTTGCAACCTTTGACAGAATTTTGTTTTCTGGAACGGTTGGAACGGTATTTTGGTGCCCTGTTTAATGCGGACATACATAATTTATTAACATCTTTGCCTGAATCTGTGACAGATGCCGAAAAAATATCTGTGTTGCGCGATATTTTAAACAACAAAGAAAAATGCTCTGTGGAAAATATTTCGCCAGACACAGAAAAAATAATCGAAGATATTAAATCAAAAGTAAAAATCACAGATATAACAAATCCTGGATTCGATACAAAATTATCTATGGTTTTTGATGCTTTGAATTTGCCACAAAAACAACGCGTACTGGTCCAATGTTTTTTAATGGCACAAAAAAATCCTATGTTGCGAGAAATGTTGGAATCGTTCGATTTGCCAGTAATGGACGATATGATTTGCGAAGAAAACTTCCCTTTCTTTGCCGCCATGTGCGCCATACCGTTAGGCAATGTTAAACAAATGCTGGAACCAAACACCACCCTGTTTGAAATGAATATTTTAACACAAAAATATGATTCAATACGTCTGCATGACGGTTTTATAAAATTACTGCGCACGCGTTTTAAATCCACCGAAGAAGTTCGCGTTGCTTTGATTGGTAAATCTTTATCAAGCGATTTACATATTGATAATTTTCTACATATGGCAGATACATTTAAAAATATTAAAACTTTGTTGCAAAAGTCAGTTCAATCAAAAATTCGCGGTGTAAATATTTTGTTGCATGGCGCGGTTGGTTCTGGCAAAACATCTTTTGCCGTTGCGGTGTGCAACGATGCAAATTTGCGTCTGTATTCGGGTTGTGGTGACGAAACAGGAACCGATGCCAGACGCAACAAATTAAAACAAATGCAAAAATTATTAAAAACAGATTCAAATGCCGTATTATTGTTTGATGATGCCGAAGATATTTTAGAACAAGACAGATTTCCTGGGCGCAATAATGAAAAATTAACTTTGCACAGATTATTGGAAAACAATGCAACACCTGTGATTTGGGTTGTACATAGCATACGCGAAATTCCAAATTCTTGTTTGCGCAGATTTTCTTTGACCGCAGAAATTTCAACACCTGATGATGACACCAGAAAAGATGTTTGGGCAGGCGTGTTTAAAAAACACAATGTTCAATTTGACTATGAAAAAATGTCCCAAGAAATCAAAGAACCAGATGTGCCATTGGGTATTTTGGATAACGCGGTGAGAAATGCAGAAATCACCGGAAATCTAGACATGGTTCCATATACTTTGAATTCTTTTTTGGAAACATTACATGGCCGCAAGAAAAAAGACACAGTTAAGCCTGATAATTTTAATACAGAATTATTAAACACCGACACAGATTTAAACATGTTGGCAGACAGAATTGCCAAGAAAAAACTTCATAAATTTTCGTTATGTTTATACGGCGCACCGGGGACCGGTAAAACCGCATTTGCATCACATCTGGCACATGTGTTGAATATGCCAATCGTCAAAAAACGCGCCAGCGATTTAAAAGGTTCTTATGTTGGGGAAACAGAAAAAAATATTGCAAATGCTTTTGCCGAGGCGCGTTCAAAAAAAGCAATTCTGGTTTTTGACGAAGCAGATTCTTTCTTGCAAGACCGCAACAAAGCCCAACGTTCATGGGAGGTCAGTTCTGTCAATGAAATGCTGACCCAGATGGAACAAGCCGATTTCCCGTTTATTTGTACAACCAACATAATGGATTCTTTGGACACTGCATCTTTGCGCAGATTTACATTCAAGGTTAAATATGACTTTTTAACACCTAAACAGGTTTTAATTGCGTTCAACGAATTTTTTGGTCAAACTGTTAATGATGCAGATATTAAAAAATGCGTCAATTTGGCTCCTGGGGATTTTGTTGTTGTAAAAAACAAGGCTGAAATTTTGGATATAACAAATCCAGACGAATTATTAGACATGTTATTACAAGAACAATCCGTCAAATCACACAACGTGCAAAAAATTGGTTTTTAAACAACATGGAGGCTAAACATGAAAAACAAACTTTATCAAGATGCAGTGCAATTAGTGATAACAGATAAAAAACCAAGTGTTTCTTATCTGCAACGCAATTTAGACATCAGTTATGAAGATGCGGTCGATTTATTAAACATGATGGAACAAGACGGCATTGTTTCACCATTGGACGAAAATCGCAAAAGAACCGTATTGTGCCATGATTTGCCAACCGTCGCAGAAATGCAAAAAATCAGTGCAGAATACGCAAAACACGACCAAAAAATTCTGGATAAATTACCAATCGTTAAATTCTGGCGCAACGCGAAATTTTACAACGGAACCAGTATTTTGGATGGTGAATACCAAGAATTAGAAAAAGCAAACTTAATTATTTCAAATGCCGAAATACAGAAAGATTCTGGGCGCAACAAAATTCACCCAAACTTGCAATGCGAACCATATGTTGGAAATTTGGCGACGGCAAAATGTTTTATGATAAATTTGAATCCGCGCGCCGGTATCCCATATGCCCAAGAATATAAAAATTGGTCTGATGCGCAATTGCAAAAAATCACAAACGATGTAATAAATCAAAAAAATATGGCGTATCCTTTTTATTATTTAGATCCTGAATTGGCAAATACAGATGGCGCAAAATGGTGGTTAAAAAAGTTTGGATTACAAAATGTCGGACAAAGTATCCAAATCAATGGTGTGGATTTGCCAATCGTATATGTCAAACGCATGATTGCAAATTTGTTTTGCGATATTGAATTGTGTCCTTATCATTCTAATGCGTGGAATAACAAACTGAATGATTTGATTGTATCTGGTAAATTGCCGTCCAGCACAATGGCAATTGAATTTATTAAACAAATTATTCATGACCCAACAAAGCATATATTTATTCGTGGTTCATATGAATCCAGCAGTATTGCAAAAACTTTACGGGAATTTATTCCTGAATTAAAACAAGATTTGCCAAATGTTCACTATACTGGTGGTTCCCAGACATTCTGGCTGACCCCGACATCCAAAACAGGGGAAATTTTATATCACGAGATATTTAAATCTTGTTTGGATTAAAATAATTTCACAAAAACATTTTAAACTCCTTTTGTTTTTGACTGATACCCCCTGTGATTTTTTATCAGGGGGTATATTTTATAAAAAAAACGAAAAAACCGGCATTTTATCATTGACTAAAACAATTTATGTGATAGTATGAGTCTTACTTTGTTATATTATAATGAAAAAGGAAAAAATATGAATAATATGGGAACAGAAAACGTATATAATGATATTCAAGCGATGAGTTTGCCTGTGCGTTATATCAAGAAAAAACAACCAGTTAAAAACACAGTAAAAACACCAATGAATTTTGTACCAACAAATCTGGTGACTTCAAAAAAAATTCCATCACACATAAACATTCAAAAAACTGTGATTGAACAACCATACAATTTAAACAAAGAAAAACAAAGCGGCGCAATGACTGAAACATATGTACCAAGTGATGAAATTCGCAAAGTATTATCTGCGCAAAAACACAAGAAACGTATGGTATCACAAAACATTAATACAAAACGCAAACATAAAGAATCATCAAAAAATATCCCTGTCACAAATGATGAATTTACTGATGATGATATTATCGCAGCATTGTTTGTAATTGGAATCTGTATGGGCATAATTGAGGTCGCATCACATATTGATTTCGAACGCGAAGAAAATTTGAAACAGTTGGTCGCAGAATACGAACAACAAGAACAAAAGAAAATTGAACGCCAAGAATACGATAATAGAATGTGGGCTAGCACAATTTGGACTATGCGTCAAATTGCCGCCGACGATGCAGAAAAAGAAAATTTATACGATTTGTGGTTGCAAGATAGAGATTGGATTAACGAATTAAACAAAGCGGTTGCAGAATATGAAAAATCTGTACAACAAAAAACAAAACAATATAACCATACATTAACAGCATATGGAATGTTGCCAACCAAAAAGAAAAAACAACCCAAAAAAACAAAAAATCCAAAAGGCAAACGCGAAACTTTTGTATTAAAAGGTGGTTCTATGCCGAAACGTTATGTGGCACCAAAGCCAGTATGCAAACGTGCATTAAAAGATATGGCGGCATTATTTAATGGTGCGCGTCGTGATATAGCAACAATGCAAAACCCGGGCAAAATTAGATAAAAAATACCGGCAAATGCCGGTATTTTTTTATTGTGGTTTCGCAAAATTTCAAAAAGAATTTTGTTTGAATAATTTTGCCGGCATTCGCCGGCATTTTTTAGCCTGTTTTTTCAGTTTAGAACTTATATTTGATTTTTAATGAACCCGTTTGTGATGTAAAATCACGATGAACATTTAAATCATAATTTAATGATACGGTCAGGTAGTAATATTCAGCCGACAAACCAATGCCAAACTCGCCACCCAGTCGCGACAACTCGTCTGTTGCAACGGTATATGCCGCCGCACCAGGTATCATCACGATTGCCATATTGGAATCAGACACCATATCATATGTCACCGCCGCATGTAATTCAGGATTCCAGAACAATGATGTATATGGCGCAATCCATGTGTATTTATAATCAACACCTGCAACACCGGTTAAATATGTTGAATTAACCTTGCCAACAGTTGTCAAACCATCAAAATACGAATCTTGATCAACATTTAAATAACGCAATCCCAATGTTGGTGTTATACCGTTTGCAAAATGATATCCACCCATAACCTGTTCCGACAAAGAATTAACATGATACGCAGTGTTAAAATCTGTGCCAAATGCAGATTTATTCCAATCGTATTTAGACATTATATATGCGATTGTACCATTGATAAACCAATCCGCATTTCTGTATTGTCCATAAACAAAGACTGTGTTGCTGTCGATATCTATGTTTGAATTTTTCAAATCCGCATCTGTTTGGCCGTATGAATAACCCACACCTAAAATTACACTGTGATTCAAATCTGTATCGAAACCAACAGATGCCCCCCATGTGTTTGCATTTAATAAATCACTGTGCTTTGTTTTGTTATACATACCCTTGGCCCAGACACCAAAGTCCGCATGAACATCACCACCGTTTCGACCGGTCAAGGCCAGCGACATACGTTCGCCTGCCGCAGACAAAACATGACTTTGCACACCCAATGCGACCGATGTTGCAACTGGCGATTTTGATGGTGTTAAATTTTCCAATTCATTTTCAACATATTTTGTATCGCCATGCGTTAATGCATCTTGGGCAATCAATGACAGACGATTTGCGTCCGCATTATCACTGTGCGCCAATGCAGACACCGTATTTGCCGCATTTGAATTTATATTCGTTGTTTCAGCAATTTCATCTGCAGATTTCGCAGTTGCCGTTAAAACCCCATTATTATGCGAAAAATCAAACAAAGCGTTTTCTGGATTCCATGTAAAATCACTGATTGTTTGGTTGGCATGAACAATGTTGTATGTTCCCTGTTTGGATACCAAGAAATTCAATTTTGCACCATTTGCGTCCAATTGCGTTGCATTAATTTTGCTGTATGTGTTTAAATCTTGTAAAACAATATTCACATTATCATCGGCCGCCAAAGTCAATGTTCCATTAACATTTAATGTTGCATTTTCGTCCATGTTAATTGTTTGAAATTCTTGGACATTGCCACCAATATTTGCCGTCACATTATTTATGTTTAATGTTTTATCACCGGCAACATGATACGCACGCAAATTACCACCGATATTGATATCACCACCACCCAACATATTTAATGTTGCATTTCCACTGACACTGTTTTCATCAGGGTTATTGTTTGGAATTGTAATTGCATCTGTGGTTATTATTCGTCTGTCGCGACTGCCACTATGAACATCGCCTGCAATCCATATTGCGTTATCAGCACCATCGGTATTTAGATTTATTGTTGTGCTGGCAATCGTTGCACCATTACGGTTTGCCCCCGCAATAATCCAATTATCTTTGTTTTCATGTGTTTTTGTTGTTGCCGTTTTATCTGTATAACCAATAACAGAATTTCCAACAACATTTATAACAACATTACCCGCAGATGCCGCAGACCCAGCAGAAACGATTTCTTCTTTGATTAAAGAATTTATAACATTTAATTCAATATCACCAACCAATGTTTTAGAACTATTTTGATCTATATCACGATAATTTGTTCCGCGGACACTTTGATTAACAGTTGAATCTTCAACCGTCACTGTTGTTTTGCCAGACAAACCAGATTCTGTAATTTCATTATTTGCAGCATAAAAATTTACACCAATAACACTATTTTCAATAACAGAATTATTTTTTACCAATACATTAATATCGCCATTTATCCACTGTTGTAAATCCCTGGATTCATCATCAGGAATCACAACACCCAATTCTGTATTATGTAAATACCCGCCAGAACTTGGTAAAAATATAGACCCAAACACATTTGTTTCAACCCATTGAGAATCCCTGGGGTTAATTTTTGCAACCTGTCTAACACCGTCCAAAGTTAAATTCACATCGCCATTTACAACATTACGCATTGATGTCCCAGTGATAAAATTATATTCACCACCCGTCACAACAGAATTTATGTTATCGTTTATTATTTCATATGAATTTATATTTTCTGGGTGCCACCATGTATAATACAATTCGTCCGCCATCGATGGTGTTGCAACCAATCCCAGCGCAATTGCATTACACAAAATACCATGACGCAACACCGCACGATAACATGCAGATAATTCTTTTAATGTTGTTTTGGATTGTTTCATATTGTGGCTCCTTTCTATGATTTATATTTTAAGTTAAAACATATTTTTTTATATTCAAGTTTTTTGTTGTATATACACATCATTTTAATTACAATTTTTCGTATGAATAAATTTTTTTATGTTTTTATAATCCTTGGTATTACTGGGTGCGCAACGCGTGATATCATGTTGGACAGTTTTGAATTTAAACCTATGAAAACAACACAACATACAATCGCAACATGGCAAAAAATTACAAATAAAAATCAACCTATTCATATTTATATCGAAGGTGATGGACGCGCTTTTTTTGCAAATGGCGCCGTCAGTCCAGACCCAACACCGCGCGACAATTTTGTTCGTGATTTGGTTGCGCACGATATGTATTCTAATGTTGTATATATTGCACGACCATGTCAATTTATCCGCGATGAAAATTGTGATTTTCATGATTGGACAGATGCACGTTTTTCAAAAAACAACATTGATTCGATTGCATACGCAATTAAACAAATTGCACAAAATCAGCCTATCGTTTTAATTGGGTATTCAGGTGGCGCAATGGCGAGTGCTTTGGTTATTCAAAATAATCCTGATATCAAAATACAAAAATGGGTGACCATTGCCGGCGTATTAAATCATCATGATTGGACAGAATATTTCGGCGATTCAAATTTGGATAAATCTTTGAATATAAAAAATTTGCCAGATGTACCACAAATCCATTATGCTGGTACAGATGATTTAATTGTGCCGATTGAACTTTCAAAAAAATGGGTTCCAAAAAACAAACTGCGTATAGTCCCCGGGGCAACGCATACCAATTTCTTGGATTTTAAACCCGATTTACAATAAAAAATCAAGTCACTGTATAAAACCGAATTTTATTGACACATTGTTTTTTTAGGCTAGAATTATACTATAAAAAGGCGATTTTTATACATGAAAAAAAACAAAACCAATATAAAATATTCACTTTTTACATCTGTTATTTTTACATCTATGATGGTCGCAACATGTCATGGCATTGATAAACAAACTAAAATTGAACGATTAGATAATCAAATCGCAGAGTTAGATAAAAAAATTACACAGACCACAGATGTTAAAAAAGCACCGATTCCAAAGAATTTGAATAATGTAAAACACAAAATAACAGATTCTGTGCAGAACAATGCTGATTCAACTGAGTTTTATTACGCATATAATGACAGTTTAATAAATGATGCTTTTAATAAATATGCGATGCGCATCGGGCGCGATTTTCAAATATCACAATTTTTATCACAAAATGACATTTTGGTATTTCAAAAACATCTGGCAAAATTGGATAGCACAGATTTCATACACGAACAGGCGCGCAAAAGAATTTTAAATAACAACGGGTCTTTAAATGATTTGTCGTATTTTTTGGAAATAATTGATTATGATTCTGTGAATCATGAATTAGAAAATAAATTATCTTGGAATTTTGATTCTTATTTTGGCACCGATACAAATACAGTTATGATAACCCCTGTATTGTCTTTTGATACAACATATAAAGACGGTGCAAAGATAAACCATGCGTTAATGACCGAGCAAAATTTATTAAATTTAGCATGGAACAAGCCAGATACAAATACCGTTGTTCCAGAAATTGATTCGATGTATAAAAATTCTGCATTTACACATAATGACAGCGTATTGCGCAAACATGACGAATATGCGCAACGCGCCATTAGCATCGAAGACAGTTTGCATAAATACAAAAATACTTTGACAAGACAGCGCGATTCTTTGATACGCGAACGCAACAAATTAGAAAAATAAAAAAAGCGATATTTTATCGCTTTTTTTATTGGTTTAACAATAATTGTTTTGCCGTTTTTAACAAATCCAACGCGGTATCAATCGCATCAGTATTTGTTTCACCGGATTTTGTCGTATTATTCACCACAGACGCACCGATATTTGTTGGCTGGAAATCAGTCGCCGCGCGAGGTAATTTTCCGTCGTGTATCAATTTTTTAACCCCGGCAATCGTTAATCCGTTTTTATATAACAAATCACGAATCACTATCAATTTATCAACCGTTTCAGGACGATAATATCTGCGACCACCGGTTCCTGTTATTGGCCGAATTGCCGTTGGGAATTGCTTTTCCCAATAACGCAAAGTATGTGCCGGCACGTCCAACCGTTTTGAAACATCGTTTATCGAAACAAAGTATTCGTTATCCATGCGGCACACCTTTTTGATATATTATTCGTTATTTTCAACCGATGCAGATTCTGTGACATTATTTTCATCACCAGATTCGGCATCGTCGCTATCACCTTCGGCGACAATCGCGATTGCAGACACAACCTTTTCATTTTCAGCGGTGCGGAATAATGTGACACCGGCGGTTGAACGACCCGCAATACGAACGTCTTTGACCGGTGTGCGAATAATTTTTCCACCATCGGTCACCATAATAATATCTTGGTCAGCGGTCACAGGGAACGAACCAGCCACAGCCGTATTTTTACCACCCAATTTGATATTGGTAAATCCATTTCCGCCACGATGTGTTGTGCGATATTCATACGAAGATGTACGTTTTCCAAATCCATTTTCAGAAATTGTTAAAATAAATTCTTCGTTTTTCGCCATATCTGCCATTTGTTCAGGTGTCAAAACCAAATCTGTGGCCTCGATATCACTATCACCTGCATCTTCTTCGATACCGGTTGCGGCACGACGCGCCGCGCGTGATTGTTTAATATATGCCGCACGAACTGTTGCGTCACTTTCGCCATGGTTCAACATTGCCATACCGATAACTTTATCATCATTGGCAATATTTAATCCACGAACACCGGTTGAATTACGACCTGCAAATATACGAATTTCGGTCACAGGGAACCTGATGCAACGACCACGATATGTCGTCAAGAACACGTCTTGGTCTTCTGTGCATGGCAATACAGAAACCAAACTGTCGCCATCGTCCAATTTCATTGCAATTTTTCCGTTTGCGCGAATTGAATCAAAATCCGCAATGCGATTACGACGGACGGTTCCAGAACTCGTCACGAACATCAAGAAATGTTCTTTGCCTGATTCTTGAACGCGTTTAACATCTTCTTCGGGAACTGGCAAAATTGCAGTTATCGTTTCGTCTTTTTCCAATGGCAACAAATTCACCAATGGACGACCTTTGCCGGCGGCAGTTGCCTCTGGCAATTTGTATGTTTTTAATTTATAACACAACCCCTTGGACGAAAAGAACAACAATGGTGTATGGGTATTTGCAACAAATACATTAACCACATAATCATCATCTTTGGTTGTCATTGCATTACGACCTTTGCCACCACGTTTTTGCGCACGATATGTATCCAGCGCAACACGTTTGATATATCCGGTATTAGATACCGTCACAACCATATCTTCGCGGGCAATTAAATCTTCGACATCGATATCAACAGATGCGTCAGATATTTCAGTTCTGCGTTTTGATGACCAGTTATCACGCACAGATGTTGTTTCATCACGAATAATTTGAATAATACGTTCGTGACTGCCCAAAATATCCAATAAATCTTTGATGACCGCACCCAATTCAACCAAATCAGCATGCAATTTATCACGTTCCAATCCGGTCAAACGATGTAATTGCAATTCCAAAATTGCACGCGCTTGATCTTCGGACATATAAAACATGCCGTCTTTGTATTCAGTGTTTGGATCATCAATCAATTCAATATAATTTTGAATATCAGCCGCCGGCCAACCACGCGAAATTAACGCGGTGCGCGCATCGTCAGGATTGGCACTGGATTTAATCAATTCAATAACCGCGTCCAAATTACCCACAGCCACAGACAAACCCAACAATGTATGTGCGCGATTGCGTGCCTTGTTCAAATCAAATATTGTTCTGCGACGAATAACCTCTTCCCTGAATTCAATAAATGCGTCCAACACACCACGAATCGTAAATAACATTGGACGACCGCGATTTAACGCCATCATATTCACAGGAAAATTAGATTGCATTTCTGTATATTGAAACAAATGATTCAATACCACATCAGGTATCGCATCACGCTTTAATTCAATAACTATACGCAAACCTTCCTTGGACGATTCGTCGCGAATTTCTGCAATACCTTCTATTTTTTTATCTTTGGAAAGTTCGGCGATTTTCACAATCATTTGCGCCTTATTAACCTGGTAAGGTATTTCATCAACAACAATTGCATCGTGGTCATGAATTTTCTCGTTATGAGTTTTGGCACGAACAATTATCGAACCACGTCCAGTTGTATGCGCACGATATGCACCCGCGCGACCCATAATAACCGCACCAGTTGGAAAATCAGGTCCAGGTATAATATCAAATAATTCATCATCTGTGATATTTGCATTATCCAATATCGCCAATATACCGTTGCAAACCTCGCCCAAGTTATATGTTGGAACATTTGTCGCCATACCAACCGCAATACCAGAACCACCATTTACCAAAAAGTTTGGAAACTTTGTTGGCAAAACCACAGGTTCTTGCAAAGTTCCATCAAAGTTCGGTTGCCAATCAACCGTATCTTTGTCCATATCTTCCATTAACGAAGCACCCAGTTTGGACAGGCGCGCCTCGGTATAACGCATAGCCGCCGGTTTATCACCATCACGCGAACCAAAATTACCTTGGCCTTGGACCAATGTTTCACCCATAGAAAAATCTTGTGCCATACGGGCCATAGCCTCGTAAATAGATGAATCACCATGTGGGTGATATTTACCCATAACATCACCAACAATACGCGCAGATTTCACCGTTGATTTCGTCGCCGGCGCAACATCGTTCATAACATACAAAATACGACGATGCACAGGTTTGCAACCGTCACGAACATCAGGCAAAGCCCTATCCACAATAACAGACATCGCATAGTCCAAAAAGGACGTCCGCATTTCATGTTCCAATGATGATTGTGGGATTTTCATTTCTTTTACTTCATTATTTTCTGACATGCTTTATTTTCCCCTATTTATTGTATATGAACAATAGCAAATTTTTGCCAAAAAGGTCAAGAAATAAAGCCATATTTTTATATTGACAAACAATCAATTCGTGTTATGATAAAATTATAAGATAAAAGGATTAAAAAATGACAAAAACAGCACCAGCAGCCGCAGCAACTGGATTTTTTCCACCCATATTAAATTTATTTTTGGGGTTATTCGTTCTGTATTTGGTAAATGAAATCCTGGGCAAATTTTTGGGCCTTGGTGAAAAAAAGAAATAAATTTAATAAAAAGGTTGCGTTTTTATAAAAATATGTTTTAATAGAGTGGCAAAAGGATTTAATTATGGCAACAAAAAGAACTTATCAACCATCGAAAACACGTCGTGTCAAAACACATGGTTTTCGTGAAAAAATGGCAACAAAAAGCGGACGCGATGTTTTAAATCGTCGTCGTGCCAAGGGACGCGCCCGTTTGGCGGTTTCTGCAATTAATTAAAAAAAATCGCCATCTGGCGATTTTTTCAGTGTTCAGTTTGCAGAGTTCAAATTTCAGTTAATGATAAAAACGCAATCAAACAGATTGCGTTTTTTTATTTAATCATTTGTTTTCCAATGACATACAACCGTTGCATGTTGTGTATCACCGGTCATAATACGATGATATGATATATCTGGTTCCAATTTTACATGAATTTGAACATCGGGTGTATCAGCATTTATTTCATGTTCAAAATAAATTTCAATTCCAGACAATTTATGGGTATTACGAAATTCGAAACCAACACTTTCGGTTGCCCATACAGCATACACCGCATTATTTATGTGTTGATTTACATCAATATCATCAAAACGACATTTCATATTATGCGTGATTTCTGGGTCAAATTGTGGCGCCTTTTGAAAATCAATATCCCAAACGCGTTCATTGATACTGCCCCAATCTTGTAATTCATCATTTAAACGCAACAGGCGACGCGTATTTAAATTTATCAACACCCATTGTGATGTCGCACGAATCATTAAACGACCATCGGCACCCCTGATTTCAAAATCACGATATGCACGCAATCCATTATGATATGATGGCCATGTAATAAGTGTGATTTCTTCTTTGAATTTTGGTAATTCAATTATATCAACCATATTATGTGTGACAACCCATGCAATTCCACGATTTTCACAATATGTGCGCCCAGCCCCCAATTCGTCAGCATGCGCACCCGCGGCACCTTGCAATAAATTCATCAACATAATTGGACGCAAAAAACCATATCTATCAACCTGGTACGCATCAATTAAATGATGTTCAACATGCTTTTTAATCTCCATTATTTTCCCTCTGTATTATTTTCTGCAACAACAAAATCTATACCGTCACCCAGCACGATATTATTGGCACGTGCCGCAGATTTTATCAACCCATGCAAATCAGGATTTGTATCCGCCGGAATTGTCAGTGTTTCCAATTTTGCACCATTACCGATTTTTCTGTCTGTGCGCAGGCCACGAACATTCTTCAATATGTCCAACGCAACCTGCATTTGTGATACATCGGTATCATATTCTGCGCGCACCTCTGGGTATTGGGTCAGGTGCAATGTTTTGCCACCTTCGTATTCTTTATAGATTTTTTGCCATAATTCTTCGGTGACAAATGGTATAAACGGCGCATACAAACCAATTATCGCACGCAAAACCGTATATAATGTCCATTGTGCAGAAAGTTTCGATTCCGCACTATATTTTTCAGGCGACCAAAAACGGTCTTTGATAAATTCCAGATATTTATCACAGAATATTTCCCAGAAAAATGTATCAATCGCACTACGCGCATTAAAGTTATCGTATTTATCCAAATTACGACGCGTATCTGCAATTGCTTTGTTTAATTCGTTTAACACCCATCTATCTTCGATAAAGCGGTCTGCGACCGGAATTTGTTTTGCGGTTTTCGGGTCAAAATCTGTCAAATTCATCAAAACATATTTTGATGCGTTCCACAATTTTGTTAATAATTTTGAACCGCGTTTAACCTCGTCATCGCTGTATCGCAAATCTGTGCCAATTGGCGCAGTCGCAATCCAATAACGCAACGCATCAACACCAAATTTATTCACCGCGTCCAATGGATCAACACCATTGCCTTTGGTTTTTGACATTTTTTGCCCCTTGGCATCGCGAACAAGCCCATGAAAATTCACTGTCTTGATTGGAATATCGCCCATGACATACATACCCATCATCATCATACGCGCAACCCAAAAGAAAATAATATCCGCAGCGGTATATAATAAATCTGTTGGATAATATTTTTTTAATTCCGGCGTATCATCGGGCCAGCCCAATGTTGAAAATGGCCACAGACCAGACGAAAACCATGTATCCAAAACATCTGGGTCACGTGTTAATTTTTTACCACCAGATTGTTTTATCGCCTCTTCTTCGGTTTCTGCAACATATACATTGCCGTCTGTATCATACCATGCAGGAATATGATGTCCCCACCATAATTGACGAGAAATTGTCCATGGGCGAATTTCACGCATCCATGCCATAAACAAATTGTATCTGTGTTCAGGTATAAATTTAACACGACCAGCCTCAACCGCCGCTATCACAGGTTCCGCCAAACGCGCCGCATCAACAAACCATTGTGTTGTCAGCATTGGTTCAACAGGCACACCACCGCGTTGCGAATATGGAATTTGCATAATTTTATCTTCGATTTTAACCAACAAACCTGCTGCTTCGATATCCGCAATAATTTCTTTGCGCGCAACATATCTGTCCATACCGCGATATTTTTCAGGGACTTCCGCCACATCATTTAATTTTGCGTCCTTGGTCAAAATACACAAAGGCTCCAAATTATGACGTAAGCCAACCTCCCAGTCATCATAGTCGTGCGCAGGTGTAATTTTCACCGCACCTGTTCCTTTTTCTGGATCGGCATGAACATCGGCAATAATTGGAATTTCAATATCTGTTAATGGAATAATTGCACGTTTGCCAATTAAATGTTTTAATTTTTCATTATCTGGGTGAATTGCAATTGCCTTGTCACCGAATAATGTTTCAGGACGAGTCGTTGCAATTTCAACAAAACCCCCACCAACAATTGGGTAATTAAAGTAATAGAATTTTCCATTTTCTTCGCGTGGTTCAACCTCTAAATCCGAAACAGATGTTTGTTGTTTTGGGCACCAATTCACCAGACGTTTTTCACGATAAATTAAACCCTCGTTATACATTTTCACAAATAACCTGGTGACAGCACGCGACAAACCATCGTCCATTGTGAATCTTTCGCGTTTCCACACCGGTGTCACACCCAATATATGCAATTGATTTAATATTTGACCACCTTTATCATTTTTCCATTTCCATGCAGCATCTAATTTTTCATTCAATGATAAAGAGTGCGGATTTATTCCACGTTTTGACAAATCGCGTTCCACCAATAATTGTGTTGCAATAGACGCGTGGTCGGTTCCCGGTTGCCACAATACATCAAAACCACACATGCGTTTATAACGACAAATAATATCAGTCAAAACATTATCCAACGCGTGTCCCATGTGCAAATTACCCGTCACATTTGGTGGTGGCATCATTGTACAAAATGATTTCTTATTGGAATTGACATCATTGTCCCAGAAATTATTTTTATCCCAAAATTCTTGGATTCTGGTTTCCAATTCACGCGTTGCATTTTTACCAAGTTCTATATTCATTTCTGTGCCTTATATTTTATAAAATCATTGCGAGGTAATTTTACAACAAATAATCGCAAAATCAAGTATTTCGATTTTTTTATAAAGCATGCACAACACGACAAAACGACACCCCAGATACAGATGCGGCACCCGCCTTCATTAAAACACGTCGCAGTTCAGCAAATGTCGCCCCAGATGTCATAACATCATCAACCAGCAATATATGTTTTCCGCGTATTTTATCTGGACGAACAACACGAAAAACACCTTGGATATTCTTGGCACGTTGGGCGGCGGTTTTATGTCCCATATTTGCACGATATTTGCGCCGCACAGAATCATAATCAATATTTACACCCATGGCATGCGCAATTGGGCGCGCCAATAAAGTCGCCTGGTTATAACCACGATGAAACAATCGTCGCCAAGCAAGTGGAACAGGCATTACAATATCTATGTTCGACACATCAACATCACGCAAAGCCCAAATCATTGCATTTGCCATGGCACGTGCATATTTTATTTTTCCAACATGTTTAAATGGCAACATTATTTGCTTTGACGCATCGTCATAAACACACGCAGACCTTATCCAATCCAATTCATTTTTACCCGCCGCACATACAGGGCATAAAACATCATCGTCAAAATCATATCCCGATATAAATGGATAACCACAACGCGCGCAATGCGGTCCATCAATCCAATTTATCGCCGTCCAACAATCAGCACAAAATTCGCCATGAATTGAAACACCTGTGTGACACAACGGACACACAGGCGGATAAATAAAATCTATAATTTTTTGAAATATTTGACGATATTTTACCATGACATACTTTTGTATGTTTTGTTAATCGTTTTACCAAACTGACTGCGTTGTTGTTTCGTCAGTGTTTCATATTGTGTGCTGTCTATATTACGCAAAACCAAACCGCCATCATCTTCGCGATTAGACAACACAGGTAAAATACGTTGTTCTGGAACACCCGTATCACGCAAAACCTGTTCCACTATAGCCAAACGACGCGCCGTCAATTTGCGGTTATCGCTATCTGTTGTTGCATCATTTGGAATTAAAACCTGGACCGCGCGTTTTGGGTCATTGACAACAATCCCCGCAAAAGTTGTCAGTAATGTATAATTTTCACGCGACAATGCAGAATCAAAATTACGGAAACTGATTTTTATTTCAAATGGACGAATTCCACCACCCATTTCCGACAAATTTGTTTCAGCCGTAAATCCAGCCGCAGATTTTGAAAAACTTTCACGCGTATCATATTCATCGGCATATGTATCACGCATAGCAGACAAATGTTTGTTTTCCGATAAAAATGTTTTACGGAAAGCCTTGCGCAATTCTGTTGGCGACAAATCCGCCAAATTATCATTTATGTGTGGTGCTGTTTTTGCAACACGTGCGCCATTATTCGCCGTATGTTTTTCAACACTGCGAATTAAAATATCAGGTTCATCGTCCATTGGAACAACTGTGCGCGACACATGAACAGTCGATTCGCCAGGAATATTATTTTTTGCAATTTGCGAACGCACAGGATTTTGTTTAACACTGTTATTTGCGCGACGTTGTAATTCTTCCAATTTTGCAATTTTCGCATCAATTTGCGCCATACGATTCATCGTGTCTTGCATTTCAGCCGCAACATCACCACGCGAAACAGGTGTTGCATCAGCTGTATAATTAACATCTATGTTTTCGTCAGGCAAATCAAAATCCGCAGCGTTGAAAACCGCAACCTCGTCCGCGCGGGGCATACGCAAAGGTTCGTCCCCCATCACAGAATTTTCCGCCCACAAATTCGAACTGGGCAAATTAGGCGACAAAATATCATAGTCTGTTTTTTTCGCACTGTATGTTATACCAGGATTTTGTGTTTTTGCACGCGACACAACGCGACGCGTTGGTGCATACGAAACATTTCCACGCGAATATTCGTTATCCCCAAATGCCGAACGCGCAGAAACACCATCACCATTGACATTTACCGCCGGCAACCTTGCCGCACCAAACGCAGGCAAAACCGCCAAAAAAACAAGTAATGACACAATTTTTAAACGCATAATCCTTTCCTTCCTTAGATAAATCATAAAACAATTTGTAAAATTCACGCAAGTATAAAATGTTATTAAAAAATCCCCAATGTCATATTGGGGATTTTTTATTATTTTTTCCGTTTTATTAATCGTGGAAATTGTATCCGCATATTCATTTTTCTGCGAACATTATTCCGCATATTTTCCATTGCAAAGAACAGCGCAGGCGTCAGCACAAATGTCAAAATAAGACTCGCCAACATACCACCAATCATAACCGCCGCCATACCGGTTTTCATACCATCAGCCGACCATAATTGTGGCAACATACCCGCCATAACCGCAATAGATGTCATCAATACCATATTGCGTTTTGCCATTAATTCTGTCCATAATGCGTTATACGGTTTTTCACCACCACGCACGCGTTTAACCGTTGGTTCCAACACCAAAATATTGTTATTAACAACCAAACCAACCAACATAACAAATGCCAACATCGCCCCAACATTCATAGATGCCCCAGACAAGAATAACAACACAAACACCCCAATAAAACTGGTAATAATAGATGTCGCAATTGTTAATGGGTGCGTCAGTGAATTCAAGATAGCCGCCAACAACATAAATGTCAAAACAGATGCCAATATAAATGCCATACCTATTTCGCCTGTGGTTTCGCTTTGTATTTCAGACATACCCGCAAACGATGCGTGATATCCAGGCTTCCAATCCAAACTTGCAATTTCTGCCTCTATTTTTTTCTGGACTGGACCAACAGTTGATTTACCAATATTAATATCAATTTCAGTCACACGTGATTTATCCAAACGCGATATATTTGGTGTCGATGGGACATTTTGTATTTCACCCAATTCCGACAAAGCAACCATGCCGCGCGGCGAATTTACGAACACACTGTTGAACATAAAATTAGTTTTAAACGGACGCGCAAATTCCAAAACAATTGGGTATTCTTTGCCGTTTTCTTTATATTTATATGTGTCATTTCCGTAAATAGCCGTACGCAATACAGAACCCGCGTATGAATTTTTAATACCCCACGCACTCATTTGTTCTTGGTCAGGAACAAAGCGAATTTCATTGTTTGGTTTTTGTTGTGCCAAAACCGCACTTTGAACTTCGGGTATAGTATTTATACGCGCAACCAATTTGTTTGCATATTCTTCACGCGTTGCATCATCATCACCATAAATATTCAAAACCATATCCGATGATATCGCGCCTGACAGTGCCTCGCCGGCACGAATTTGAATTTCTGCATCGGCAACATTTGTTAATTTGCGTAACATTTTTTGCGCCAATTTTTTATCAGAAATGTTGCGTTTGCTTCTATCCACTAAATTGGTAGATATTGAAATGTTTTGCAATCCGCGTTCGCCAATTTTTACAACTGTCGATTCGACCTCGGGAAATTCGCGCAACACAGAATCTATGTTTGCAGCAATTTCTTGCGATTTTTCATATGTCGCACCCATTGGCGCACGAACCGTCAATGTTATTTTATTTGCATCGGTTGATGGTTGGAATTCATTACCGACAAAATTCATCAACATCGCCGAACCAAACAACACCGCCACCGCCAATAAAACAACGCGACCCGCATGTGCAAATTGATAATCATACCACCGGCGCAAACGCGTATGTTTTTCTTCGCGTTTTTCTGTGCGTTGTTGTGCAACAGATTCACGACGATTTGTTAATCGCAAAATACGCGCAATCATCATAGGCGTCAATGTAAATGAAAACAGTAATGACAACAAAGTTAAATACACAACCGTCATACCAAATTGCACCATGAATTCACCAACAATACCGCCCATAAATGCCAACGGTAAAAACACCACTACGTTGGTGCCAACACCCGCCAACACAGACACAGCAACTTTTTTAGTTCCATCGACAGCGGCATCTTCGGGATTTTTACCACCACGCATTTCTTGCAATGCAGATTCAATCAAAATAATTGCGTTTGACACCAATGTTCCCAATGCCGATGAATATGCCAACAATGTCATTGCATTGATTGTAAATCCACTGAGGCTGACAAAGAATAATCCGGCAACCAAACACGCAGGAATCACGACACCGGCAATAATTGTTGAACGCCAATTTTGTGTAAATACCAACAATATAATAACCGTTAAAATAATACCCAGAATAATTCCGTTGATTGTGTCAAATGTATCTTCGGCAACCTTGGTCGAAGAATCCGCCACTATTTCAATTTGTGCATTGGCAAATTTATCTTGAATTTGTGCCTGTAATTCTGGCAAAACTTTGTGCAAAGCTTTTGATATTTTGATTGCATTACCGTCAGATGCCTTAATTACAGATGCAACAATAACATCACGACCATTGTATGTTGCACCTTTGTCTATATCACGCGCAGAATCATGCACACTCGCAACATCACTTAATTTAAAATTTTGTCCTTCGCTGGTCACGATTTGCAAATTTTCAATTTCATCAACACTGGCAAATTCACCCACGAAACGCACATTTGACGAACCGGTACCTGTTTCAATTTTTCCCCCAGGCACATTTAAATTCTTGTTTCCCAATGCGGACACAATATCAACAATGGTCACTCCACGCGCCGCCATTTCGTCTGGCGACATTTCTATACGAATCGCACGTTTTAAACCACCAAAAACATTTACATTTGCAACACCTTTGATTGCAGTAATTTTATTCGCCAATGTGTCTGTGGTATATTCATACAATTCACGCGTATCGTCACCATAAATTGCAATATCAATCACAGATTGTTGCAACGGATTTAATTTTTCCACAACCGGTTGTTTCATATCATCTGGAAATTCTGTGGAAAGTGCATCTAGTTTTGATTTAACCTCGGCAGATTTATCATTTACATTTACACCCAAATTAAATTCAGCCATCACATAACCACCATTTTCATACGCAGATGATGTGATTTTTTTCAAACCTGCAACTTCGGACATTGCATCTTCGGCCTTTTTTAAAATCTGGGTTTCGATTTCTTCGGGTGTGGCACCAGGATATATAAACGATGCCGTCACATATGGAAAATCCAAAGACGGTGTGCGTTCTATATTCATGCCATTAAAAGAATAAAATCCCAATACAACCCAAAACAAAACGAACATAATTGTTGTAATTGGACGACGAACAAAAAACTTTAACATAATCAATTCCCTCACTATTTATTTGATTCAATTAAACGAACTTTTTCACCCGTTGAAACCTTGGACAATATAACAATATCGCCATCATGCAAACCTTGGGTTATCAACGCAACATCGGCATCACTGTGCGCGACAATAACTTTGCGTAATTCGGCAACACCGTTTTCATAAACATAAACCCCAGAATCTACAACCGCATAGACCGGAACAAAATAACCATTACGAGTGTATTCGACGTATTGCAAACCGTCACTAACATTTGTTGTTTTAATAACGTACATACCTGTATCCAAATTTATATTTTGAGATACAGATACTATTTTTCCACCACCGACCTTTTGACCGGCGCGAAATAATCCAACACGCGCCCCGGTCACATAAGCCTTGTTTTTTTCAACTGTAATCGGTTCGTGCAATGTGCCAGATGAATTTTGTGCGGTAATTGTTATCACCGGGGTTCCATTTTCCATAACATCACGTGACAAATTATACACATTTTGATTGTGCTGAATTATTAACATAACAATTCGAAAAACAACCCAAAACGCAAGTGCAGACACCGTTAAAATGTAAATCCATTTTTTAACACGCGTTGGGTTTTTGATTTTAAAAGACTTTATTATACGTTCCATTTTATTCACCTAACTTTTTAACAGATTCTTGCGCCATCAACAATTTGTATTTTGCATTTAACAATGCCATATCTAATTGATACAGGCCAGATGCAACCTCGGCCAGTTCAACCGCAGATGTTTGACCCGCACCAAATCTTTGTTGCGAAAATTGGTATGCTTTGGCCGCCAAATCACGCGCGTTTTGCATATTTGCCAAATTATCGCGCAAATGATTATATTGACGAATAGCGGTGTTATATTGTTCTGTGGTTAATTTTTTTGCCTTGTCTAAATCTTGACGTGCAGCCTCGGCATTCATGGCATCAACCGTTGCGTTTGCACGATTCAGGCCACCGGTAAATATTGGAACTTGTAAAGACACACCCCAATATGCCGATTGCGAACCAGATTTTTCAAACATATGTCCAACGTCATTGCCCATCGTCACATAATCGTATGCGCCAACCGCCGCCAATGTTGGATAACCATTGGCACGTTCGCTGGACGCCTTGGACTCATATAATTTAACCTGTTCATTTAAAACGTCCCACTGTGGCGAAGATGTAAGTTTTTTAGGTTCCATTGCATCAAATTCTGTTGGAAATTCGTCAGTCAAAACCAACTCTTCATCGGCATCAATACCGGCAAAAATTTTTAACATTCTGTGCGCCGTTTCACGATTAAATTCTGCGTCAGACAAATTAATTTCTTTTGATGCGATATCTGTTTCAATTTTCACCAAATTACCACGCGATGCACGTCCCGCAGCGGTTATTTTAGATTTTGAAACCTTGGCATTATTTAAATCTTGTTGTGCCAATTTTACAATTTCATCGGTCATTTTCGCCGTCCAATATAAATCAGCCGCACTGTATGCAACCTCGCGACGAGTCATTTCTTGACTGGACTGTGAAATCTTAATCGCACTGCGGACAGAATCAACCGCATTACCGATTTTTCCAAATGTATAAATCGGTTGTGTCGCCGTCACACCAACCATCATCAAATTATCAGGTATTACAATTTTAGATACGTCTTGACCAAAACCCTGTAAAATTCCACCCAATTCAGGTGGCAAATCAATGCCGTTATCACTGGACGGATGGGCAACATTTACCATATTCATATACGATGCATTTGCATTTATATTTACCCAACGATTCGCATTTACAGAATCTAATTGAGCCTGGGCCTTTTTAACATTTGCATCAGCCTTTTTTAAATCATTTGATTCCGTCGTTATTTTTGATATTGCATCATTCAATGATAAATCAAGTGCATAACCGTAATTGGTCGCCATGATACCACATAAAAAACACAATATCATTTTTTTATATTTACGCATTTTGTTCCTCCACACGTGTTAATATTTTGTTTATACATTCCAAACTTTCTGTCAGTTTAACCTCTTCGGGTGTTGATAAATTACGACAAAAATGTTCAATCATATCCATCGCAGAATCTTTGAATTTTATAGCGATTTTTTGTCCTTTGCCCGTCACAGAATACCAGGTATTGCGACGGTCGTTTTCATCAACACTGCGCGCGACCAGACCTTCGGCCTCTAACTTGCGAAACATAATGCACAGGTTTGGTGTTGGGATACATTGGCGATGTGCAATTTCTTTTAATTTCGAACGACCAGACACAGCCAAATCACATAATATAAATAACTGTTGGCGATTATACCCCAATTTTTGCGATGGAAACTGTTGAACGCGCGCCAATAAACGTTCCAAAATCATTCCATGTTGTTCAATCAATTCTATAAATCTTTTACGTGTCACGACAAACACCTTTGTTTAAAAAATCATTAAAAACTTTAATGATTATATATATAAAGTTTTTATTTGCAAGTATATTTAAATAAAATTTTTTTATTTTATTACTTGATATTCAAAAATAATCTGGCAGGACATAAAAACCGCCGGCAAAAAATTTGACTTTTTGATAAAGTTTGTATATTGTATTTGGGTCCAAGGCAGTTTGAAAGCTCCCATCGTCTAGCGGTCCAGGACATCGGATTCTCATTCCGGCAACATGGGTTCGATTCCCATTGGGAGTGCCAGGAAATATATTGCACCATTTTTGGTGCAATTTATTTTTTCTGGTTATACCGGGAATCGAACACATGAGACATGGGTTCGAACCGCAGCAAAAAGGCAGACGCAAGTATGCCGATTTTGTATCACAAAATTTTGCAAGGTGGCGAAGCATTACCCATTGGGAGTGCCATCCGTCTTTGCCGATGGCAAAGCCGCGATTTATTTTTTATTGCATATGTTATGCGTTTTGTTAAATTTGTATAAAAAGGAATATGTAATGGCTCCTCAGTTGTTTGTCTTGTCGCATTTTTAATTTATGTTATATTCTTTTAAAAACACCGCCCAAATGGGCGGTGTTTTTATTTTGTCACTGTGTCGGCGATTTTTTGTGCCGCACGATTTTCAACACGTGATTTTTCAGCCATTTTTTCCAAACGCGATGGATTATCAAACAATTCGGTCAATGTAGATGACAACCATTTTTCTGTAAATTTAGATTGTTCAATTGCAAAACCGCCACCCAATTTCGCAAAAGATGCCGCGTTGGCCGCCTGGTCCGGATTGATATTTAACGGGACCAAAATCGCCGCACGACCGACCGTTTCCAATTCTATAACTGTGCTGGCACCACTGCGCCCAATTACCAAATCTGCGTCCTGGATTGCCGATGCCATATCACGAATAAAAGACAATACATTTGCGTGAATTTTATGTTCGGCATAAAAGCGTTGCAATTTTTCAACATTTTCTGGACGGGTTTGATGTGTGACGAAAATCTTTTTGTTTTTCATACCCGCAATCGCCAATGGGACAACATCGTCCAAAATTTGCGCCCCTAATGAACCACCTGTCACCAACAAATGCGATTTATTTGGAATTTTAGAGCCTGCAATATTCAAAAAATCTGCACGCACAGGCAATCCGGTATAAACAATTTTTGTATTTGTATTTTTTGGCATGCCATCGACAGTTGGAAAACTGGTCATCAAAGTTTTTACCCACCGCATAGAAAATTTATTTGCGCGACCGATTGCCGCATTTTGTTCATGCAAAAATGTTGGTATATGCCAAACATGTGCTGCAAATACCGCCGGCACAGACGCATAACCACCAAACGCGACAACTCTGTTTGGGCGCGAAAATAAAAATCGTAATATTAATCCACATGCCGAAACCCCAATTTTAAACAAAGCATACATTTGTTTTATTTTACTTTTTGCACCAACCCCAGATGCCCAAATATGCACAACACTTGCGCCATCTGGTTTGGATTCACGCACCATTTTGTCGGTTCGACCATCACAAGAAATTGTTATTTTATGACCACGTGATGCCAATTCAGTCGCCACAGCCATTGCAGGAAACACATGACCACCTGTACCCCCGGTTGCAATCCATATTTTCATATCCGTCCCCTTTGTTTTATTTCCATTTGTCTTCGCGGATTAGCGCCAATATAAACCCAAACAACAGGCAAAAACCCAAAAATGAACTGCCACCAAATGATATAAATGGTAATGTCATGCCTTTGGGTGGCATTATATGTAATGTTGTTGCCAAATTCAAACAAATCTGGAACGCAAATAATGATGTTGCCCCAGTTATCGCATACAACACAAATTTATCACGCGCATTTTCCGCCGCCGATATTAAATGTTTTATAACTTTGACAAACAACCATAATAACAAACAACCAACCAATGCACCAAATTCTTCAACCAATGCCGCAAACACAAAATCGTTTTCCGCCATTGGTAATCTTTCAATTGCAAAAGCTTCTTCGCCCATACCAAACAAACCACCTTGGCGAATTGCATTTACCGCATAACCAACCTGACTGGTGGGGTCCAATGGTTTGAATAAAAAGTCCATAATACGTTCATGCACGTGATGCCAAAATAAAAATGCACAAATACCACCACCAACAACCACGCCACCCAATATTGCCAGCCATTTTTTTGGCAATCCGGCAACAAATAACATCGCTGCAAAAACCGAAAAATACAATATCGTTGTTCCAATGTCTGGTTGTTTAAACAAAATACCCAAGACCATCAAAAACACAATAACATATGGCCACCAAGAATTTATATTAAATTTCCACGCATCACGATTGGTAAAAATATCTTCGCCATACATTTTTTTCATGCGCGTTAAAAACCATGCTGTGATTATTATAAACCCAGGCTTCATAATGTCCGATGGCATCAAATTTTGACCCGCCACAGATACCCAACGCGCCGATCCATTTATAATACTGGCATGAAATAATGTCATAACCAGTAATGGCAAACAAACCAAAACATTTAACCAAGATATTTTTATAACCCATTTTTTATTAAGCATACTGGCGGCGAATAATGTTCCAATGCCCAAAATATAAAACGGCAACATATTTACAAAAAAATGATACCAAGGCATACGACCATGTGTGCGAATAATATTTGCACTGCCGGTGAAAAAAGTTGCCATAACACCAATAAATATCATTATAGCAATATAAATTATTAACCAACGGTCGATACCAAAATACCAATCTGTCAGTTTGCTGTCATCGGTTCTGCGTGCAACTTCACTTATAACTTTCATCTATCCGTCCCCTTGCCCCCAATTTATAAATTTATGCGAATTTTAATAAAATCAATGCAAGCCCAGAAAACAATATCGACATAATGAAAAATCGTTCTACAATCTTTGTTTCTGGCCAACCCAGTTCTTCAAAATGATGATGCAATGGTGCGCGCAAGAATATGCGTTTGCCTGTACCCGTCATTTTGCGAGTAATTTTGAAATACATTGTTTGCATAAAAGACGACAACAAAATCAAAACCATCATGCCGGCAGCAATACCCATAATGATTTCCGATTTTAATAACATCGCAACTGTTCCCATAAATCCACCCAGTGCCAGTGACCCAACATCACCCATAAAAATAGATGCAGGTTTTGAATTATACCATAAAAATCCAAGGACCGCGCCGGCGGTTGCACCCAATGGCGCATACAGGGCACTGGCATCTGGCAAGAATAAAACACTGTCCATAAAACCGATTCTGGTTGCACCATATAATGCAACAACCAAAACAATCAACACCGGCAAATATAATTTGGATAACATGCCGTCCAAGCCGTCTGTGATATTTGTCGCATTTGCAGAACCACAAATAACAAAATAACCAAATATATAATATAAAAATCCCAATGTTATTGATATTGAGCCCGGCAAATCAATGACCCACGCATTTAATGGCCATAAAATCGTAGAACCCACAACTATTGATAAATCTGGGACATACGGCGGCATTGTTTTGTTTATCATATACACCAAAATTGCAACAAATACAGCCTCGGCCAATAATCTGGTGCGGGGGGACAGACCATTTGCAGCCTTTTTCGATTGAGATGTGACCTTTTTATAATCATCAATAAAACCTAATACTGCGAACATAACCAATGCCGATAAAGCAATCCAACCATCTTGGTTAGACATTGGCATAAACAATACAGACGCCAATAAAATCGCAAACACTATTAAAATACCACCCATTGTTGGGGTGCCAGCCTTGATTTTATGCGATTCTGGAACATTTTCACTGATTGGCTGACCCTTTTTCTGTAAAGCATGCATCCAGCGCACAAAACCGCGACCACACAACAAAACCACCAAAAAAGACAACCCAAAAGCCGCCGCAAACTGCGCCCAACCACTTGCAAAAAAATACGCACCATTTGCCAAAAGATAATCGTGAAGCATAAAATTTTTCTCCTTTTATACTCACATTTTACCATAAAATAACAGCAATACAAATTTAATTAAAAATAAATTAAAACACACCGCCAACCTGGGGCGCGACCTGTTCCATAGTTTCACCATCAACAGTTATAACCACCGTTGGGGTTTCCGCAGGTTCGTTTGGACCTTGGTTAGCCTTGAATGCTTCGGTAATAATAACACCATTTGGGTCACGTGTGGCGGCAACACCAGTTGCACGATTTACACGCACAAAATGCAATCCGTCCGGCACAGAAAACGGTTGATTTTTCTGGTTTGCCAATGCCGGTGTCATAAAGTCCGAAAACACGCGTGCAGCGGTATATGAACCGGTTCCCTTGCCCAATGGACGCGGTGTATCGTATCCCAAATAAACACCAGCAATTAAATTTTTAGAAAATCCAATAAACCAGGCATCTTTGACATCATTCGTGGTTCCTGTTTTACCCGCAATTGTGTGTCCTGGAACCATAGCCTGACGACCAGTCCCACGTTCAACGGCACCCTGTAAAATAGAAACCAATTGATATAAACTTTGTGGGTCTGACAAAGCCGGTCCCATATCATCATCATCAGGCGGCAACATGCCGTCGCCCCATTTTTCAATTTTTGGTGCAACACCATCGATTGTTCGGCCATAGCGGTCTTGGACATAATCGACCAAACGAGGTTTAATCACATGCCCGCCATTTACAAATGCCGAATATCCTGTCACCAAATTTTGCAATGTTGTTTCGCCAGACCCCAATGCAAAAGACAAATTTACATCGCGCATATTTTCTGGATATACACCAAACCGTTTTGCAACATCAATCGCATCACGAACACCAATTTGTTCCACCAAACGCACAGTTGGCACATTACGCGATGTTTCCAATGCCAAACGCAATGGCACATCACCCAAGAATTTTTTATCGTTATTTTCAGGTTTCCATTCTGTAAAAGCATCTTTCCAACCGACAATAGGCGCGTCCAGCAATATGGCTTCGGGTGACATACCTTTTTCCAATGCCGCCAGATAAACGAAAGGTTTTATTGTACTGCCAATTTGACGCATAGCCTGGGTTGCACGATTAAACGAACTTTGTGCAAAACTGCGTCCCCCAGACATTGCCAAAACACGTCCTGTATATGGATTCATGACAATAATTGCGCCCTGTAATTTTTCGTTTCCACTGCGGCCAGCATTGTAATTATCCAAAACCTTATTTAACGCGTTGGACGCCGCGCGTTGCAAATCAGGTTGAATTGTTGTTTTGATATACAAACCATTATTATACAACTCGTCACGACCAATTGTGTCCAATAATTGACGGCGAACTTCTTCGGCAAAATATTGGAAAGTGTCTTCCATTTGTTCGGTAAAACCACTGTTGATATTCAAAGCCTCGGCCGCGGCGGCGGTCGCCTCTTCTTTGGTAATATATCCTTCCTCTGCCATGCGACGCAAAACATAGTTTCTGCGTTCAATTGCGGCATCACGATTGTTTGGTGCCTTGGGCAAAGACGCCAAAAACGCACATTCCGCCAAAGACAAATCTTTGACAGGTTTATTGAAATACATTAATGCCGCCGAACCAACACCATATGCACGCGCACCCAGGAATATTTGATTCAAATACAATGTCATTATATGTTGTTTGGAAAAAGACCGTTCCAAACGCAGTGCAAGGATAGCCTCTTTGACCTTGCGCGAAATTGTTCGGTCAGATGTTAAAAAGAAATTTTTTGCAACCTGTTGGGTGATGGTTGATGCGCCAGAAAATTTAGCATCAAAACCCATAGCGCGCATAATATTATTTAATGACGCACGAACTATGCCCTGGATATCTATGCCGGGGTGAGTCCAGAAATTTTGGTCTTCGGCGGCAACAAATGCATTAACCAATTGTGGTGGCATATCGGCAAAATCGATAAACACACGACGTTCCGCCGCGTATTCAATCAATAACGAACCGTCCGCCGCATACAAACGTGTCGCAACGGGGGGCGCATATGTCGCCAATTTTTTATAATCAGGCAAATCATTTCCATAAATAAAAATCATCGCAGCCAATGCCGCAATTCCAAAGGTTATGCACCAAAATATTATATTTAAAAAAATCTTTAAAATTTTTTTGAACCGCATAAATCTATTATATTATATGATTTTACAATTTGCAATTTTTAATTCCGCTTTTTATACCCCCCACCGTCTTCGCTTCGCTCCGTCGCGACTGGGGCGGAATAAAAAATCGCCCGATTGGGCGAATAAAATCTTATAATTCAATATGACCGTTGGTCGCGATTAATTCGGCACCTTGGCTTATTTTTCCACCGGATTCGCGAACCATCAATTCACCGGCGGCGATTTCTGCATAATCCAATGGCACAGAACAATAAGCGTCCAATTTACCAGATGCAACAGATGCCAAATCCAAAGCCGGACAACCGGATACACGAACATCACCCAATTTTTTGGAATTATCGTTTGTATTATATGCAATCATCGCGTCATCAATATCGGCGATTTGTGACACATGAATCTTGTTAGAGTGATATGCAGAAAACATATATGCACCATCATCAAGTTCCGCATAATACAATTTATCCAATATCGGTGCATAAACCAATGCAATTTTTGTTTCGTTATTTGAACGTAGTGCCAATGATATTGCAAAATTTGGATTTGCACGCACAAAATTTGCCGCCCCAGACATTGCCAAAACAAACTCGTCACGGCCATCACCAGCGCGTGTCATATTTGGTGTCAATAATCCCGCAGACGGGCGCACCAATAACAAATCTTGTAATATGCTTTCTTCGATACGGGCGGCGGCACGTGCCACAAAATCGCGCGCACCACGCAAAGATTGTTGCAGGTTTTCAACCTCGCCAAAATCGTGACGCAGGCTACTGGCTGTTTTTTCCAGCGCAGCAAACATTTTGTTTAATTCGGTTGAACCCTTGATTAACAAATCCATTTTGCATTCCCCCCAATCAAAAAAGCCGTTAAATCATTAAAATTTAAAGCCAGCAAATTTGCTTTTGAAATCGGCGGCACGTTGGCCCTTGGTTTCCATATTATTGCGTTGGCCAGTCCATGCAGGATGGTTCAAGTTATCAGTTGATAAAACCAAGTCTTTTTTGACCGAAGAATACATTTTTACAGTTTCACCATTTGTCATTGTGACATTGATTTCGTGATATTCTGGATGAATTCCTTGTTTCATTGTTTTTACCCTTTTATTTTTTATATAAGCCCAAAAATTATACATTGTATTTTTCGAATTGCAAGTTTTTATTTGGCATGCCGCACCACCCCGGCACGCAGTGCCGTCATACCGCGGGCGCGCGGTATCCAGGTTGCCTTGGGCAAACTTGCGTAATTACGATCGTCATACCGGCGCAGGCCGGTACCCAGTTTGCGACAGCAAACCTGTGTAATAATGCCAAATTACACAAGTTGATGCAGAGCATCAACTGGATCCCGCGCTTCCGCGGGATGACGATGGGAGGAATATGACGATTATTCTGGCACAAAACCATTGGCGATTAAAAACTCTGGGTATAAATCTTTCCAATCTGGATTTTTTTCAACAATCAGTTTTATTTTCCAATTTCTGTTCCACTCTTTTAACTGCCGTTCACGTTTTACCATAATATCCAGGCAATCATGATATTCATAATATACCAATTTATTACAATTGTATTTTGCGGTAAAAGATTTGGGATAAATTTTATTTTTATGTTCCCATACGCGCCCAACCAAATCAGATGTAGAACCAACATATAGAGTCCCCACACGTTTTGATGCCATAATATAAACATAACCACCAGATCTCATAGTCTGGATTTTATAGTTTTTTATCACTATTGCAATTATTTTTTACTATCGTCATACCGGCGTAGGCCGGTATCCAGTTTGCAACAGCAAACCTGTGTAATAATGCCAAATGACACAAGTTGATGCAGAGCATCAACTGGATCCCGCGCTTCCGCGGGATGACGAGTTGTGTGGCGGTATGACGAGTGGTTGAGTGACGGGGCAGTTGTGGCAAATGGGCGGAATAAAAAAACCGCCAATAACGGCGGTTTTTTTGTTTCATATCAATTATTAATCTTCGGTTATATTGACGGTGACGATATCGCCAAAGTCACCAACCAATTCGCCGTTGATATAGCAATGGATTTTCGAACCAATGTTTTCCATCCATTCTTTGACAGCCGCATTTTCGGCATTTTCATATTTGGCCTTTTGTGCAGATGACACAATACCGTTTGCCAAAGCCGCCGTCGCAATACCACCAGCCGCACCAGCAACCACATCGCCAATCACACGTTTCTTTTGACCCGCATTTTTGGTATCTGCATCAGATGATACTTCATCGCAAGCCTTTTGCAATTCTGTGATTGCGACCTTTTTGACCATCTTTAACTAAATGACTTGCAGTTAATGTCAATGCATCAATGCGCGCATCTAAACCATCAACTGTGCTTTTGAAAGATGTGTTTGCTGCTTGCGATGTACATGCTTTATACCCGCAATATGCTTTCAAACGCACAACCGCTTGTTTTAATGAATTTTGTACATTAGTCAAATTGACGGCCGCATCTTTTGCATATGCTCTATCAACAGCAGTATTTAAAGAAGCGGTTGCATTAGTGACAGCGCTCACACACTGAGGACCATCGCCGTCGTTTTTATCATAGAATTGATTGCACAAACCCAAAACTTCGTTTATAAAATTACGAACATTTTGAACATCATCGGTTTCTGGACCGTATGTTGCAGCAACCTCTTTAATTTCTGTCACTTCCGCTGTTCCCTTGGTTGTGTTCAATGACACGCGAGATGGGATAGTGATATTAGATACTTCGTCACTCAAACCGGCGGCAACCAATTTTGATTTCGCCTGTTGAGCATAACTGACGGCGCTGTCCATCGTTGCCTGGTTTTTGTCATTTAATGCGCTGTTATAACTGGAACGTGCCTTGGACACCAAATCAGCCGCCTCGGTCGCCGCATTGGCTTTGTTCAAATCACTGTTCAAGAATCCACCCAAACCGGATTTTGATTGCAACGCATCATATCCCCACGCGGACAGTCCGGCACCCAATGTGCCAACACCCAATGTTGTCCATAATTTGACATTTTTATCAGCCTGGGAACCTTGACCGGCATCTTTACGCGCCTGGGCGCCAACCTTGGCAGATATTGCGTCCAATGTTTTTTCGCTGACCCAGGAACCGCATGTAAATGCGTCACCCGCCGCGAAATACACTGTGCTTTCGTTATTGCCACTGCCGTTGATTGTTCTATCATCGTCTTTGGCCAACCAATCAACACCCGCGAAACCAAGGTTTTTAACCTCTGGAGCCTTGATTGAACCGCCGGACAACAATGTTGTCAAATCACGATCTTCACTTTGTAATGTGACCTTGACACGACAGAAAGAGTTATACAAATCATTACTTTCGACAGAGTTGTTGCCCAATCCATGTGATGCATACGCCTTTGGCAATTTACCGTTATTGCCCTTTAATTTTGCCCAAACAAATGTTGGGTTTGGATTCGCACCACTATTTTGTGCCAAACATACATTTTGTTCTTTGGTCAATTTGGCTTTATACTGTGCCTGGGCCTCGGCCTCGACATCAGCCAAAACATCTTGGAACACTGTGTTGATTGCCTGTTTTTCAATCAACATACCTGTTGAAATCATGTGAGCCTTGGCACATTTGATATTTCCACCCTCTTCATCGGCACAAATACCGGTACCACCGTTTTCACAATCACAAATCTTTTTACCAGATGCGTTTTTCTCTTGGACCTGTTCGGCACTCATCTTGACACTTTTTGCAGAATTGTTCCATGCGTTGCCGATTGTGGATACCCCAGTACCCCAACCCGCAGTCACAGATGATTTGCCGTCACTCACACCCAATTTTGCAATTGCCAAACTTTCGCCACATGCGTCCGCCGTTTTTACAGTCGATGCACATAAACCTTGGACGATTGTGTAATCCAAAACACCACCAACGCGGTTCATAGATTTATCAAAGCCTGCATCACCAGTGTCATATACGGCCAAACTAATATCATTACGGTTGCGATAGCAATTCATGTAATCTTTGCCGCACATTGATTTTACACAGTTCGAAACAACGTTTTGGCATTGACGTTTCATCTGTTCAATTGATGCCGCATTATAAGATGTCGATAAATCGGCATTTAACGCAGATACAATTGGTGCGTTATTGTTTGAACCGTCAAATTTCGGGAACAATATGCCAAATGTATCGATTGTGCCACCCATTTCAAATGTGTATGTATCGGCACCCTGCATAGCCGCCATGTGACGACAATTTGCATCGGTATTCACGATTGCCGCGCAACCATTTTCAATGTCGCTATATGCGTTTGCACCATTGATAGATTTTTCTGTGCTGGAATTACCAAATACACGTGAATAGCATGCCGCACCAGAACCACCGCCGCATGAATGAACCGCACATGATTTAAATGTTTCAATACATTTGTTGCGGGCATCACTGTCAAATTTTTTCACCAATTCATTTACCTTGGTGGTCAAAATTGTCTTGCGTGACGCGTATGCTTCGCCAAAGACATCTTCGCGTAAATCTTCGTCTTGCAAATCAGCCTTGGTTGGTTTTTTACCGTCATTAAATGTCATATAGCAATATTGGTTTGAACCAATCGTGTCGGTACATGCCGCGCGGAAGAATTTACGAACATCGCCAGCCATTTGTTTGCCAGTGCGTGTCGTATCAACCGTATCAACATTTAAACCACCAACAACAATCGATTGCGCTGCATTTACAACAGACCAATCAACATCTTCGACACAACTGTATGGGTTTTTCGCACATGCGTTTGCAAAACATGTATCAACAACCTTGTAGCATGTATTTACCGCATTTGATGCCGCCAAAGCCGCACCGTCTTCGACCCATTGATGAACATCGCCATCAGCCGTATATTGTCCCAATTGTTTATTAGATGGTTTTGTCATTATTCCTTCACCAAATAATTGTTGGAAACCTTCTTTTTGGCAACGCGCCAATGTCGAATCGCACATGGCCGCCTGGCGTTTAAATTCGTCAGCAGATGTACATAATTCGAAATCTTCGCCACAGACATTATCTTTGGCCAAACATCTTTTATATTTTTTGACACAATCCGCTGTATTTAATTTGTTGCGTGTTGCCGCGCCAATAATATCCATACCCATAACAGAACCATCAGTTGGATATGTATAACGCGCAACCTCGCTGTTATTGGTGCCAGCAACATAGGAATCGACATTGGATAACGCGTCCAGATTACTGGTTCCCAATAATCTTTCAATCGCGGACGGAGAGCATTGGTACAATGTACTGACACATTCAGACATGTGTCCATGGAATAAAACATTTGTCGTGCATTCTTCAAATCCAGAACCACAGGCATTATCGCCCTTCATACAATCGCGGTAATTATCAACGCATTCGGCATCGTCAATCAAACTGGTTCCGGTTGATGACCCACTTGTCGATGACGATGTTGTCGTTGTCGTCGTCGCCGCAGGTGATTTCATGACATTCGACAAAGATGGCAAACGACGCATCGCCGTCGCATTTGCCACAACGCCAACACGCGCAGGTGCAACCGCCGCCAAAGCCACGCCACATACGGACATAACCGCAATAAAACTAACAGAATTTTTGAAAAAATGCATCTCCTGACTCCTATATTTACGATTTATTTTATCATATTTATAGACAAAAATAAAGCGCTATTTTCAAACTTTGACACATCACCAAAGGCTGTGGGTCACAGGCAAATTGCAATTGTCGTCATACCGCAGACGTGCGGTATCCAGTTTTGCGACCCGCAAAACTTGTGTCATCAGTGAGCAAGTTTGTGCCAATGGCACAAACTGGATCCCGGCATGCGCCGGGATGACGTTCTGCTATTGAATAAAAATTTTAAATTTCTTCGAGTATTTCTTTTAATTCCATCATATCGGCGGGCAATGGCGCCTTGAAAGTCATTTGTTTATGGTTTATCGGGTGTTTAAACGACAAATATGATGCATGCAACATTTGACCGTTGTGCGTCTTTAAAAATTCCAGCAACTCTGGATTTTTAACACTGCCCAATCTGGTTGTACCACGACCATAGATTGGGTCGCACAAAACTGGAAAACCATGCGCCGATAAATGAACCCTGATTTGATGAGTGCGCCCAGTTAGCAAATTACATTTAAACTGTGAAATACCAGCCGCCCCCCACGCATCAACCACCAAAACCTCGGTTGTGGCAGGTTTGCCCCCGGATTTCACCATTGTCATTTTTTGTCTGTTGCGTGATGAACGCGCAATATTGCCAGTTATCGTTGCACTTTCCCAATTTGGCACACCCCAAACAAACGCGTCATATTTACGCGTTAAATCGTGGGTCGAAAATATCTTGACCAATTCGCGATATGCGGCATCTGTTTTCGCAAACACCATAACCCCAGATGTATCTTTGTCCAAACGATGAACAACCCCAGGACGAACATCGCCACCAATTGATGCCAATGATGTATAACACAACAAATTTTGAACCAATGTCCCTGTTTTATTCCCAGCCGATGGATACATCACAACACCACGCGGTTTATTTATCACAATAATATCATCGTCTTGGTATAAAATATCCAAGTCAAAATCACATGAAATATTATCAGCCGCCACAGTTGTCCGCGGTGCATCAGGAACAATCACAATATACAATTCACCAACGCGGACTTTGTCAGAAAACTTTACAGATGTTCCGCCACGTGATACAGAAAATTTTTGAATTTCACTGCGCGAAAATTCAGGCATTTTGGACGCTAAAAATTTATCAAGCCGTATGCCAACACTATCGTCATCAACAATAAATTCACGTTGCATTTTTAAACCTTATTTATACTTTGACCAATCGGGCCCTTTATCACATTTTGACAAATCAATTTCTAATTCATAATCACCCGATACATCACATGTTAAAATCCCAGTTGTTTCGGCCTGTTCTGCGTCCGCCCCGGCATTGCGCCATGCAAATTTAATTTCACGCGGTGGATATATGCACACCAGGCGCAATTTATTTTCAGTTTTGCCAAATGAATCCAACCAAACACGAACGGAATCAGCCTCGCCATAACAAGGGAAAGAATCCAGGTAATACAAAATCAAACCATTTTTTAATAATGATTTATTTGTCCCAACAAATTTACCCGTATATTGCGCCAATGGCAACCCAGTTATACCTGACCAATCCACAGTCGTTGAAAAAATACTGACACGCGGACCAATTGGTGCCGGTTGTGGTGGTGTGGAGGTGTCTGCAAACGCAGGCACACAAAACAAACACGCAAGAAATGCAATTATTTTCTTCATTTTTCAAACGCCCCCAATTTTACAGAAATCTTTTTTACACCCGCCGATGGCGCACGCAAAGTATAAACAAATGCCGCACGCGCCCCAGATTCCAAAATTGGAACAGGTGGGGTAAATTGTTCGCCAGAACCAATTTGCTTTCCATTTTCATCATACGATAAAACAATTATGTTTGGTGGGCTGTAAAATTCATCACTGCGATTTTCAATTATGCCAGATACAATGAAATGATTTATACCATTTCCGTCAGGTGCCAATTCTGTTTTGACGATTGATGCCGCCAATGGCGATTTTGCTTCCATATGCGAACGATATGTCGATACCGCAACAATCGAAAATATCACCGCAGATATCAATGCGCATAATGCCGCCAAAAATAATAACAATGGATTTTTTCTGGCCCGGGTTTTAATCATCCATGAATGACCACAGATTGCACATTTAACCGGCACCGCAGGTATTTTGGGTATCGTATATTCTGTTTTACAAAAATCACATTTTATTTTCATAACATACCTTTTATAGCATAAATTATTGTAATTTCAACAAACGATATTTTGCACGCACATCTGCGGCAATTTTATTCAACGCATTTTGATAATCAGCAACCGTCGCATTTGCATTGGCAGTAATCGATTTAAACATTCGACCGGCATTTGTTGTCGTATCAAATTCGGCACGCGGTAAATAACCAATCATTCTGTTCAAATCACCCAAAAATAAATCGTTAAAATTTGCAGATGAACTGCTGGCGTCCCAGTAATAATTTGGATTTTGTGGGTCACTGATTTTTGATAAAACAGTTAATTTCGGGGTAATCGAACCCGCATAACCAACTGTCACATGCATTGCACTGATACTGCCATAGCGCATTTTTACAGAACCATTTACAGTTAAAATTACAGGTTTGTTATTTGCGTTATCTATGGTTAATGCCGGCAAAGTCAAATTCGTCACCAGCAAATCGTTCGTTGTAAAAGATGAAAATTTACCTGTATCGGTCAAAGATAAACGCCCAGATATTTCTAAATTGCGCGAATCCGATGTCAAAGAACCTGATACAGTCGCACTCTTGGTTGAAAACAAACTGTCAATTGTTGTGCGATTATCAAAAATCATATTGCGTGATGTGATTTTGCCAATAGTTAAAAATTCATCAAAAGAACCATCAATAAAACTCATATCTTTGACACCAATAATATCATGACCGCCCAAGTTTAATGACGAACGCATTGTCGCATCGTCTGGGTCATTTGATGGAACGCGCCACAGGTATAACGCATTATCACGATTTACCGTTGTTGTTCCAACCAACCCAGATGCCGCCGTCACACCCAAATCTGCAACAGATGCACGCCAAGAATCATTTGCACCATATGCTTTATTGCCATCAATAAAACCAACCGCCCCCCCAGACATATTTACAATTTGATGCGTTCTAAACGGTGTAATTTTATCCGATTGATACACAACAATTCCTTGCAAAGTGGCCTGGCCATTAAAATCACGCGATTTTAAAACACGCAATTGATATTTAACATTTTTATCTGCGGCAATTTCTGGGTCTAAACCATATTTTTCCAAATCAGCCAATTCAACACGTGTGATATTACGACCATAAGGCTTTAACATAATTTCACGATTATCAATAATATAACGTTCCAATGCGTTTTGTATTTCTGTCATCTGTTTTGTGACGACAATATTTTCACGACGTTCAATCGCCGAACGTTGATATTTAAACACAAACGGAATTATCAACATAGCCAGCGCAACCGACAATAACAATTCCACCAGCATATTGCCGCTTTGATTCATATTAAAAAATTTTATATTGTTTCTTTTCATTGTTCAGGCACACTTTCTTTGGTTTGCCAATCAGATGCCATAATCGCACTGAATTCATCTTTGTTTGGTGTTTGGGATATTGTTGTTCGTCCCAATTTAAAGGTCGAAAAACTGGGCATTTGATTTGACGGAAAAGACCAATTACCAATCTTTAATGGTGCGGTTCCAGACATTAACAATTCACCAGACACCGTTAATCCAAAATCACCATAAAACACCATGTCATTTGCACTGATATATGGTGTATGAACAGAATTCGATGATATCGCAGTAAAAGCATTGATTGTTCGATTACTGGACGATTTTAATTTAAACAAATTTCCAATACGCACAGAATTTTTAATTGTTGCCCTGTCAGTAATAACCGCGCCAGTATTACTAAAATTATTTCCGTTCAGGTTATTTGCAGTTATTGTGCGAAAACCACTGATATCGCCCAACGCACGTATCGTATCAATAACCGCATCGTTGCCTTGGATATTTGCACCGGACGAAAAATATGCAGAATCCGCGATAACATCATCAGCACGAATAAATGTTGTTTCAATATTTTTTACAGACACCGTTTCGGCATTTAATGTTCCAACATTTAACAAATCTTTGCCACCCATATTTAAATTACGCAACATCGCATTTAAATTAAATTCTGCGTCATCTTTGGCAATTTCTTCTTCTGTTTTTTTTATTGTTAGTTTTTTAGGCTTTGTTTCAACGATTGAATCCGATGCCGCACGATGCAAAAAATTCGTCCGGTCCATCGTCGCAAAATTATGCGATATACGGTATATTAAATTACCAGGTTTAAAATCAGGACCCGATACAGCCCAACCTGTGCCATAGGCAATACCATCATCATCAACAACCGCGGCGGTGGCCCCAATTTGACGCGCAATTTGATTTACCCGAACACGCGAATCGGTTATGTCAAACCCCAGATAAATATCTGTTATTGTTGTGCCACGAAATTGACGCTTGTCGATAAAACCACTGGATATAATTGGCGATATTTCTTGTAAATCTGTGGCGGTCATTTGTATTTCTGCAACATCAGGCCAATCTTCTTGGTGGGTACGAACAAAATTTAATGTTGCGTCTTGCAAATCAACAATCTGTTGTGCCACAGAAATATTTTCCAAATCGTCGTATGTGTTTGTCATTTGACGATACATAAACGGTGCCGCAACCGCCGCAATTGATATCGCCAATATCACCTCTAACAACGAGGCACCACGCGAATTATCGTTAAAGATTTTTGTTTTATATACAGTCACTGCGCCCCGCCATTAAACATTGTTTTGCATTTATTCTTTGTTCCAAACGTTCCCAGAACAAATATTCACACAGTATATGTTGTGCCAAAGAATTTGAATTATATACTTCGCCTAGACTTGCGACGATTGAATTACATGTCACAGTTTCTGCATCATCTTTTTTTGGATTTTTCAAAATCGCAAAACCACCGTTATCAATATAAGACACACGAACATCGGGTAATACGGTTGTGCTGGCTGGACGAATATCTACAATAACCGCACCACTGTCGCCGGCATTTAACGCCTTGGACGTTTGGTCACGCAAAGTGACATGCGATGCAATCAGGGAACCGGTTGAAATACCACTGGTTGAATTATACGATAAATATCCAGAATCACCCGACACATAAACTTCTTGACCACTGCTGACATTTAAATACGAACCGACATCTAGTGTTTCGGCACTCAACACAATATGTTCTGTTTCCAAATTACCGCGCACGTCCCATGTGACAGGCCCAGTAAATCCGGTACGCCCCGCCGTTAAATCAAATGAATACACCGATGCAGAATCTGATTCAAAATTTCCCGTCGAACCGTATTGAGAAATTGTTTTTCCAAACACATTTTTTGCACGCAACGAACCACGCGTTAATGCCAATGCAGACCCACCAGATTTTGATTGAAATATACTTTTGTCCGCAACAAAATTTTTTATTTTATTTTTTGAATTCCTTTCGCCTTCATTACCGGCGATATCCAATGTATCAAAATTTGCAACCCCAGATTCCAAATTATGTCCAATTACCGTATTTGTATTTTCTATTGCAAAACCATTCATATTCAAATCTGTTAAAAATCCAGAATTATTTATATCGGTTTCATTACGGCGAACAACATCTTGGTATAATGTATTCAAAGGAATACCGACAATCAATCCATCTTTACTTTTTTGAGCATAAAATCCAACACGACGAACCATTTCGGCAATTTGCATATTTGAAATTTTACCCCCAGACACAACCAATGTTCCACCAACACTTGTTTCGTCTTTATCAACAATCAAATAAATATCTTGGCCAAATGCAGTGCGCGGAACATAACCCAAAGGTAATCCATATGGTTCCAATGTATCTGCAAAATCCGGACCACGAATAATTGTGCGACCGTATGGCAAACTATCAACATTTTCACGAATAAAAATTCGCGCTGCGGTTTGTGCAGTATCGATTTGATGCGATGCAGAATACATTTTTGCATCAACATCATTTACAATTAAACGATTTGTTAAAACCGGCATAAAAACAAACAGCAAAGATATTGCCAATAATGCCTGTAATAAAAAATTTCCCCTCTGGTTATGCAATAAAATCCCCTATTCCCTTTTTATATGAGTATAGATTAGCAACAGAAAAAAGATATTGCAATCAGTTTTAAGATGTTTTATATTACAGGCAGTTGTTAGTTGATTATTGTTAGAAATTTATATCAACTGAAAATTCCAAAAATAAAAAAATTATAAAAAGAAAAAAATATGCAAAATAAAAAAAATCAGTCTAATGTTGGTTTGATGATTCAACGGTGTCACAAATGGCGTGTGCGTCGCAAACAATTTATCGACCAGGCACGCAATACGTTTGACGAAATTGAACGCGAACGTTTATTGCAATCTGCGGAACACTGTGTCCGTATGACAAATGCCGAACAGGAAAAAATTGATTCCATACGCGATTCCAAAGAAAAAGCGGCGGCTGTCGCGGCAGCCGAGGCCGAAATGAAGGCGGCAGAGGCGGCGGCAAAAGACGAAAATACCGATACAGAAAAAACTGACGGCGACGAAGAAATGGGATTTCCTGATTTCATCACCGGATTGAATTAAAATCGTTTTACTTTGTTGTTGAAATTTTACTTTTCTTTGGTATGCTGAACCCCATAAGGAAAGTTCAACATGGATAATAATTATACTGTTTTGGCGCGCAAGTATCGCAGTCAAGATTTCAATTCTTTGATTGGCCAAGATGTTTTGGTTAAAACATTAACAACCGCTATCAATACCGGTCGTATTGCACATGCATATATTTTCACAGGAATTCGTGGAACTGGAAAAACCAGTACCGCACGTATTTTGGCCAAGGCATTAAATTGTTTATCGTCAGACGGACCAACCGCAACCCCATGTGGTGTATGCGAAAATTGTCGTGCAATTGCGGCGGGCCAACATATCGATGTTATGGAAATCGACGCGGCATCACATACCGGCGTTGATAATATCCGCGATATTTTAGACGCGGCACAATACAGACCAACAAATGGACGATACAAAGTTTATATCATTGACGAAGTTCATATGTTATCAACGGCTGCTTTTAATGCGTTGTTGAAAACACTGGAAGAACCACCTGCACATGTTATATTTATTTTGGCAACGACAGAAATTCGCAAAGTACCAGTCACAATATTATCGCGTTGCCAACGCTTTGATTTGGTGCGCGTGCCAATTGATACATTAAAAAAACATTTCGCTTGGATTGCAACACAAGAAAAAATCGAACTGACAGATGCGGCAAACGAAATGTTGGCACGTGCGGCGGACGGTTCTGTGCGCGATGGGTTATCTTTACTGGACCAGGCAATTGCACAAACCGGTGGTCATGTCGATGAACAGGCCGTTATGGATATGTTAAAACGCGCAGACAGGAATCTTGTTGTCGATTTTATGGATACACTTTTGTCTGGGGATACGGCGCGTGCTTTGGAAATGGCTGATTCTATTTACACAAATGGCGCAGATTTGGTTATGCTGTTGAACGATATGATGGAATGGACACATTGGGCAACACGTATGCACCCGTCGGTCAATGCTGGCGATGGGCTGTCATCGCCATACACCGCCGACCAACGCGAAAAAACCAAAAAAATAAATTCTCGAATTTCTTTGAATACCCTGTCGCGTATTTGGCAGGTTATGGTTGCGGCGGTCAGCGAAATGCAGATGTCTGGCAATCAAAAACAATGTTTTGATATGTTGATTGTGCGTTTGGTGCATATTGCCGATATGCCGTCTGTCACAGAAATTTTAAAACAAAATTCCGCCGCGCAACCTGTTCAACAAAAATCGCCAGAACCCGTCGCAGCCACAAAACCTGCAAATACAATAAATACCGCCGATGAATTAGGACGCGCGATGCAGGCCGATAAAGAAATTTTGTTATATACTTATTTTTCCGAAAATGTAGAGGTTTGCGAAATCCAAAATGGAAAATTAAATTATTTTGACCGCAAAGGCGATAAAGATTTTGCAAATAAATTATCAACATGGTTGGAAAAACATACCGGCATACATTGGGATTTAATACATTCGGCGACATCATGTAATGTGCCAACGGCGGTCGAACATCAAAAACAAGAATTAGAAGCTGACCCCATGATGGCAAGCGCGATGGGTTTATTCGAAGGTGCCGAAATAGTCGAAGTTTCGAAATAACAAAAAAATTTTTTATGGAGGGTTATATGGCAGACGAATCTGGACGTTCTTTGATTGAAATGTTGGCGGTGTTGGCGATTGGTGCGGTTATGACCGCGGCGGCATACGGAACATATAAAATGTTGCGAACAAACCAAACACGCAATTTGGCATTAAACGAAATGGAACAAATTGCACGCAATACAAAAATATTATTGGAAACGCGCGGCGATTATAACGGTGTGTCGGTTGATTATTTAATCAAGGCCGGGGCAATCACAAATCCAGACGCACCAATTGGCGATGAAAATTGGTCGATAACATCATCGGTTGATGGAAAAACTTTTTCTATCAATTTAACAAATTTAACGCACAGCGATTGTTCTTATTTTGCGACAAAGAAAATCAGTTGGGCAAAATCTGTATCTGTAAATGGTTTGGAAAAAGCCGGTGGCGAAACATGTATATCGGCACCACGCAATTATATATCTATCAATGTTGAATAAATTAAAATATTTCTTTGTTATGTTGTGTTTAACTGGCTGTATGCAATACACCAGTCCAGAACGCAATACATGGGATTATTACCTGAACGGCGCCAGTTTTATGGATATGAACGAAGAATCTAAAATTGCAAAAAGACCGATATATCTGGGAAACGGTGGAAAAATACTGACCGCAACAAATAATACCAAACAATTAGAATATGGCGACAAGGCAACAAATGACAATATGGTCAGTGTTCAATATATGACAGCATTAGAACGCGATTTATACGATGCCCTGCGCGCCGCAGGTGTATCGGTGGAACGCGCCGGCACAGATGTTGTTGTGATTTTGGTTCGTGGTGCGATTATGCGTATGGACGTGGCGGACATTTCCAGCAATGGTGAAAAACTGTTAGGAACAATCGCACGAATTTTACGCAAATATGATTCTACATATTTGGAAATTGCCGGATACACCGATGCGATGACAGATACGACGGCTGCAAAGCGTATGTCTTTGGATATGGCGGAACGCGCGGCTGTATTTTTGGCACGCAAAGAAATTAAACCAACACGCATGTTTATTGTTGGACGCGGTTCGGCACGACCAATCGCCGCCCAGGATAGCATCGGCAGGCTTACCAACCGCAGAATAGAAATCCGTATTGCACCCGCACGATAAAAACAAAGTTCAAAGTGCATTTGATGAATAATTGATAAATAATTTGCAAAATTCTTTAATTTAATTTAAAATATTTGTGCATTGGCGTGTTGCCGATGTGGGGTCGAAAAACCCTGTTTCACAGCGAACTCCACCTATTGGTTGGAGGGTCACGAATACATTGAATAAGTGACGCTACTGCTGTGAGTAGTTTTTCGCCTCCAACCGCACATTTTTTTGCGGTATTTTTTTTAATATTAAGGGAGGAGGAAAGAAAATGTCTGTTGTTTTAATTGATGCACGCCATTATGGCGAACAATTGCGTCGCGCCCGCAGGGCATTAAACATGAATACAACAACTGCATCACTATTATTAAAGATAAATATTCGTGATTTGCGCAAATACGAATTAGGTCGTGCGCCAATTCCGCCAGATTTATTATGCGCATTATTGCATCGCGGATTGGCATTAACACAATGCAAAACACGTAAATAAAAACTGGCAAATGCCGGTTTTTATTTCAATTCAATTAATGAATAATTATTTCTTTTATTTTAAATTTTTTATTGTTATACTGGGTGCGAACACAATTAAACCAATCAAAAAAAAGGAAGGATAATATGGTAAAATCAAATACAAATATTACTGTTAAAAACTATAAAAAAACTGGCATTATCGCGGCCATCGTTTTGGTTGTTGCGGCATTGGGAATTTGGGCGGTTGCGTCGTGGAATCACGAAGTGTCTGTAAATGATGCGATTGCAGAGGTTTCAACCGATGCGGCATCTGGCGCAGATATGCGTATCGCGGTTATCCGTATGGATACAGTCCAGGCTGATGCGGCGGCTTTGAAAGATTTGCGCGCACAAAAAGAAAATTATGAAAAAAAATTGCGTGACGAATTGACCAAAGAACAAAAAGCATTGGAAAAAGAAAAAACTGAAATCGAAAAATCACAAGGTGTTTTGTCACAGGAAGCATTGCAACACCGCGTTGTTGATTACCAAACACGTGTTGCAAAATTACAACGCAGTTTGACAGAACGCGCACAAAGCATCGAAGAATCTTATCAAAAAGCATTAAATGAATTGCAAACAAAACATCTGGACCCAGTTATCGAAGGCATTATTGCAAAGAAAAATTTGTCTTTGGTTATTGATGGTCGTTTTGCCCGCACAGGCGCGAATGTTGGCAATTTAGATATTACAGATGAAGTTGTAAAGGCATTAAATAAAAAAGTTTCTTCATCAAAAATGACAACCCCAAAAGGTTTTTAATAAGGAACCAACAAATAAAAAATACCGGCGTCCGTCTGCGCTTTCGCTCCGTCGCGACAGGCTTGCCGGTGTTTTTTTATGTATATGATACCACTTGATTTTACGCTAATTTATGCTACCAATTAATCTATGGTTATAAAAAGGTTTAATGATGAAAAAAACTACCAAAGGCGACAAATTATTTTCAACGACAGATAATATCATACTGATAACAACCATAGTTTTATGTTTAGGTTTAGAGGTCGCATCTGTTTTACCCGTTGTCCAAGATAAAATCTATGAAACAAAATACAATAAATTGATAGAACAAGGACACTCACAATGGTGCGCAACAATTAATGCCAAATCACAAACACAAAGTGCCAGAACCGCATTGTATTTTGGTGGTTTGGGTGCTGGTTTAATTGGAATGGGTGTTTTAGGCATTAAAAAATCTAGAGAATCAGAACGTGCATTCAAAAAAATTCATGACGAATATAAACATCTAAGATAATAAAAAAACACCGGCAAATGCCGGTGTTTTTATTTTTGTCTTTTATTGTTTTCTATTACGGAAATTACATTCCATAAACGTTGTAAATCATGGAAGTTTATATCAATTGCTCTCAATTCATTAGGATTAACATCCAATAACATTCTGCTTTTCAGCATATGTTTTGCATCAATACCATGATAAAGACCACGAGGACTGTTATCCCGTATAAAAATAGAATAAGGGACTTTACGAAAGTCGCTTGCTAATCTGATTAAACAAGCCCCCTTAAACCTTGCATCTGGAAATGTTGGAAATGCAACACATTGATCACCATGAACAGCATAAGGAGCTGTTTCCTTAATCAATACCGTGTTATATGTGCCATTTTCGATTTTATTTATTATATCTGTAGCCCAATCTGCCATTTAATACCTCTTTTATGCCTAAAATACCACAAAATCCGCCATAGTCAAGCAGCACGCAAAAAAATTCCGCAGAATTATAAGGGTCTGCGGGGTTATATTTATTCTTGTGAGTTTTCTTCGGTTGGGGTTATTTCATCGTCTGGGTTTGGCGCAGATGACAAATAATTTTCCAACCAATGATTATCAAAATTCAACTGACGAAAATCACGATTGTTTAATAATCTTTTGTGAAGCGGAATTGTGGTTTTAACCCCTTCTATCACAAATTCTTCCAATGCACGCGTTGCACGCATTATACATGTTGCACGTGATGTGTTATGCACAATCAATTTCGCAATCATGGAATCGTATGTCGGTGGAATTGTATATCCTGTATAGGCGGCGGAATCCACACGAACCCCCAATCCACCAGATGGCGCATACAATGATATTGTCCCCGGATTCGGGATAAAGGTTTCAGGGTCTTCGGCATTGATACGGAATTCAATCGCGTGTCCATGTGGCACGATATTCGCCTGGGAATAGCCCAACCTTTCGCCCGCCGCAATACGAATCTGTTCGCGCACCAAATCTATGCCATAAACCATTTCTGTGACTGGGTGTTCAACTTGGAGTCTGGTATTTGTTTCCAAGAAATAAAATTTGCCGTCTTCATACATAAACTCAAAAGTTCCTGTACTGAAATACCCCATTTTTTTAGCGGCAGTTTTACAAATTTCAATCATATCATCGCGTTGTTTTTGTGATAAAATCGCCGCAGGACATTCTTCGATTAACTTTTGATTTTTACGTTGCAACGAACAATCGCGTTCGCCCAATACAACAACATTTCCATGTTTATCACCCAATATTTGAAATTCAATATGACGTGGGTGCAACAATAATTTTTCCATGTATAAAGTTTCATCACCAAAACTGGATTTTGCCTCGGCACGAGTGGTGGCAAAAGCCTCGGCTAAATCTTCGGGTTTAAAAACCGCACGAATACCGCGACCACCCCCACCAGATGCAGCCTTTAACATTACAGGATAACCGATTTTTTCCGCGCATGCTTTGGCATCAGCCAAAGAATTTACCGCGCCACTTGACCCCGGTACAACCGGCAAACCACACGCAATAGCCGTTTTTTTTGCATTAACCTTGTCCCCCATACGAACAATCATATCTGGGCTTGGCCCAATCCAAATCATACCATGGGATTCAACCTTGCGCGCAAAGCCGGCATTTTCCGATAAAAATCCATATCCTGGGTGAATCGCGTCCGCATTTGTCAGCAACGCCGCAGTTAAAATTGCAGATTCATTAAGGTAAGAATCACGTGATGGCGCAGGTCCAATACATACACTTTCATCAGCCAATTGTGTGTGCATCGCATTTTTATCAGCGGTCGAATAAACCGCAACTGTGCGAATACCCATATCACGACACGCACGAATTATACGCAATGCAATTTCACCACGATTTGCGATTAAAACTTTTTTTATTTGTGACATATTAAATTACTCTATAACAATCAAAGGCTGGTCAAATTCAACCGCCTGGGCATCAGTCACCAAAATTTCTTTGACGACGCCATCGGTTGTTGCCTTGATTGGATTAAATGTTTTCATAGCCTCGACCAAGGCGACTGTATCGCCGGCATGCACCGTATCGCCAACACGAACAAACGGTTTTGCACCCGGTTCGGTTGCCAAATATACAACACCAACCATTGGGGATTTTAACGCATTTGCATATTCAGGCGCAGATGCCGCAGAAGTCGTTGAATTTTTAATTGTTTTATCCGCAGGAAAAGTTGGCATCGCAACAGCGGTTCCTTTGGACAAATGAATATGTTTGCGATATACGCCAAATAAAAATTGACGTTCCAAATCCAATTCTGTTATTCCCATATCGTCCATGATTTTTGACATAGATTCAACGGTCGCACGAAATGACATTTTTTATCCTTTTATAAACTCTATTACACCAATATATTTTTCAAGTGTTTTAATTAAATTTTACCACACATACGCAAAAAGTCAAGGTACCGGGTCATATCCAAACCCACCACCCGGACGACAACGCGATATTCGGTTTATACCCAACCAAATTCCACGAAACAATCCATATCTTTCAATTGCAATTTTAGTGTATTCACTGCATGTGGGAACAAAACGGCAGGCACATCGACCGCCAATAAATGGCGATATACACGATTGATACATTTTTACCAAACGCACACCAACACCGGTTAAAAACGAATTACTTTTCGTTGGATTTTTTTGTTTTATCACACACATTTTGAGATTTGTTTTGAGAATTAGTTTTTGGTTTTTTTTGGTATCCATTTTTACGAAAATCGTTTCTGTGACGAATATCTTTTAATGCGCGCACCATCGCTTGACGGCCGGCATCACGCGTGACATCGTCGTTTAATATACCAGGACGCGCAAAGAAAATATAATCTAAATCTGGACACATATAACGATTTGCAAACGCAATCCAATCACGCAACAGACGCTTTGCACGATTGCGTTGAACCGCATAACGAAAATTCCGTTTTGCCGCAGTCAGTCCATAACGCGCATCATCTGGATATTTTGCCAATTTGGTATGCACAGAAAACCAATCCATTACCGCATATGGAAAATCGCGCGGGGTTATAAAATCTTTATGATTTTTTATCGTATTTCTCATGACGGATATTATGCCCCAAAAATCCAAGAAATCAAATAAAAACATTTTTTGTTTAGGACGCTTGATTTTTCACATATATCGTTTTATAGTTTGCACGACAAAAAGATAAGGATTGAAACATGTATAATTGGCTTATGAAATTCTTTTCCGCAGATATGGCAATTGATTTAGGAACCGCAAATACACTGATTTATGTCAAGGGGCGCGGTATAGTTTTAAACGAACCTTCGGTTGTGGCGGTTGCAGAAAATCGTTTGTTGGGTCGCAAAGAAATTTTGGCTGTCGGTGCCGAGGCAAAAAAAATGTTTGGTCGCACACCTGGGACAATTTCTGCGGTTCGCCCATTACGTGATGGTGTTATCGCAGACTTTGAGGTTGCCGAAGAAATGATTAAATATTTTATTCGCAAAATTCATCATCGTAATTTGTTGGCGGCACCACTGATTATTATTTGTGTGCCATCATGCGCAACCCAGGTGGAACGTCGTGCAATTCAAGAGGCCGCAGATGCCGCCGGTGCACGCAAGGTTTATATCGTCGAAGAATCAACCGCCGCCGCAATTGGTGCGGGTTTGCCGGTTGAAAAACCTGTGGGTTCAATGGTATTGGATATCGGTGGCGGAACGAGTGAGGTTGCCGTTATGTCTTTGGGGGGCATCGTATATTCAAATGCTGTGCGTGTCGCAGGTGACCAAATGGATTTAGATATTATCAATTATGTCCGCAAGACTAAAAATTTGTTGATTGGTGAAAATACCGCCGAAGACATCAAAAAAACCATCGGTTGCGCAATCGCACCAAAAGATAAAACAAATGAAATGTCTATGAAAATCAAGGGACGCGATTTGTTGTCGGGAACCCCACGCGAAGCCGTTGTGACAGAATCACAAATCGCATCAGCATTGAGTGAAACGGTCGCAAAAATTGTTGATACAGTTCATAACGCATTAGAGGCAACCCCACCAGAATTATCCGCAGATATTGCAGATTTGGGTGTTGCAATGACCGGTGGTGGTTCTTTGTTGCGTGGATTAGATGCCGCAATACGCGCCGCAACAGGATTGCCAGTATTTGTTGTCGATCAACCGTTGGGCTGTGTTGCACGTGGCAGTGGTAAAATGTTATCAACACTGGACAAAACACAACACATGTTGCAAACAATGTATTAAAAATTTTATTAAAACACCGGCAAATGTCGGTGTTTTTTTCGTAAATAATGGATTTATAAAATGGCAAATTTTCGGGGTGTCGTAAAAGTAATTATATATAATGCACAGGGAAATATTTTGGTGTTAAAACGAAACAAAGAAACACCTGTGTTTCCAGGTATGTGGGATTTACCCGGTGGAAAAATTGAATTTGGTGAAAATTTTCAAACGGCTATTACACGTGAAATTTACGAAGAAGTTAAACTAAACATAGATGCAATGCCCCACCCCGTATTTGGTTGGACGGGTATTGCATACAACAAAGACACTCAATTTTTTGGGTATTTGTTTATTGCAAAATATGTTTCAGGAAATGTTGTTTTATCGCCTGAACACACCGATTATAAATGGGTAAATCGTCAAGATGCAAAGCAATTAGACATGCACCAAGATTTCAAAGATATTATCTGCAAATTTTTTGATAAAAAATTTAATTAAACTTGTTGAAAGTTCGGTTTTTATTGTGTATTTTGAATCCTGCATATAAAGGAATTTGTCATGGCATTGAAAGTTTATAATGTTTTATCCAGAACCAAGCAAGATTTTGTCCCTTTGACCCCTGGAATCGTTAATATGTACGCATGTGGCATTACTGTATCGGGCGATGCACATATTGGGCATGCATATCAATCCGTTGTGTTTGATGTTATTACACGATACCTGCGTTATTTGGGATATGATGTTAAATATGTTCGCAACTATACCGATGTCGATGATAAAATTATCGCCAATGCGGCACGCGCAGGTGAAAATCCTGTGGAATTTGCTGAAAAATATATGGCACAAACAGATATAGAAATGGATAAATTGGGTAATGAAAAACCAACCATTATGGCACGCGCAACACATTGCATTGATGATATTATAAACTTTGTGCAAAAATTGATTGATTCTGGACATGCCTATGTTTCACAGTTCGGCGATGTATATTTTAAGTTATCCAGTTTTCCTGGATACGGCAAGTTATCTCATATCCAGGTCGATAAAAACGATACTGGTGTTCGCAAAGAAACAGAACCAGGCAAACAAAATGATTTGGATTTTGCATTATGGAAATCTGCAAAACCTGGGGAAATTGCTTGGAAATCACCATGGGGTATGGGACGACCAGGTTGGCATATTGAATGCAGTGCAATGAATTTAAAATATCTGGGAGAACAGATTGATATTCATGGCGGCGGTCGTGATTTGGTTTTTCCACACCATGAAAACGAAATTGCACAAACAGAATCTCTCACAGGGAAACAGTTTGCAAAATATTGGATTCATTGTGGATTGGTCAAAATCAATGGTCAAAAAATGAGTAAATCACTGGGCAACGGTATTTTGTTAAAAGATGTTTTAGATAAATACGATGCAGATACAATACGATTTGCTTTGTTGCGAAATACTTATTCGGCAGATATCGATATCACAGATTCTTTGTTGCCAGAATCACGCCGACACATTTACAAAATGTATTCTGGGTTGATGGCAATTAACGAACGCGATTTTTCAGGTGCAGATGCCGACAAAACAAACGCAAAAATCGATGAAATTAAAAACGAATTTGAACGCGCAATGGACGATAATTTTAATACTTTGGAAGTTATTGCATCTGCGTTTGGTTGGTTTAATTTTATCAATACTGAATTGGCAAAAAAATCAACAGAATACGATTTAAAACGCATTGGAAATAAAATCGTTGAATTGTTCGGTGTGCTGAATATATTACAAAAAAATCCAAATGAATATATTAATGATATAAAATCAAACACATTAAAAGATGCTAATTTAACTGTTAGCGATATTGAAAAATATATTGATGAACGCGCAACGGCAAAGCAAAACAAAGATTGGGCAACGGCGGACAGCGTGCGCGCCAAGTTGTTGGACAAAGGTATCGTTTTAAAAGATACGCCCAATGGCACAACATGGGATATCAATTTATAAAAAGGAACGAAAATCATGGAAGAAGAAAAAAAATTAACTTTCGAAGAAGCATACAAACAATTAACTGAATTGGTTAAAAAAATGGAATCGGGCGAATTGCCTTTGGCTGATTCAGTTGCCGCATACGAACAAGGTATTAAACTGAAAGCATATTGCGAACAGTTATTAAAAGAAGCCGAATTGAAAATCGAAACTTTGAAAATTACTGAATAAATAGGCGTAAAATCGTGGCGGCAAAAGAAAAACTTTCACCGGTTATGCAACAATATATGGATATGAAGGCCGAAAACCCAGAGGCTTTGTTGCTGTTTCGTTTGGGCGATTTTTACGAGGCTTTCTTTGATGATGCAAAAACCATCAGCGAAGCTTTGAGTCTGGTTTTAACCAAACGCGGAACCGATGAAACAGGCGCAAATATCCCAATGTGCGGTATTCCATGGCATGCGGCTGATAATTATTTTGGGAGACTCGTGAAATCTGGATTCAAAGTTGCTTTGGTTGAACAAATGGAAACCCCAGCACAAGCAAAGGAACGCGGACATAAATATATCGAACGCAAAATTGTTCGTGTTTTAACACCTGGGACACTGACCGATGAAAATTTATTAAATCCAAAGTCTGCAAATTTTTTGGTTGCGATTGTGCCAATGCAAAATGGTGGATTTGATGTCGCAGGTTGTGATATTTCAACGGGTGAATTTTTCGTTGGCGCAACAAATGATTTAATTGATGACTTGGTGCGATTAAATCCCGCAGAGGTTATATTTCCATCTTCGCATGCAGAAAATGACACTATATTTCACATGCGCACAATTTTTAAAACAACACCTGTATTTGAAAAATTATATATTCGTTCCGATATTTCACAAATTGTCGAAAATGTTTTTGGCGGTGTTATCGGTGATATTAAAACAGACCCCGCAGACAGCGCAATTTGTTTGTTGGCTGGGTATTTATTTAATGCAGGTCGCGGTGTGACAACAAACTTTCGCGCGCCACGACAATTCAAAATTGATGCACAATTATTAATCGATTCGGCAACATGGAAAAGTCTGGAAATAGACGCACCAATAAATGCCGGTGGTGCATGTTTGATTGATGTGTTGGACAAAACAAAAACTGCCGCGGGGGCGCGAAAATTACGCGCGTATATGCGTGCTTTGTCGGGCAGTATTGATGAAATAAAATTGCGCCAAAAACACATAAATCATTTTATTTCTAATCGTAATACTTTAATAAATATCGCACACGAATTATCATCTATGCCGGACGTGGGACGTTCTTTGGCGCGGCTGTCCGCGGGACGCGGCACACCACGCGATATGTCACATGTTCGCGATTTTATTATAAATTTGCCAAATTTAAAAATGATGTCCCAGGCATTAGACGATGATTTCGCAAAAAAATTATATGAAATAAAAACACATGACGAATTGGGATTGCAATTAAATCGCGCATTAAATGACGAATTACCAACTTTCTTTCGCGATGGCAATGTTATTCGCGATGGATTTGATTTATCATTGGATAAAATGCGCGAATTATCACATGGCGCACGCAATACCATTGCCGGTCTGCAATCGCAATATATTGAACAAACCGGTATTCATACATTGAAAATAAAATTCAATAATATTCTGGGGTATTTTATAGAGGTTCCTGCAACACGCGCCGATGATATGATGAAACCTGAATCTGGGTTTATACATCGTCAAACTTTGGCGGGCAATGTTCGTTTTACAACATCACAACTGATTGAATTAGATAACGATATTCGCAATGCGTCCGATAAAGCCGCCGCCATAGAAGAAGATATTATTAACAAATTTATTTCGAAAATCAGTGATGTTGCCGACGATTTGTTGGCAACGGCTGATTTGTTGGCAGATTTAGATGTTTGGTCGGCTTTGGCATTTGTCGCGATTGAATACGATTGGGCGTGTCCAGAAATGACAACAGGTCCAGATTTTTGCATCGTTGGCGGTCGCCACCCAGTAATAGAGGCCGTATTACGCAAACATGGTGATAACTTTGTTAAAAATGATTGCGATTTATCAAATAAAAAAATTGCCCTTATTACCGGTCCAAACATGGCGGGAAAATCAACATACCTGCGTCAAAATGCGTTGATTGTTGTGTTGGCGCACCTGGGGTCTTTTGTACCGGCAAAATCTGCAAAAATTGGAATTTGTGACCAGTTATTCAGTCGTGTTGGCGCGTCCGATAATTTGGCGGCAGGACAATCGACATTTATGGTGGAAATGAGTGAAACCGCAAATATTTTGCGCCGGGCAACAAATCGGTCTTTTATTATATTTGATGAAATCGGTCGCGGAACCGCAACATATGACGGTATGGCAATTGCTCAATCGGTATTAGAATTTTTAAACAATATGGCACCACGCACTTTATTTGCAACACATTATCATGAATTAACCGCTTTGTCGGGTGATAATGGTGGGGTTTTAAATATGGTTTCATGCCTGACAATTGATGTACGCGAATACAATAATGAAATTATATTTATGCATAAAATCGTCAATGGTGTTGCGAATCGTTCATACGGAATTCATGTTGCAAAAATGGCGGGTATGCCTGAATCTGTTGTCGCGCGCGCAGAATCTGTGTTAAATGAATTAGAACATGGCGGAAAAACAACCGTTAAAAACGAAATCAAAATTGAAAAAGCCAAAAGCGCACCAAAACATAAAAACGAATCAAATTCACCTCAACTGAATTTGTTTGGGGAATAAAATGTCTGGTTGGATTATTTTAGATAAATCATCAGGTTTATTCAGTCGCAGTGCTTCGTCACGCGTGGCGCGTTTGTTTGGGTATAAAAAATCTGGACACATTGGAACATTGGACCCAATGGCGACCGGGGTTTTACCAATCGCGATTGGTGACGCCACAAAAATGATTCCATTTGTTGAATCGGCAAACGACGGCATAAAAGAATATCTGTTTTCGTGCAAATTTGGCATCAGCACAGACAGTTTAGACATAACCGGACAAATTACACAACAAAACAATAAAATACCCACAGAGGCGCAAATAAATGATTCTGTGGCACATTTTATTGGTGATATTATGCAGGTTCCACCGATTTACAGTGCGGTACATATTGATGGGGTGCGCGCATATAAAATCGCACGCAGTGGCGAAAACGCGGATATTGCGCCACGAAAAATTCATATTTTTGATTTAAGGTACGATGGTTTTGACGGTGAAAATTGGAATTTTTATGTAAAATGTGGGCGCGGAACATATGTTCGGTCTTTGGCGCGGGACATTGCAAATTATTGCGGAACAATTGCGACAGTCACCGCAATTCGCCGAATTTCCACAAATGGTTTTGAATTAAAAAATGCTGTCACACTTGATTTTTTGGAAAATCTGGTTAATAATGGTGCGGACATCAAAAAATATTTGATGCCAATAGATTTAGGACTGGGGGGCATTCCGGTTTTAAATCTGGACGATAAAAACACCGAACTTTATAAACATGGTGGATTTATCAAAACCGCAAAACCGGACGGTTTGGTTCGCGTATATAACGCAAATACCTTTGTTGGAATCGGTTTTGTACAAGATAAACAACTGCGTCCAAAACGCACAATATAAAAAGGAAATGTAATGTCCATTACAAAAACAAAAAAAACTGAATTAATTAAAGAATTCAAAGTGTCTGAAAACGATAACGGCGGCAGCGCGGCAACCCAGGTTGCAGTTTTGACCGAACGCATTCGCAATTTAACAGAACACATGAAAAACAATCACAAAGACGAACACAGCAAGCGCGGTTTGTTGTTGATGGTTAATCGTCGTAAAAAGTTATTGGCATATATCAAACGCCGTAACGAAGAAGATTATGAAGCCCTGATTAAAAAATTAGGCTTGCGTAAATAAAAAAAACGCCCAATCGGGCGTTTTTTTTAACCCCCGCCCCAAGCGTCACCCACAAAATTTTACAAATTTTGCGGGGCCCGATTGGTGTGGAATTATTCTTCGGGGGCCTCAATTATCGGGAACCAGTGTGGGACAATAACACCGTTTTCTTCGGTTTCAACCAATAAACATTTTTTGCCGGCAGGACAAGCATCTTCCGGGCGGGTCTGCTTGTCCGCTTGCAAACTGGCGATTGCGGCGGTTTGATTTATCGTTTTTGTGACGATTTCGCGTATGGTTGCCACCGCATTATTTAAATCTGTTTTCACCGGATTAAACCGCGCCGCATTATATGCCGTCGTCGCAATTTTGATATCTGGGACGCAATATTCACCGTATGGACGATAAGATGTTGCGACAGAGCCTTTTTCAATTTGAAAATTTGAAAAATCAAATACCGAACCAGCTGGTGCATTAGGCAAATAAATAAATATATTTATCCATTGTTGATTTTCATCGATATCTGTAATTCTAAAATTGTTTGCAGTGTTATTTTTATAAAAAGCATAGTCCGTTGTTGTCCCTATTGGCGATTTACCCACTGATATTGCGCCAATTCCAGACGATGGCAAACCACTGATAACATAATTTGTATATTCCGCAAACATGTTTGCAGGAAAATATAATGCAACCCTTGAACTGCCCTTTGTTCCTTCCTCTGCGGTTGCAATAAAACCATATTCATTTTTTTGAACATTAATCTTGGTGACACCAACAACATCACAGATATCATTATTATAAATATTCGGGCTGGTTTTTATTGTGCCATTACATGTTTGGGTATTATCTGCAAATAGCGACGCGATTGGTGCAATCGTCCCAAACACAACCAATAATCCCAATACAAACAATCTTTTCACTTTGTTCTCTCCAACCATGTTTTTTGCGCAGCAAAAAACATACGTTTTGCAGACATTTTTTCAACTCTCTCGATTTTATAAACTGGCGGAAATCCGCACCTTTTTGCCATATTTTGATTATACAAAAAACCTAGGTTTTTTTCGACACCACATTTGGTGAATCGCGATTTTGAATAACGCATTGTTTTTACAAAAAAAGTGAATTTTAAAATTTTTGAAAAAAATGGTTGCTTTTAAACCTAGGTTTTTTTTAGACCGGGTCAAGCAACAAAAACAGGCTATATTTAATTGGTTATAAAAAAACACCCAACATGTTGTCGGGTGTTTTTAACAAGATTTTTCAACCTTTATTGTTCAACAGATTCAGGTTGTGGTTCAGGTTCGGCATCGGCACTGGTTGCCATTTCAACCTGGTCAATGGTGACAACTTTGCCTTGGTCGCCATCAATCGATGCCTGTAAATCTGCAATCAATTGATCCAGGCGCGATACACTTTCGGTATCATTTAATGCAACCGCAATTTGACGCGCACCTTGTAAATTATTCAATGCCGCCTGTTTATTATCCATTTTCAAATATAATGCCGCACTTTTTTCAGTGTATAACATTACATCGCGTGATAATTTTTCGCCTTCGGCAACATCGGTCACACCACTCAATTGTTCTTTGATAACCTGCATTGCAGAATTGTAATCGGTTATCGCATCGGCATAATTACCTTTGGCGGTGTATGCCTCGGCACGTTCGGCATATACATCAGGATTAACTGTGCCGTCTGGGCGTGCCAATGAATTTGTATAATCCGCAATCGCACCGTCCCAATTTTTTTGCCACAAATTTAACTGGCCACGTTTTGCGTAAATATCACGCAATGGAACAGATGGATTTGGACTGGACGCGGCAACAACCAGCGCATTGTTCAAATCAATCATTGCCGAATTATAATCTTCGACACGCATTTCCAACAATGCTTTATCATAAAATGCCAAAACATTTGTCGAATCGTGTTCAATCGCAGAATTAAAATCAGCCATCGCTTTTTTATAATCACCCAACAACAAATATGCTTCGCCACGCGCAATGTATGCAGTCCCAGATACAACACCAGAATCCACAACCGCCGTCAAATCGGCAATTGCGCCTTGGATATCGCCATCTTTTAATTTTGCCTGGCCTGCATTGTAATAATCCGTTGCCTGCATCAAAATTTCTTCATTTAATGTTGCAGGATTATGAATCATTCCATGACTGCGTCCCAATATATAAAAAGTTGCAGCAATGAAAAATAAAATAATTACCCAATAAACATAAATTGGCGTCGTCCAACCGTTTGTCTTAACAGTTGCAGTACGCGGTTTATCAGTGTTCTTTGTGGTGATTTTAGGCATTTAATTCCCCCCTTTGTATTCTCTTTACAATTAAATATTAAAGAGTTTTCAAGAGTTCGTCAATACCTTTCTGTGATACTTTGATAATTTTTCCAGGTGCCAAATTTCCCAACCGCAAATTTCCAAATGATTCACGATGCAATTTTTGAACAGGCGCACCACACGCACGCATAACAATTCGAATTTCGTTCTTTTTACCCTCGGTTATTGTCACACGAATTTTACCAGGCGCAATTTCATCAATCACCATTGGTCGATAATGCACACCATCAACAGTCGCACCCATACGCGCAATTTCAAAATTCGGTTTTGTTCCACCAACACGCGCAATATATGTACGCGGAATTTTATTAGTTGGTAATGTCAATCGACGCGCCAAATCGCCATCGTTTGTCATTAACAATAATCCTGTGGTTTTATAATCCAATCGCCCAACATAACGCAAATGTTTATATTCATCACCCAACACATCATAAATAGTTTTGCGTTGCATTGGGTCGTGTGATGTTGTCATCACATTTAATGGTTTATGAAACATATACAGTTCTGGTGCTTTTTGTGGCGCAACAACATTGCCATTGACGGTGACAACATCTGTATCGGCAACATTTATTGCCGGCGAATCTATTGTTATACCATTTACCGCAACCGCGCCAGACGATATCAATTTTTCTGCGTCCCTGCGTGATGCAATCCCAGAATGTGCGATAAATTTTGCAATTCGTGTCGTCATGGCAACACCTTGGATATTGCAATAGGCGCAGCAATTTCTGCACGCAAAATTGTTTTTCCCAATGACAAACCAGCCGCACCATTTTTATCCAATATTTCAAATTCGGTGTCTGCAAAGCCACCTTCGGGACCAACCAATATGTTTTTTACACCTTGGTATTTGGTCGGTATATCGGCACCATATGCCGCGCGTTCGTCTGCAAAAACCAATTCTGTAAATGGCAATTCATTAAATTTAATTGGCGCAGAAATATTCGGCACAGAATTTCGATTTGATTGTTCGGCGGCCTCTATTACTATTTTTTTCATACGTTCCCAATTTATATGGTTTGCAACGGTGCGTTCTGTTATCACAGGCACAAATGTTTTAACACCCATTTGCGTCGCCATATTTAACATATCGTCCAATCTTTTAATCGGTGCAAAATACAAAGTAATATCGTTTGATGGGTCAATATGGTCGGTTTTTTCACCAATAATCAAAGCATGACCATCAGGGGTTAAATTTGCCCTGTATTCATAACCATCACCAAAAACCAAACAATCGTTTCGGCGCATAACATGCGACAAATAGTGTGACACAGATTTATCAACCGGTATTATATTACCGATTTTTATATTATCGCCTATAAAAATTCTGGGTATATTTTTCATATTTTTTTTATTTCGTGATTTATCAATCTGGATTTTTATGTTATAATGTTATCACCATGGTTGAAAAATTCAAGATTTTATCTGTTGGCGGTTCGTCCAAAGGATTGAACATTTTTAAATCGTCGGCTTATAAAGAGCACGAGGTTGGTCAATTCGCCCAAATGTTTTGGATATTCCGCTGGAATGCTATGATATGGTGCATTTGCGCACTGATGTTTGGGTTTGCATTTATCATCGAACATGTTTTCAGGTATGGTTGGTCACCCGCATCATTGCATTGGTCTGGTATTTTTTTGGGACATGCAATACATTCTTTTGGGCTGTCTGTGGTTGCAGAGGTTCCAAACTGGATAATGCGCGCAATATTTAGTCCGGATTTTGAATGTATTGTGCCAATTATACCTATTATCGCTTTTTATTTTATGGCAGATGATACATTGACCAAGGAATTTAATCCGCATGGCAAAGATTTGTATGATGAAAAATCTTCACGCAAGGCAAATGCCGCAGATATTAAAAAAATGGGAAAATTTGCATGGAAAACAAAAATGGGTTTGTTCCAAGGCTTTATGATGGTTTTGGGATATTTCAAAGACGGAAAAGTATCTAAACCTTTGATGATGGACGAAACATTATCTGTGTTGTGTGTGGCACCCCCGGGAACCGGTAAAACTGCTGGGGTTGTGATTCCTACGATTGTTGAATGCGATAGTGTTTCCATGATTATCAACGACCCAAAACCTGAATTGAAACAATTAACATCTGGATATCGCGCAACTGTTGGACCGGTGTTTATTATGAATTGGGCAGGACAAGATGACCCAGAACGCGGAATATTTTATCCGTCTTGGAATCCGTTATCCCCAGAACATGTCCCAACCGAAGTCGAACAACGCGATTTGTATGTTGATACAATCTGCAAAGTGTTGGTACCTGATGCAACCGGGTCAAGTGCGGACCCACACTGGTCAATATCTGGACGCGCAGGATTATCGGGATTTATTCAATATATCGTTTCAAAAATAGAACGCGCCAAGGCCGATGATTATTTCTATGCGCGTTTGCAATCTGGCGAATTTAACCAAGAAGACGCAAATGTTTTGATGGATTATTATTTATCTATGTCGTCCAATCAAAACGCGTATGCGGCTTTGGGTTTATTGCAACGCGGCGAATTAAATACTATGAATTATGTACATGTCGGGTCTTGGCGTAATATCCCAGATGCGTGGTTGGGCAAAGAGGCATCTTTGTCCATGATTTTGGATTGGTTAAACGCATCACAGTTGGCAAACGCCGCACAAATGGAAGAACGTCGCAAACAAGGCGATCAAATGGTTGCATTGGCCGACCCAATGAAAGATGTTTTAGAAGATGCCGTAAATGAGGCCGTAGAGTTTGCATATTCGCATCGTGCGGTATTGGAATTAACACAACTGGCAAATACACCTGATAAAGAACGTGGGTCTATTTTATCAACAATTATGGCGGGGTTGGGTATTTTCCGTAATGCCGCGGTGCGCAACAGAACATCACATTCCGATTTCCATTTCGAAGATTTAAGAGGTTTAAAAGACCCACGCGATGGCAAAATCAAGCCTGTATCGGTATATTTATCAATTAACATGGTTGATGCCCAGGCTTTAAATCCAATTACTGGAATTTTCATTGAATTGATGTCTAATTATCTGTTGGTAAATACCCCAGATGTTATCAGCACATCTGGTAAAAAACTGGGGCCATATCCGGTGTTATTTGTGTTGGACGAAATGCCAAAAATGCAAAAACTGGACGCGGTTATCCAAGGTCCAGATTTGGGACGCGGACAACAAATTTCATACCTGATTATCGGTCAGGATTTACACCAAATCCAAGAAAAATACGGCGCAGACGCGGCGGCAACCATTATTTCAACAACCGCGGCAAAAATTATTATGCGCCAAAATGACCCAGATACCGCAAAACGCTTTTCCGACATGATTGGCAAAGAAATCAAAAAAGAAAAAAAGAAAGACAAAGACGGAAAAGAAACCATTGAAACCAAGGCACCAAAAGATTTATACTCGCCAATGGATATTATGACCCTGCCCGAAGGCAAGCAGATTGTTTTGTTCCAAGGTTGGTATCACAGACCGATTGAGGCCGACCAAGAAAGACACTTTTTGGAAAAAAACGATATTCAAAAGAAGTTGCATGCCAAAGTGTTAATGGGCGAATCTGCGCCTATGCCTGAATTCTTGGTGCCGGCGCACTATCGTGCGATGGGATATAATGGGCCAATTAAATTTATGGACCCAACCACAAAGACAATTAAAGTTTTGGCTGAATAATTTATGAAAAATTTTGTGTCTGCTTTTATTGCTGTAATAATGTTAAACGGATGCGCAACAATCGCCACCAGCGAATTAACCGAATTGCGCAATGGTTTTGCAAACGACAATTTTGTTGTGGCGGCTGATAAATATTCAAATGGCACCGATATTCAATCCCAAGATAGTTTGCAATTAATGATGACGGGACTTGCCAATTTTCAAGGTAAAAATTATCAAGTCAGCGATGACGCATTTGAAGAATTTAACCGGCGCAATTATGACACCACCGGGGGCAGTATTATTCGCGAAGCAAAAACGTTTTTAGGCGGCGGATTGGCGGCTGAATACAAACCGTCTATGATGGATTCTTTGTTTGTGTCGTATTATCAAATATGGGACGCGATTGGATTGGGACACAAAAACGATGTGCGTGTAATTATCAATCAATCGTATGCACGCCAACAAGAAATGTCACGCGCCTATGCAGATATGGTTGAAAAAAATCAATCGCGCATAACAGATGAAAACAAAGATTTATTTGATAAAATTCAACAAGAAAATGCAACATGGGGTGCATATACCGACATAATGAATCCTGCGTTAATGTATTTATCGGGAATATGGTTTTTGAATTCTGGTGATTATACGGACGCAGAAACTTACCTGAAACGCGCGGTTGGCATGGCGCCAAAAAACACATATATTGCAACAGATTTAAAATCCGCAGAATCAAAATTGCGTCCAAATAATACAACATGGATTTTTATTGAATCTGGGTTTGCACCAATATTACATGAACAAACGGTATCTTTGCCGGTTATTACCAGCAACGGTATTATCGTTCCAGAAATTTCAATCGCAGAACCTGTATTTAACAACAGTAATTTTTCTGTCGTTGGTGCACAAGATTTGGCAGATGTAAATGCTATGTTTATGACCGAATTTAACGAATACAGAATAAATGATGCTTTGCGCGCATGGGGGGCCGCCGTCGCACGCACAATCGCCCAGGCGACCGCATATAATTCAAACAGCAAATATGCTGGTTTGATTGGTTTGGGTTCCACTTTATTTTCAATATCAACCACCAATGCCGAGGTGCGTTCTTGGGTGACTTTGCCTGAAAAAATCAGTGTTATTCGTGTAAAAACAGGCGACTTGATTGCAAACAATTTTAATGATAAACTGGGCACTGATATAAAATTACCAAAATCTGGGAATCATTTAATTTATGTGCGTAAATTAAGTAAAAAACCAGTTGTGCATATATTCGATTTATAAAACAAAGGAGTATAAAATGAAAAAAATATTACCATTGGCACTGTGTGCGGTATTGGCGGCATGTGGCGGAACACGTGTTGTTGATTTGGAAAACGAACGCGATGTCCAAACCATGCAAGATGTAATGGAATTGGAATATCGTGATTGGGAAAAAACCGCAACAAAAATGACAGAATCCATGTTGAAAAGCAACGCATTTGCCGGAATTTCAAAACCTGTGATTGCGGTCGGTGATATTAAAAACGATACAATGCAAAGATTAGACAGCGATATTTTGGTAAAGAAAATTCGCACAACAATTTTGAAATCTGGGCGCGCACAAATTTCAACCAACTTTACCGGCGAAGACACAATGTCAAACAAAATGCGCAACACACGCGGAAATACCGAATATGACCAATCGACATTTGCCAATACTGGAACATTGGTTGCACCGAATATGTCGCTTTCTGGCAAAATGATTCAACGCAATTTAAAGTTAGAATCCGGTTGGTTTTCATCGGTTGATACACGCGTAGAATATTATTTGCAATTAACATTGACCGATTTGAAAACAGGACTGGCCGTATGGGAAGACGAACAACCAATCGTCAAAGAAGGCACCCATGCGCCAACATGGTAATCGATTTATACAAATGTAAAAAAGACCGTTTTTGCGGTCTTTTTTTATTTTATTTGCAAATCACAAAAAATTTTTTATATGATAACAACTGAATACAACGGGAATTGTATTCGGGGCCTTCGAAAAGCCTTACAAAAGTCCAGTGCAAGATTTGCATTGTTATCCATCCGGCGCGTCGATTCGGTCGGTAAAAAAATAACAGTTTCAAATTTTGCACTGACATGTATAAAACGTCAGTGCATTTTTTATATAAATCGATACTTACCCAAAGATATCGATATGATGTTTTACACATGTGTTTTATCCCAATGATTAACCCCATGCCGTTATTGGCGGGGTGGCTGCGCCTGGCAACACGTGCAGGATCATTGACTTTTGTGATTTTTCGAACACCCCGACCGCTCTCCGTTGTAGGCGGTATTTTTATTTTTTGCGTTGCAAAAAATAAAAATCACGCGACATACCAAAAACACAAAGGGGAGAAAAAACATGAGAAAGTTATTATTGGGGTTAATCGGATTATTGTTCGCTGTGCCGGCTGTCGCGACAAATTTGCCCGCCGGTTATACAGAGTTAGAGTATATAAAATCTGCGAATGACACATTTCTTGATACAGGGTATATTTTACAATCGGATAATATAAAATACGAGTGGGAAGCCATCGATGGCGCGACTAGTCCTTCCAGTTTATTTGGTTCAGAAACTAATAATAATCCAAAATATTCTGGAATTTTGTATGGCTCCTCATCGTCTAGAACTTTGTATATTGGTACTGGTAGTTCAAGTGTTGGTTATATAACAGACGCAACATCTTTTCATTCATGGGTGTTGGATATCACAAGCGCCGGCAAGGCAAGTTTATATGAAGATGGCGTCGTGAAGGCTGCAAATAAATTTGTTAGCGTTCCCGTCCAAAAAGAGTTGTCGATATATATTTTTTCTAATCATTCCAGAGGACAATATGCAAATAATGTATCGTTGAAATATTTTAAGATAACAGATAACAATGAATTAAAGGTTAATTTGGTCCCAGCCCAACGCGACAGCGATGGTAAAATCGGCATGTATGATTTGGCAGGTGACCGCTTTATCACAAATACACAAGGTAATTTGATTGCGGGTCCAGTTGTTCCAGAAAACCCAATCAAAATTGCCACGACGGTGTATAACAGCGCGCGGTTTAGCCCGGTGGTGACTGAATTGAACGACACTATCGCGACAATTCGGTCGGTCGTGACAAACACAATTAACCAAACCAAAGCCATTGCGGATTTGCAGGCGACCAAACAAACCCGACCGGACGAAACCTGCCCCGCCGGCAAAAAGTGCTTACTCGTCGAAGATGATGCCGGCCAACCGCATTGGTACGAGATTATTGAAAGTCCGGTGGTACAGTGACCACCCCGTCGCTTCGCGCCACCCCTCCATAGAGGGGAACTACCCCCTCCACCACTCGCCAAGACGGCTCCGTGGTCCCCCTCCCCAAAGGGGCGGAATTAAAAAAGTTTTGATTTAGAAAGCCCCGAATTCAACTCCCATTAAAAAACAAGAGGCTTTTGTTTCTAAATCAAGAAACACCTGATGAAAATCAGGTGTTTTTTGTTGGCCCCGAACAACTCGCTCGGTTCGCTGTCGCTTTCCTGCGCGGCACTTTCCCTACGCGGCACTCGTGACAAATCGCCTGACGGCTCTTTTACTCGTAGTCCCATTAAACTTAAAAAGGCTTGGTTCCAAATAAATGACACCCCGAAAATTCGGGGTGTTTTTTTGTGACGGATAGATTTTGATTAATGTTGCCATCAATCAAATGGATTTTCCGCTTTTTCGTATTCAATTACAATTGGCAAGTGTTCCCAATGCAATGCTGTCGCAATTCCACGTCGTAAATAACGCGTATATGATTCAGGAATATCCGATGCACCACCAACATTTATCAATATTCTCATTGGGTGACGGCCTGTTTGGCGCGCAAACTTTATCCGCATTGCACGTTTCAATCGCGACATTGGTGGTTGGCGTTCAGCAACCAATTTTTCAACAATTCGATTTAATAAACTGGTCGGGACATTCGCCATGGATATATCATATTGTTCATAAATGCGTTTAAACATATTTTGAACACCTGTCCCTTTTTCCGCAGATATTGCCAATATCATCGGCTTTATTATTTGATGAAACGAATTTGTAAATTGATGTTTTAATTTTAATAATTTTTCATCACGAATTTCAGGTTCTATCAAATCCCATTTGTTTAATGCAACACATAAAATCTTGCCCGCATCATAAACACGCGCCGCTATTGACATCGCCTGGTTTTCTATATTTTTTGTTGCATCAATAACCAAAATTACTATATCGGCGCGGTCAATTGAATCCAATGCCTTTAACGCAGACAAAGTTTCAACATCGTCGGTCACCCCGGATTTACGGCGCAATCCCGCCGTATCCATCAGTAATATATCACGACCATAAAAACGCGTTGGGATTTTTACTGTATCACGCGTGATTCCAGGTGCGTCCATCACAATTTGCCGATTTTCACCCAATACACGATTTACAAATGTCGATTTACCAACATTTGGCTGACCCAAAACAGCAATTTTTATACGCGTATCTGGTTCGGGTTCGATGGCATTTATATCAATGTTTTTTTCCAATGCAATTTTATCCAAAAATTCAAAAATTTCATCAAAACCGCGTTTATGTTCCGCAGAAACCTTTACCGCCGCGCCACAACCCAGTTTTAAAAACTCGTGCAAATCGGCAATTTTTTTGTTAGATTCTGTTTTATTCGCCAACAGTAAAATTGGTGCCTTTGTTTTACGATGAATCAGTTTCGCCCATTCTATATCCATCGCATTTAATCCCGCGCGTCCATCAACAACAAACAATACCGCGTCAGCCGATGCAATCGCATTTATCGCAATATTTGTAGAATCTGCGGCTATACCGGTTTTGGCATTTTCCAACCCCGCCGTATCAAATAATTCATACGGACGATTTTTGATTTGACCAGACACCATATCACGCGTCACACCCGGACGGTCATGCACCAGCGCATCGCGCGACCCAGTCAGCGCGTTAAACAAAGTTGATTTTCCCGTATTGGGGCGACCTGCTATTATTACTTTCATCATTTGTTTTTCTCGTTGATTTTTTGTTATTATAAAGCAAAAATAGAAATAAGCAAATAAAGGAGAGGTAAAATATGCACTATAAAACAAAAAAATTGCTGAATAATATTCGCGACGCAATTGTTAATCCCAAAAATTTTTTCAAAACAATTGTCGCCGATGGTAATCTGGAAGATTCTATGCTGATGGCGTTTATATACGGATTGATTGGTGGCGCATTGGTTTTATTGTTCCGCTTAATCGGTGGCGCAACAATTACTATTGGAACCGTATTTTCACAATTGATTATCGTTCCTGTGTTGGCGGTGGCTTTGTTATTTATCATGGGCGGATTACTGATGCTGATTTCCGAAATTACCGGTGGCGAACGCGATTGGGAAATCGCAATCAAAGGTTTGGCATCTGTATTTTTTATGTATCCTGTAATATTGTTATTAAATTCTTGCGCATTTAACTGTTGGTCAATATGGGTTATCAGTTTGTTGGTTGATGCGTGGGTTTTATATATACTGTATTGTCTGTCTGTTTATTGCATGCGTGGCGCACGATTTAATGTGTTGTTGGTAATTGGTATTTTGGCTGTATTTATTTTGACAGTATATATCAGTGATTACAGAATCAGCTGGTTGATGATGAAAAATGCCGGCGCAACACTTTCGTGTTTGTTATAATCAAACGGGCAATGCCCGTTTTTTTTATTCCATGACATATATCGGGCAATAATAAAAATTTGCAAATGTAGATTTTTATCTATATAATGTTTCAGGCTTGGCGGAGGGTAATTGTTCATTTTTGCACTTTTATCATTTTTTTGGTTTTAGCCCGAGTGTAAAAACGAATGATTTTCTCCGCAAAAATAAACTTTAATTTAACAATAAAAAATGGAGAAAACTGATGTTATTTGGTTTATTAAATAAAAATAACAAAGATGCAGATGCGCATCCTTTGAATCACCCAATCGCAGTTGAAATCAAATATGGCGATGAAACATTGCGTTTGGAAACTGGCCGTATGGCAAAACAGGCAAATGGTGCCGTTTTGGCAACAATGGGCGGAACAATGGTATTGGCAACTGTGTGCGCCGAAAAAACCGCGGTCGAAGGTCAAGATTTCTTTCCACTGACGGTTGATTATCAAGAAAAATTTGCGTCATCGGGTCGTATCCCGGGTTCCCGCGACAGACGTGAAGGCAAACCATCTACATCTGAAACACTGATTGCGCGTTTGATTGACCGCCCTATTCGTCCGTTGTTCCCAGAAACATTTAAAAACAAAGTTCAAATTATTGCCCAGGTGTTTTCATACGACAAAAAAAATCAACCTGATATTTTGGCTATGATTGCATCAAGTGCGGCATTGGCTTTGTCTGGGGTTCCTTTCCAAGGTCCAATTGGTGCGGCACGCGTGGGTTATATCGATGGCAAATATGTATTGAATCCTTCGAAACGCGATGTCGATACACAATCCGAAATGGATTTGGTTGTTGCCGCAACACATGATGGTGTTTTAATGGTCGAATCCGAAATCGGCGAATTAGACGAAGAAACAACTTTGGGTGCGGTCAAATTCGGTTTTGATGCACAACAAACTGTGATTGATGCCATCAATGAATTGGTTCAAAAGGCAGGTAAGGAACGTTGGGAAATTCCACAAAACACCGCTGAATATGATGCAATGGTTGCAGATTTTGCTCAATTTGAACCACAAATTAGTGATGCTTTGTTAATCAAAGAAAAACTGCACAGATTAGAAACATTGGCGGAAATTCACGCCGCGGCCAAGGCACGAATTCCAGAATTGTTCAACGACACAACAACTGCAACATCAACTTTGGAATCATGGGCTGATGAAATTATTGAAAATTTAACTGCAAAAATTATGCGCGGAAACATCTTGGCTGGAAAACCACGTATTGACGGTCGCGATACAAAAACTGTGCGTCCAATTGAAATTGAATTGGGTGTATTGCCACGCGCACATGGTTCGGCATTATTTACACGCGGCGAAACCCAGGCTTTGGTTTCATTGACATTGGGTGGCGGCAAAGACGCATTACCAATCGAAAACTTGGACGGTGCAGATGAACGCGATTTCATTTTGAACTATAATTTCCCAGGTTATTCCGTTGGCGAAGCCAAGGGTTTAAAATCCCCAGGTCGTCGCGAATTGGGACATGGTAATTTGGCATGGCGCGCGTTGCACCCAATGATGCCAAGTCGTGAAAAATTCGATTATGTCGTGCGTGTTTGCAGTGATATTTTGGAATCCAATGGTTCATCATCAATGGCGACGACATGTGGTGCAACATTGGCAATGATGGACGGTGGTGTGCCTATTACCCGTCCGGTTGCAGGTATCGCAATGGGATTGATTAAAGAAGGCGATGATTATGCAATATTGACCGATATTTTGGGCGACGAAGACCACTTGGGCGATATGGACTTTAAAGTGACTGGAACCAAAGACGGTATTACTGCATTGCAAATGGATATCAAAATCACATCTATCACATTTGATATTATGAAACATGCGTTGGAACAGGCAAAGGCTGGTCGTATGCACATTTTGGGCAAAATTACCGATGCCATTGCAGAACCTCGCAGAGAAGTTTCTAAATACGCACCACAGGTTTATACAATCAATATCAATCCTGAAAAAGTGCGCGATGTTATCGGTAAAGGCGGCATTGTTATCCAGGCTTTGGTTAGAGAAACAAACACAACCATTGATTTGGAAGACGACGGAACCGTCAAGATTTTGGCAACAACCAAAGAAGACGCAGACGCTGCAATCGCACGCATCAAAGAAATCTGCGCAGAACCAGAGGTTGGCCATATTTACAAAGGGACCGTCACTGGCGTAAAAGACTTTGGTATTTTCGTTAAAATTATGAACAATTTTGAATCCATGGTTCATATTTCCGAAATGTCCAAAAAACGCTTGAAAAAGATTGAAGACGCCGGCATCAAAGAAGGCGACACCGTATATGTAAGATACACCGGTATCGATGCACGCGGTAAGACCCATTTGTCTATGCTGGGTATCAATCAAGAAACAGGCGAAGAAGTCGAACAATAAAAAAACAATATTCAGCCCTGGGATTTTCCAGGGCTGAATCATAACAGTTGAGGATTTTATATATGAAAAACAAACCTGTGAGAAATACTGTTGCGGGTCGCTGGGCGGCCGATAATGGATTTAATACACACCAAGCAATAATTTATCGCAATCGGTTAAAACAATATTTTATACCAGGAATTTTGCGCCAAGAACGCGAGATTAACAATTCGTCAAATCCAATGGACAGATACCTAACAACATTTAAATTCGCAATGTATAAATGGGATACTGCCCCCAGTGGTTTCAAAAGATTACAACTGGCTTTGACAGATGATTGGCATTGTTGCTATACAGAAAACGATGCCATAGAATATGCAAACACCTATATTTTACCCAAAATACAACTAAATGATTATTGGGCCAAGGTGTATAATGTCCCAGCAAACGCATTACAATTATTACGCATAAATAAACAAAGGATAAAATAATGGATTTAAATGAAATGTTGGCCCAGGCCAAAGATTTACAGGCGCGTGTGGCAGATGTTCAAAACTCTTTGGACAATATTACCGTCAAAGGTTTGGCTGGAAATGGCGCGTGCATTGTTGAATTAACCGGGAAATACGATTTGGTTAATGTGACAATCGCAGAGAGCGCAATGCAAAACACCGCCGATAACCTATCTAAAATCGTCGCAGACGCGTTTAAAGACGCAAAAGCAAAGGCAGATGCCATAATCAACAAAAAGATGTCTGCGGCGACAAATGGCGTTAATTTACCGTTCTAGCAAAAATGCCCGATTGGGCATTTTTTTAGATTACAGGGTTCAATAAATGCGTATGGTATGCAATCCACGACGGGCACGCTGTAATTGTTCGCCAACATGGCGCGCATCAATTAAAACGATAGACATTTTCTTTCCTCCCCTTGATTTAAAAAAAATACCGCAAAAAATGTGCGGTTGGAGGCAAGAAAACTATTGTTAAGGATAGTGCTGCTTATTCAAATATTCGCAGCCCTCCAACCTGATTGGAGTTTTTTTCTTAACAAAGGGTTTTCTTGACCCACACTGACAACACATCAATGCAGAAATATTTTAACCGATATGTTATAAATTTGCAAATCTTTTATTTATTTTTGACATCAAAATACCGCCCATTTGGGCGGTTTTTTATTTTTTGGCGGGCGCAACGATGATTGATTTTGTTCTTTCATCTGGTTTGGATTTTGATTCCAAAGTCCCCTTGTCACCAATTATTTCCATAATGTGTGCGAATAATTCAGGAATCGCGTCACGACCCTGACCCAAAACCCTTTTATTACCCTTGGTCATAACAGAGATTTTTACTTTGTCGCCATCACCCAAAAATTCAAAAACCTTTTTCATTTTAATTTGCAAATCGTTTTCTTCGATAAATGGTTTCACCCATACATCACGCAAACTGGTTGTTTTTTGGTTTTTGCGAGCCTCGGCCGCACGTTTTTTCTGGTCATATTTATATTTGCCATAATCCATTATTTTTACGATTGGCGCATCACCATTACTGTTGATTTCAACCAAATCTAACCCGGCATTTGCCGCCATTTCCAAGGCAGCGGTTGTTGGCATTACGCCCATATTTTGTCCGTCAGCATTGATTACCTGGACAGATTTTGCAAAAATCCGGTTGTTTATACGCGGACCCATATCGCGGCGATTGTCACGGTTATTCATGTGTTTTTAGGCTCCTTTATTTTTTTACCTGTAATCAAATTATTAAATATATTTATTGGTTTTTCAACATTTTTTGCAATTCTTGTAATGCCGTCCATGCATCGCGTTTCGCCGATGGTTTTAACAGTAAATAATTCGGGTGATAAATCGACATTACCGTTGTGCCGCTTTCTGTGGTTGATACGCGTCCATGCGCGTGCGCCAGTTGAATTCCCGCAATTTCCATTGCCGGTGTTGCACCAAGTGTTAAAATCATTTTTGGTGATAAAAATTCTAATATTCTGTTTAAAAATGGACGCGTCAAAGATAATTCGTCCGCCGTCGGCGTGCGACCACCCGGGGTGCGCCAAAATACAATCGGCACAATCGAAACATTGTCACGCGACATGCCAATCGCAGATAACATTTTATCAAATAATTCCCCTGCCCCACCTGATAAAACACAACCAGACGCATCATCATCGGCACCCGGCACATCGGTTATTACAACCAATCCGTTTGGATTTTTTGCAATGTTTGGGAAAACTGTCTTGGTTGCAACAGAACGCAAAGGATGATTAAATTCCCCAATCATGCGAATCAAATTATCCAAATCCCCAGGACGAGATGCCATTGAAATCGCTGTATCAACCGATACGGTTTCAATCGGCGCAATTGGCGGCACAACCGTCACAGAACCCACGCCCACAGCCACATTGGGTTTTGTTGTGGTGTTTTGTTGCGGTTGCGTACTGTTCCATTTTGCACGCAATACAAACGGAACATCTGCTATTTCCCATTTAACCCCAGCCAATTCCAAATCAAGTATATTATAGTCGTTCATTTTTTATGTTTTCCCACTTGCTTTTAGACTTATTTTAGTATAAAATAGACCACGAGTAACAAAAACTCAAGGGAGTATTTTCATGAAAGTAAGAAACTTTGCTTTGTTGGCTGGTGTTGCTGGCATGTTGGCCGCCTGCGGTGGTTCAAATGTCGTCGAACCTGCTGACTTGAATAATCAACGTGTGTTCTTCGCGTTTAATTCTTCTGAAATTTCCAAAGAAGCCAATGACAATTTGTTGGCACAATCTTTGTATATGAAAAATCACGAAGATGTTAAAGTCCAGATTGCTGGTAATTGCGACGAACGTGGTTCCACAGAATACAACTTGGCATTGGGCGCACGTCGTGCAAACGCTGCTAAATCAGTGTTAGTCAATGACGGTATCGATGCAAAACGTATTTCTACAATTTCATACGGTAAAGAACGTCCTTTGGTTAAAGGAACTGGCGAATCTGTATGGCAATGGAACCGTAACGCAACAACAACTGTTAAATAATAGTTTGTTGAAAAATTCAAAAAAAACACCGGCGATTGTCGGTGTTTTTTTCTTGGGGTCCCGCGAAATTGCAAAATTTTGTGGGTATAATTCCACCGGCGATTGCCGGTGTTTTTTTAGAAATCTGTGTTCAACACACAAAGTTCGGTTATGGCATAAAAAAATACCGGCATTTGCCGGTATTTTTTGCTATTTTTTAACATTTTTATTTGATTAGTTTTGAAATCAATTCGTTCATTTCAACGCGGGTGTTGAATTTCAAAACTATTTGCCCCGCCCCGCCCCGTTTTTCAAGAATTTTTGCAGAAACATTTAACGATTTTTGAATATCATTTTCCATGCGTTTTATATCAGCGGCGGCAATTGTTTTGCTTACAAACTGCCGGGCTTTGCCGGTTCTTTTTGTATTTTTTACCAAAGCAGATGTATCCGCCACAGACATTTTTTTATTTACAATTTCTTGGGCCAATTTTTCGGGGTTTTCGGCGACCGCGATTGTACGTGCGTGTGATGCCGATAATTCGCCATTTGAAACCATTAAACGCACAGATTCTGGCAATTCCAAAATCCGCATTGAATTACGAATATAACTGGCAGATTTACCAATCAAACGCGACACATCGTCCATTTCATAATTACATTTTTCTATCAAATTTTTGTATGCGGCGGCCTCTTCCACTGGGTCCAGATTTTCGCGTTGCACATTTTCAATTAGTGCAATTTCCATTGCATTATTATCATCTAACTTTTTAATAACAGCCGGAATTTCGGTCAAGCCCGCCAATTTAGATGCACGAAAACGACGTTCGCCAGCAACAATTTCATAATTATACGGGCGTCCAGCAACCGCACGCAATAAAATCGGCTGTAAAACACCTTTTTCTTTGATTGATGCCGCCAAATCATTTAATTCGGCATCACGAAATGTTTTACGCGGCTGGTCTGGATTTGCACCAATTTGCACCAGTGGTATTTGTTTTATAACAACACGTTCGCCACCAGTCAAAATTGAAATATCTGGCAAAGCCCCCTGTGCCATTTGAATATCAGCAAGACCGCGTCCCAATCCAAATTTAGATGCCATTTTTAACCCTCTTGTTCCAATTTATTTACAATTTCTGTGGCGACACGCAAATAAGCCTGGGCACCGGTTGAATTAAAATCATAAAACAATGCCGGTTTGCCATGGCTGGGCGCCTCGGACACACGAACATTACGCGGAATAACCGTTTTAAACACTGTATCACCAAATGTTTTGCGCACATCATTTTCAACATCGCGCGTCACAGAATAACGTTTATCATACATTGTCAGCAATACACCCAATATACGCAAATCAGGATTCCATTTTTGCTGGACTACATTGATTGTATTAACCAACTGACGAATACCTTCCAATGCAAAAAATTCGCATTGCAGCGGGATAATCACACTATCGGCGGCATTTAAAGCATTTAATGTCAAATGCCCCAATGCAGGTGGGCAATCCAATAATATAAAATCGTAATAATCCAAAATCGGTTGCAACGCATCACGCAAACGATATTCGCGATTTTCCACGTCCAGCAAATCAACCTCGGCCCCGGCAAGCTCAATACCCGAAGGCAATAAATGCAATCCAGGAACCGCAGTTGATAAAATATTATCAACAATATTATCAGTCCCCATTATAACACCATAAACACTTTGTGGATGTTCGGCACGAACAAATCCCAAACCTGTACCGGCATTTCCCTGTTGGTCTAAATCTATTAACAATACGCGTTTTTTTATCGCCGCCAAAGATGCACCAATATTTATTGCAGTTGTGGTTTTACCAACACCGCCCTTTTGATTTGCAAATGCTATTATCCTGACCATTGTAAATTCACTTCCTTTTTTTATCACAACAAATGATATTTATTCGTTTCGATTCGGTCAAGGAATATAAAACCACAATACAAAAATCGCGCAGAATCAAAATATTATTTTTTATTTCATATGAAACAACAATCATTTTACACATATTTATTTATAACCGGTATTTTTAACAATTAATCATCAAAAACACCGGCAAAAGCCGTTAATTTTTTAACAAATATATTTATAACAAAAAAGACCGGTATTCGCCGGTCTTTTTTTCTGTTTTTACGCATTTTCAATATGTTATATTTTATTTCACATGAAATAACGCAAAAAAATGCCGGCTTTTGCCGGTGTTTTTTTACTTTTTTATTATATGCACAACAAACCCATCACCTGTTTTGGACGGAAACAATTCATAATCAAATCTATATTTTTGTTTGGCTGTTGCAATTTCATTTAAAATATCCCTGCCCTTTAACAAAAATAATTCATAATTTGTTTTGCCCACATAATCCAAAATCTTTATCAGTGGCGCAAACGCGCGCGCCGTAAATACATATTTTTTATTACGCGGTAATTTTGCAATAAAATCTTCTATGCGACCATGATATACAACCAAATTATCTAAGTCTAATTCTTGCTTTACCGCATTTAAAAAAGAAACCTTTTTACCAATAGATTCTGTTGCCGTCACACGCCAACCCAAAACAGCCAAAACAACCGCCGGAAAACCCGCCCCAGACCCCAAATCAATAATATCAATATCGCGTGGTAAATAATCCGCCAACTGGGCAGAATCAGCAATATGACGCGTATCAATATCGTTTAATGTACTGGGCGCAACCAGGTTCATTTTTGATGACCAATCGCGTAAAATATTTTTATATAAATTAAATTTATCTTGGTTTTCCATAAAGATTATTCTAACATATAAAAATCATGAAACCAATAAAAACATTTTTGTGGGTGTCGGGGGGATTGGTTGCCGGATTGGTGGCCGTTCATTTGCTGGGCACCAAAACCGCCACAGTGCAAACACGTGGCACAATTCCAACAACCAGTTATGGCGCATTTTTGGCGGCACAACACGCGCTTTATACAAATAATTTCGACAAGGCTGATGAGTTTATCGCCAATATCGATGAAAATGCACGCGATTATAAATCTGTGCAAGAGATGCGTATTTTAACAGACTTTTTAAATGGAAAAATACCGGAAAACACCGACAATTTGGCGAAACAAAAAAACATTGTTTCGCGTATTGTTTTAAATGCAAAATTGGTAAATGATGGTAAATGGATTGAGATTTACAACAAACATAAAACTGATAAAATGCGTATGATGGCACCATTTCGTATTTGGTCTGGGGTCGCAATCAATCATATTACAGAAACTTTGAAATTCATAGATTCTTTGGACACAAACCCATCATGGCAATCATTTTTGCGCGGTCAAATATTTGCAGAGCAGGGCAAAATCCAAAAAGCCGCAGGTGAATTTGATAAAGTTCGCCCAGAATTCATGAATATAAACGATTATTTGTATTTAATGTCTTTCTATAAACACAATGGTTTGGACGCAAATGCAAATAAATTGCGCACCGCATTTACAACAAAACCTGGCAGTATGTTTATGATTAATTATACAGACATTCCAGATTGGTCAAAATATGCCGGGTATAAAAATCAGTTGGCTTTTAATTTTGTTCAAACGATTGCACATACACAATCTATGTCGCATTCTGATTTGTCTTTGTTGTTATTGCATTTTGCAAAAAATGTCGGCGATGAAAATTCTGTACAGTTAGACGCAATAAATTATCATTCTGGATTGTATATGATTTCAAATATGGGAAATTATGATAAATATTTTTCAAAAATTTCATCAACCAGTCCATATTATCCTTTTGTAAATTTGCGTCTGGCAGAATTAACACATAACGAACATGCCGTAAAACGCGCGATTGATGCCCAGCCTTTGTTTATGCCGGCGACCAATTTATATGTCGGTTGGCAAATTCAATCTGGCGATAAATCTGGCGCATTAAAGACAATAGATAAAGCATTATCAAACGCAGATATTTCAACTGGTGCGCGTGCATACCTGTATAAAATGCGTGCGGAAACCAACTTTATTTTTGAAGATTTAGACGCATCACAAAAAGATTTGGATTCTGCATTTATATTGATTCAAAAACCAGACCCAGATGTATTCAGTATCCAAGCGCGTCTGTGGGCGGCACGTGGTGAAAATCTGGACAAAGCATACGCGTATAGTTTGAGTTTGGTTCAATTTGCACCAACCGACACATGCACATGGGATACTTTGGGTTATGTTATGCGCGCCCGCGAAGGTCTGGACGCCGCATTAGATGTAATGCAACGCGTTGGCGAATTCGCAAATTCTTGTTCGGCTTTGTTCGAACATTTGGGCGATATGTATATTGAAAGCGGTGATAACAAACTGGCACGCGATGCGTATTTGCGCGCAATAGAATTATCCGATGATGGATTGTCTGTAAAACCTGTTTTGGAAAAGAAATTAAAAAGGATTAAGTGATGTTATATAAAACCGTTGGTATTATCGGCGCAGGCGCGTGGGGAACAGCATTGGCGATAAATATCGCGCGGGGCGGGGCAAATGTCGTTCTGTGGTCATTTGACGGCGAATACAAACGGTTTGACGGTGTGGATATACCAACCAATTTATCAATTGTTCGTGATGTTGATTCTTTGGCAAATACAGATGTATGGTTAAATGTCACACCGGCGGCATTTTTTCGTGAAACACTGCGCAAATTTGTTGGCGTATATAAAAATCAGCCAATTATTATCTGTACCAAGGGCGCAGACAGTAAAACTCACGAGTTTATGACTGAAATTTTAACCCAAGAATTACCAAATTGCACAGATATTGGCGTTTTATCAGGACCACAATTTGCTACCGAGGTCGCAATTGGCGCACCAACTGGTTCAACTTTGGCAGGAACACAACGCGTGTTGGACGCGGGCAGGGCGGTTTTGAATCTGGCATATATCAACGAAACAGATGATATTATCGGCACACAGATTTCAGGGGTTGGAAAAAATGTTATTGCTTTGATTTCTGGGTTTATATCTGTGAAAGTCCCATACGAAAACGAAAGGGCGATGATATTTACATTGTGCTGTGATGAAATTATTAAAATAGGTTTGGCAATGGGTGCAAAAATAGAAACATTTGTCGGGCTTTGTGGATTGGGCGATTTGTTTTTGTCAGCAACATCATCAACCAGTCGCAATTATGCCGGCGGTGTCGCAATTGCAAATGGCACACCTTTGGTTGGCACGATTGAGGGTATATTCGCATTTGAAACCGTATTAAAACGCGCACAAGATTTAGGAATAAAAACCCCAATTTTAACCGATATGAAATCAAAATTGGGATTATAAAAAAACACCGCCAAAATGGTGGTATTTTTTTAAAACAACGAGCACACATAAATTCCATACAAAATCACAAATAACAATCCAATCCAACGCGGAATTTTACCACGCACACCACAAATTAATAACAACAATGTCGCTGTTGCCATTATCCAAAAACTTTGCCACATTTGCGGAACATGCGTTGGTTTTACCACACCAATTGTTCCCAAAATCAAAAATATGTTTGCAATATTACTGCCCACGATATTACCAAATGCAATTGCACTTTGTTTATGGATTGCAGCAACTGTGGATACGGTTATTTCTGGCAAAGATGTTCCAAACGCAATCAATGTTAAACCTATGACTGATTTTGACACCCCCAGCGCAGTTGCTATTTTTGATGCGTTATCAACCAATAAATCTGCACCATATACAATCGCACCAATGCCAACAGCAGAAAATATCCCCAACACCCATGCGGATTTGGTAAATTTTATGTGATGTTGTGAATTTTCTGGGGGTGAATTATTACCATAGCATACAACAAAATACCCAGCAATAAACAGCAATAAAAACATACCAATTACTTGGTCCAAATATCCAAATGCCATTATCATATACAACATTATAACAGATAATAGTATAAACAGACCATCGCGACGAAAACCTGTGCGATTTATACCAATAGGATTGATACAAGACGCAACACCCAATATAAATAAAATATTTGTGATATTTGACCCAATAATATTACCAAATGCAATCCCAGGGGTAGGGGGATTTGCCACAATTGCGGTCAAAGATGCCGATAATTCAGGCAATGATGTTCCAACACCCATTAAAACAATACCTATGATTAGCGGATTCAGGCGCAATTTATGTGCCAACGCCATGCCAGATTGCACCAATAATTCACCACCACCAACCAACAAAGCCAATCCAAGAGCAAATAAAAAGTATGTCACATGTTTCCTTTCTATTATTCATAACGCAAACTGTCAATTGGGTTTAATTTTGCCGCCTTAATCGCAGGAAACACCCCAGACGCCAAACCAACCACAATCGCAACCGTCACAGATACCACAACAGGCCAAATACTCAACGGAACATTATATCCCAGTGCAAAACGACCAACACCTTGGGCCAAACCTTCGCCCAGAACCAAACCCGTCATGGAACCTATGAACGAAATCAAAACAGATTCCGACAAAAATTGAATAATAATGTTTTTTTCGCGCGCACCAATTGCCTTGCGCACACCGATTTCACGCGTTCTTTCCGCAACAGACACCAACATCATATTCATAATACCAATTGAACCAACCAACAACGATACCGCCGCAATCGCAACAAGAAGCAATTTAATGTATCCCGTCACAGTATTCATTGTTTCCATTACCTGTTTCATATCTGTAATTTGAAAATCGTCATCATCGCCATCTTTTAACCTGTGACGCGAACGCAAAATTGCCGTAATTTGTTCGGTTGCAATATTATTATCAGCATCTTGATATAATTTTAATACTATTGCTTGGACCGCATTGGGAAAACGACTGCCGGATAGGCGTTTTTTTAATGTCGTAATTGGAATTAAAACCATGTCATCAGGACTGCCCAAACCGGAATCGCCCTTGGCCTTGGTGACACCGATAATTACAAACGGTGTATTCATAATTCGAATTATTTGTCCAACTGGATTTGATGGCAATTCTAATTCTTTGGCTGTATCGGGACCAATTACCGCGTATGTAGATGCACTTTTTACCGCGTCCATATCAAAAAATGTTCCATATTCTATATCAATATTTTGAACAGTTTGATAATCAGGATAAACACCAACCAATGATGTCCCCCAATTTTTATTTCCAAATACAACCTGGGCGGCAGAATTTTGCATAGGACTGACCGCCGCAACATCGGGCATTTTTGCCAAATATTCAGCATCATCGGTGGTTAATGTTTGACGACTGCCGGTGCGAACACCACCAACACGCGCCGCACCCGCACGAATAACAATTGTATTTGTCCCCAGGGACGAAAATTGGTCTGTGATTGATTGTTGCACTGTTTCGCCAACCGCAACCATTATAACCACCGCCATAACACCAATAATAATACCCAATACGGTCAAAAAAGAACGCAATTTATTGCCACTGATTGACAGCCAAGATTCTTTCATTATATCGTTAAAGGTCATTTTGTGTCCTTTTTATGTTTTGGCATTAAATCGGCTTCACTGCGTGGAATTTTTCCATCGTATGTTATGCGACCATCGTAAATGTGAATCAGTCGGTCTGAATATTTTGCAATATCAAATTCGTGCGTTATCATCACGATTGTTATACCCATATCTTTGTTTAATTTTTTAAAAAACTGCAAAATTTCATTTCCCATTTTGGAATCTAATGCACCGGTTGGTTCGTCCGCCAAAATCAATTTTGGGTCACCCGCCAATGCACGCGCAATCGCAACACGTTGTTTCATTCCACCGGATAATTGTGTCGGCAAATATGTTTCAAAGTTTTCCAAACCAACCAATTTTAACATTTCGCGGGCACGACGAATCCTTTCGTCCATTGGCAAACCACGATACATCAAAGGCAACATGACATTGTCCAGAATATTTCTTTTGGATAATAAATTAAAGTTTTGAAAAACAAAGCCGATATATTCATTTCGCACCACTGCCAATTCATCAGCCGTCATTGTTGATATATCACGACCATATAATTTATACACCCCAGATGTCGCACTGTCCAGCGCACCCACAATATTCATACATGTTGATTTCCCAGACCCCGATGGTCCCATTATTGATACAAATTCACCAGATTTTATATTAAATGTTATATCAAACAAAACCTGTTGAACACCGCCGATTTCCAGCGGAAAACTTTTGCAGATTTTATCCATCGATATTACATCAGGTTGCGTTGTTGCCATTTTTAAACCGTTATTATTATCTGGGGCCACCGCCCATTGGTCCGCCACGCATTGTAGATTTTTTTGTTGTGGATTCTTGGCCAACACGACCAACGATTATTCTGTCGCCAGATTTTACATCGTTTGAAATAATTTCTGTTTCGGTTGCGGTGACCAAACCTTTTTCATAATCAATAATAACCACATTTTTATCACGCAACACAGCCAGATGATTTGCCGTTGATACATTTGCAGCCGCCGGGTCTATGTTCGCAAATGATTTTAATAAAAATGCAGAATTTTGTGCCTTCCAAACATCTTCGGCACGATTAACAACAATCGTCACAAACGCGGTCATTCCAGGCATCAATTTTAAATCTGCGTTATCAACATCAATCACAACCGTATAAACAACCACATTAGATGTCATTGTTGGCGACAGGCGAATTTGACGCACAACACCTTTGAATTTATCGCCAGAGTATGCATCGACAGTAAAATTAACCGATTGACCTGTTTGAATCATACCAATATCAGCCTCGCTAACAGCGGTTTCAATTTGCATTTTCGTTAAATCTTCGGCGATTTCAAATAAATCTGGGGTTTGGAAAGATGCCGCGACAGTTTGACCTTTATCAACCTTGCGCGAAATCACAGTTCCATTTACAGGCGATGTAATTGTTGCATAACCCAAATTTGTGACGGCTTTGTCATATTGTGATTGCGCACGAACAACGGCGGCCTCGGCCTGTTCATATTGAGCCTGGGATTTTTCCATTTCGGCACGCGCGATAAAACCATCGTTATACAAAGAACGGTCTCGAATATAATCACTTTTTGCCAAATTACGTTGTGATTTTGCAGAATCCAATGATGCCTTGGCCTCGGTCACAGAAGCCTGTAATACCGATGGTTCAATTTTTAATAAAACTTCGCCTTGTTTAACTTGGGAATTAAAATCAACAAAAATATCTTCGATTGTGCCAGACACCTGGGAACCAACACTGACCGTATTTACAGGACTGATTTCGCCAGTCGCACTGACAACCTGTTCCATATCGCCACGCGTGATTTTTACCGTCACAAAATCGCCTTTGTTTGATTTTTTTGATGTACCACCAAATATCAAAAACAATGCAATCACAACAATAATTATTATCAAAGACCACCATTTATGACGCAATGGCCATGATAAAATATTTTTTATTTTACTTAACATTTGTTCCCCCATCTATTTGTGATTGTATATCACCAATCGCCAGCGCAACCGCCGCGCGTTTTACATACAAATCATATTTTGCCGCATTGTTTTGATTGCGGGCATCTGCCAAATCACTTTGCGCCTGTTGCCAATCCAACATGGTGCTGCGCCCGACCTTGTACATACCAGATGTGACGCGTTCTGTTTCGGTTGCAGATTTCAACAACGCATCCGTTTGTTCCAATACTGTTTTTGCAGTTTTATAATTTTGATATGCTGTAAAAACGTCCATCATCGCATTATTTTTAACCGCACGTTCGTTTTCAACCGCTGTTTCATAATTTGAATTCGCCGCACGAAGCCCGTACATATTCGCAAAACCCGCAAATATCGGCATAGACGCACGAATACCAATAGAACCGTTTAAATCATTACTGCTGGGACTGAAAGTATCGCTAAAATTATCATCGCCCCAACCAAGCGATGCAGACGCAGAAATAGACGGTAAATTTTTCAAAAACGCACTGGCACGACGATTCCATGCCGCATCTTTGTTCGCCGATGCTTTCAACAGGTCAGGGCGTTTTTTACGCGCAACCTCTATCAGTTTATCAATATTTTCACTTTCGGCATCGCTGCCAAACGAAGCCGGCATATCAGCAATTATAATTTCTTGGTCGGCGGGAAACGATAATTTCGTAAGAAGTGTTCCCTTGGCAATTTCACGATTGTTTTTTGCACGTTCCAATTTTAATTCCGCCGACGCCAAAGTTGTGTCCGCACGATAAACATCAGCCTTGGCAACCGCACCGGCCTTGAATTTTTTATCCGCTGTGTCTTTGGCGGTTTGTGCAACCTTTAATGTCATTTTTGCCGCCTCGACAGATGCGTCTGCATTCAACAATTCATAGTATGCACCAATGACAGAATAGACATAATTTTGAATTGATTCATCATAATCAAACCCAGCCGCACGATATTGTGCCAAAGTCGCCGCAAAATCTGCACTGCGTTTTCCAAAATCAAATATTAAATACGATGCCGATAAAGATGCACTGTAATTCCAATCTTGCCAGCCAGTTTTAACATTTGGACCGGTTGTATTTTTACTGACATAATTTTTTCCAGCCGACAATCCCGCCGACACAGATGGTAAATATGCCGCATAGCCAGCATTTTTATTAAAATGTGACGCACGATACGATGCGTATGCCGCCGCCGTTTGTGGATTGCGACACAAACCATAATCAACAACTTGTTGTAATGTTAAAACAGTATCTGGGACCCTGCGGATTGTCGCGCAATCGTCCGCACCAAACGCGGAAAACGGCACCAAAACAATAGGTAAAATGTATTTTTTCATTAATCTCTCTCGCAATATTTATCTTTGATATTATACGGTAAATCAACAAGTTATTGCAACAAAAAACCGTTATTTATATTACCGATTTTTATCACAAATTTTATGGTTGCAATGGCATATTTTTTCGTTTAATATGACTGCACACATTGTAAGTGATGGCCAGGTGGCAGAGTGGTTATGCAGAGGACTGCAAATCCTTGTATGCCGGTTCGATTCCGACCCTGGCCTCCAATTTTTTCCATTATGATTAACTGTTTGACTTTGAACGATTTTCGTAATCATAAAATTTCACGCATAAATGTGCGTGATGCAAAAAACATTATTATTGTTGGCGAAAATGGCGCGGGAAAAACCGCAATACTGGAAGCAATTTCTATGTTGGCGGGCGACCGCGGCATGCGTGGCGCAGACATGGGCGAAATTGCACGATTTGATGGTTCTGGCGGTTTTTCGGTATATGCCGAAACAGATGACGGGGATTCGATATCTGTATATTTTAATTCTGGGGACAATAATCGACATGCCAAGATAAACGATGAATCCGCAAATTTAAGTAATCTGGGAAAGTTATTACAAATCGTTTGGATTTCCCCAAAAGAAGACAGATTGTTTGTGGATTCTGGTGCCGACAGACGCGCTTTTTTTGACAGATTGGCCAGCACATTTGATACAAACCATAATGGACGGTGTGCAAATTTTTCAAAAATATTAACATCACGCGCATTTGCACTAAAAAATGGCGCAGACCCAAAATGGTTGGACGCATTAGATGACCAATTGGCCGCCGCCGCGGTGGCTATATCGGCAACACGCGTGCAATATGCCGGTGAATTAAATTATTTTTTGGATAAATTTTCTGTATCAGTTGATGGTTTAACCGAAAAAATGATTATCAGTGGTATGCCCGTTGCGGCGGTCGAACGCGAATACAGAAAATATTTGGAACAAAACAGAATATTGGTTGGCGACAAAATGGTTCTGGACGGACCACACAAGGCAGATTTTGGTATGTTTAACAATGAATTAAAATTACCTGTGAAATTAACCAGTACCGGTCAGCAAAAAATGGCTTTGTTTGATTTAATTTTGGCACACACAAATTTATTACATACAAAAACCAAGCGCAAATGTATCGTTTTGTTTGACGAGGCCGCCGCACATCTGGACGCGGGTGCGCGTGCAAAAATTTTTGGTTCGTTAAAACAAACACATACCCAGGTTTGGGCAACAGGTCTGGATAAAAATTCTTTTATCGATATCGATGACGCAATATTTGTCACTTGCAACAATGGCGAAATAAATAATATACTGTATGCCAAAGAAGGATAATATGGCACGAATTGATTATCAATTATTGTTGGATAACGCATTAAAATCTGTGGTCAAAGATGCTTTGATTCATGCACAAATAAACGGTTTGGGCGATGGGTCGCATTTTTTCATTACTTTCAAGACACGCGATGCCGGTGTTCAATTACCTGATTTTTTGCGTATGCGGTATCCTGATGTTATGACAATCGTGTTGCAATATTCTTATAATAATTTGCATGTTTCCGATAAAGAGTTTGGTGTGCAACTGACTTTTGATGGACGACCATTTTTTATTCGCGTGCCTTTTTCGGCATTGGTTGAATTCAAAGACCCGTCCGTTGATTTTATTTTAACTTTTCAACATAAATCATCACCAGATGCCGCCGATAATGATATGGAATTGCCTTTGGACGGTGAAAAAGGTGTGCAAGATGATGCACGCGTTGTATCATTGGACGAATTTAGAAAACGCAAAAACAGTTAAATATAAATGATTTTGATAAAAAAATTACCCGCAATTTATGCGGGATTTTTATTTATTCAATATTTCGCCACGAAATTCTGGGTCGTCCAAGAAATTATACGAACAACGATATGTACAAAGATTTGCACACTGTCCAGGATTTTCATATTCACCACGATAAACCCATTTACTGGGGCTGGATTTATGGATATTATTGGTTGTTGCGATAATTTTACACCAACAATTTGCACCACGCGTTTCGCCCGCCGCAAAATATGTATCCGTATTTTTGGAATACGAATTACATGTGGCGGTCCCCAGAACCTGGGTTTCGCCGTTAAATGCACGCCAATCCCCAGGATTTAATCCGGTCGCATGACTTTGCGCGGTTCCGTCCAATTCAAAATATCCAGACGCAAATTCGCGCCATGCAATGCCAGTATCATCAACATACCCAGGCGCATTTAATTGTTCCAACAATGCGACATTTTCAGGAATTGGATTTGTATCAACATCAACATATTCAACATAACCGTCTGTTGCAAATGCCGGCATACAAATCAAACATAAAAAAATCGTAAATAAATTTTTCATCGTATTTTATATTATATCACAAAAATAAATATAAAAAAAGGGGCGTTTAATTGCCCCCACTATTTTTTTACAAAATCAATTAAATTTCGGCACGAACCTCGGTGACCTCATAACATTCAACGCGGTCGCCTTCTTTCAGGTCGTTATATTTGTCGAAACTCATACCGAATTCAACACCACCCGATACTTCTTTGACTTCATTTTTTTCACGACGCAATTCGCCAATTTTACCGTCATATATCACAACATTGTCGCGCAATAATCGAACAAAAGCATCTTTTTTAATTACACCTTCGGTCATACGACAACCAGCAACACGCGTGCCTTTGCCAACGGTAAATAAGGCAATAACATCGGCATAACCAATAAATGTTTCGCGTTTTTCAGGTGCCAATTTACCAGACAATATTTCTTTGATTTCATCGGTGATACGATATACAACACTGTGATAACGTATATCAACACCGCCCGCGCGTGCCATATCACGAACAGCACTGTCGGCACGAACATTAAACGCAATAATAACCGCACCAGATGCCGTTGCAAGTCGAATATCGCCTTCGGTAATTTGACCAACACCAGACGACAATATATCAACACCAACTTTGTCAGTATTGATTCCACGCAACATGTCGGTAATAGCCTCGACAGAACCCTGCACATCGGCACGCAAAATAACCGGCAACATCAATTTTTTAGATTCGTCACGCGCCGCAAACAAATCTTGCAATGATGAACGTTTTACCGCATTGGCTTTATCTTTGGCCTGTTGCACACGATATGCGGCAACCTCACGCGTTTGGGCCTCGGTTTCCATAACACGCAATTCATCACCCGCAGAAGGCACAGAATCCAAACCCAACACCATAACTGGTTGCCCAGGCTTTACAGATTTTACACGTTCGCCAAAAGAATTTATCAATCCACGAACACGTCCAAATGTTTCACCAACAACAAAAACATCGCCAATCTTTAATGTTCCCTGGCGGATAATCATTGTTGCAACCGCACCAAGCCCCCGTTCCATTTTTGCCTCTACAACATTGGCAACCGCAGGCATATCAGCGTCCGCACGCAAATCCATCATGGCCGCTTGCAACAAAATCGCCTCTTCTAGTTTATCCAAATTAGTTCTTTTCTTGGCAGAAATTTCAACACATTGAACATCACCACCCATTGATTCAACCTGGACTTCTTGTTGCAGTAAGTCAATTTTAACCTTTTCAGGATTGGCTTCGGGCAGGTCGCATTTATTTATTGCAACAATAAATGGAACATTTGCCGCACGAATATGGTTTATTGCCTCTATGGTTTGTGGCATAATTGAATCGTTTGCCGCAACAACCAACACAACAATATCTGCCATTTGGGCGCCACGCGCACGCATAGCCGTAAATGTTTCATGACCCGGTGTATCCAAAAATGTAATCATTTGACCAGACGATGTTTTAACCTCGTACGATGAAATATGCTGGGTAATTCCGCCAGCCTCGCCAGCAACGACATTTGCATTACGGAATGCGTCCAGCAAAGATGTTTTACCATGATCAACATGTCCCACAACGGTCACAATTGGCGCACGCGGTGTTAAATTTTCTGGGTTTGGTTCGCGTTCTAATTGGTCGGCATACGGTTTAACAACAACACGTTTTACCGTTGCACCAAATTCGCCCGCAATCAGTTCGGCTGTATCGGCATCAATAGATTGATTAACAGATACCATCATACCCATTTCCATCAATTTTTTGATAACATTGCCAACCTTTTCCGCCAGCGCATTTGCCAAATCTTTGACAACAATTGTTTCGCCCAGATTTACGACGCGTTCAACCTTTTGTGGTGCAGAAAATACCGCACGTGCCTTTTCACGAAAACGTTTTAACGATGCCTCGCTGCGGCGACGATTGGCACCACGCAATTCAATTTCATCATCGTCGTCATCGTTGCTGATAATAATGTCATGAATAGAGATTTTTCCAGATTTTTTAAAATCTTTTTTAAACGATTTTGTATTGTTTTTTGGTGTAGAATCTTCATCATCATTATTACGATTTGGACGTTGATGCGATGTAAATTGCTGTTTTTTATTGCGTTCATCACGAACAGGCGCAACATCGGGTTCAGGGGTCACATCAGGTTCCGCGTTTAATTCATTTTCACGCGCAGACAACTGGGATTTAACCTGTTCGTATTCTGCGGCCTCGCGCGCAATTTCAGCCTCGCGCGCGGCGGCAGCCGCAGCCTCGGCGGCCTGACGTTTTTTCTGTTCTTCTTCACGAGCCTTGGCGGCCTCTAAAACGGCACGCAATTTTTCGTCTGCTGCATTATGTTGCACAACCTTTTCGGGTTCGTCACGCAATTCGTGATTGCCGGGTGCGACGATACGACGGCGGCGTTCCACAAAAACGGAATCACCTTTTTTGCTATGCACCGCGTCCAAAGTCACAGATTTTCCAAGTGTTAATGTTGCCATTAATTTTGTTCCCTTAAATTATTTTGTTTTTAGTCTTGTTTGATATTATATGCCAATTCGCGTGCCTTCATAATTACACGACCAGCCAAACGCGATGACATTGTATCTTCGCCCAATATTTCAACCAATTCGTCCGCAGACAAATCAGCCAAATCAGTCAAAGTTTTAATACCAGCATTTCCCAATTTCATCAAAATTGGACGTTGAACAAATGAAAAGTTTAACAAATCGTCACTCATGCCGATTGCATGACCAGATTCAATGTATTCTTGTTCTTGTTTGTTCAAATATTCTTTGGCGCGTTTTTGTAATTCTGCCGCCAATTCAGCATTGAAACTTTCGATAGATTCTAATTCTTGGATATCAACAAATGCAATTTCTTCGATTGTGCGGAATCCTTCGTTGATTAAAATTTGCGCAATCATTTCATCGACATCAAGCCCACGAATAAACAATTCTGTTTTTTCTTTTGTTTCGCGCGCCCTGCGTTCTTGTTCTTCTTCTTCACTTAACACATCGATTTCCCAACCTGTTAATTGAGAAGCAAGGCGAACATTTTGACCACGACGACCAATTGCCAAAGATTGTTGGTCTGGATTTACAACAATTGCCGCACGATGATTGTCTTCATCAATAATGATTTTTGCAACTTTTGCAGGCTGCATCGCATTGACAATATAAACCGCAGGATCTTCGGAATACAAAATCACATCGATTTTTTCACCATTGCATTCGTTTATAACAGGTTGAATACGCGTTCCTTTGATACCAACAGTCATACCAACCGCGTCAATAGATGGGTCAGTTGCTTCGACTGCGATTTTCGCATGCGAGCCAGGTGCGCGTGATACAGATTTAATTTTAATAATACCTTCGTAAATTTCTGGAACTTCTTGGGTGAATAATTTTTCCATAAACGATGGGTGCGTACGCGTCAAATAAATTTGTGGCCCAGAATTTGAACGTTCCACATTCATAATCAATGCACGCACACGATCACCGACAGCCAAACGTTCCCCAGGTATTAATTCTGTGCTTTTAATATAACCTTCGGCTTTGCCGTTGATATCAACATACACATTACCAAATTCCAAACGTTTAACAACACCGCTGACAATTGTGCCAATTTCGTCTTTGAAATCTTCGTATTGATGACCTTTTTCGGCATCGCGCACACGACCAATCATAATTTGACGCGCGGTTTGAAACGCAACACGACCAAAATCAGGTTCTGGTAATGGGTCGGACACAACATCGCCAACAACCGGATTTTCGGCATATTTCTTTGCCTGGGCCACAGTCAGCATTGTATTTGGGTCATATTCATCGCCCATGGATTCAGGTGATTCAATGACTGTAAATAAACGCTGGGTATGAATCGCACCGTTTTTGCGGTCAATAGATGCAGTTATGTTGAATTCTTCACCGTATTTATGCTTTGCAATTTTTGCAATAGCCAATTCCAAAGATTCAAACACAATTTCTTTGTCTATGTTTTTTTCAGCAGCCAAAGATTTAATACCTTCTAATAAATCCTGACGAGGCATAGAAACAAACGCCATTTTTTACTCCTGTTGTTTTATATTTTTAATTTTATTAAAAGGGCGGGGTTTTTATGCCCCGCCCTTAAAAAAACTATTTTTTAAGAACATTTGTATTATGACATGCTTTTTTGTAATTGCAAGAAAAATTATAAATAATTTGACGGTGTGGTTTTTGGGCTCTATACTTATGTTATCATGAGAATTATAAATAGGTATCTTTCCCGGCAACTGATTGCGATTTTTGTTATGCTGTTGCTGATATTGACGGGGTTGGCATGGACCATGCAGATTATGGCCATGATGAAATTTTTATTAAATTATGGTATAAATTTCGGCAGTTTTATTGGTCTGGTCGCGTTTTTAATTCCTTTTATAATTTCTATTATTATTCCGTTTGTGACATTTATTGCGGTTATTTTCGTGTATAATAAAACAATCGCTGATAACGAAGTGTCGGTTATGATGGCGTCCGGCCTGTCGCCATGGCAACTGGCCCGGCCGGCAATTAGATTTGCAACAATTTTAACCATATTAAATTTGATTTTAAATATTTGGTTGGTACCAATCAGTCAAAGTTATTTTTATGATACACAATGGAATCTGCGTTATGGTTTGGCACATTTAAAGGTCCAAGAATCTGCATTTACAAATATTACCGATGGATTGGTTGTTTATGTTGATAAAGTTTCTGGACATGATATGTCCCAGGTTATGTTGTCTGATACACGAAACGAAAAAAATAATATGGTTGTTTTTGCAGAAACTGGAAAATTGGTGACAACACCACGCGGTTTATCAATTGTTATGGAAAACGGATCTTTGCAATCACATGGTCGCGCAATGGTGACTGGAACATTTGATACATTTGATATGGATTTGGGGTTGGCAGAACAAGAAAACTCTGGGGCTTTTCGTGTGCGCAGAATTTCATCTGGTAATTTATTAAAATATGTTCGCAATCCTGTTGGCGATGCCAAACAACAAAAGGCTGTTTTGAGTGAATTAAGCAATCGGGTTTTGATGCCATTTATGAATTTAATTTTGACGATTGTGTGTGCAACAATATTATTAAAAACATCTTTGTTGCGTCGTCGCGCCAGTTTTTCACCTGCGATGGCGGTATTGTCTATGGCGATTTTGATGACATTATATATGACATCTGCAAACATGTTGGTATCATTAACTGATTTTTACATACTGGCATTTGGGGTATTTTTGGTGTTGGGTGTATCAATAATGGTATTACGCAAAAAATGAAAAAGTGTATTATAAATTTTTGGTTGGTCTTTTTATATTGCGCAACCGCAAATGCGTTGCCGGGGGCGGTTAATATTGATGAACCCAAAACTATTGTTGCCGACAAAATTGAATACGATATACACAGTGCCGAAATAAAAACCGTTGGCAAAACAACAATTACAAATCAATCAGGACAAACATTAAAATTAACTGATTCCAGTTTTTCTAATCGCGGAACAAAAATTGATGGCAAAGATGTAGAATTATGGTTGGGCGACCATGTTTATATCAGTGCAGAATCTGTCAGTCGCGATAATGACATAACCGTTGCAAAGCATGCGGTATTTACCGCATGTGATGGTTGTGATTCATTTGGTAATGCATGGGAAATTTCGGCATCAAAAATAAAGCATAATTCCACAAAGCGCGATTTGTATTTTTATAACCCTGTGTTGTGGGTATATGAATTGCCGGTATTTTGGTTTCCGTATTATTCTATGCCGGACCCGGGTGTTAAATATCGGTCTGGATTATTAATACCTGATTTCAGTTCCACAAATAATATGGGAACACAAATAAATATTCCGCTGTATTTAAATTTCAGTGATTATCATGATGCAACGGTGACATTGTCTTATTTAACCGCAGAAAACCCGCTGATTCAGGTGGAACATCGGTTAAATGGCGAACACAGTGAATACAGAACGCGTGGGTCTTTTACACAAAATCGCAATGGCGAAAATCGGTGGCATATATTCAATAATGATGTTATCGAATTTGGCGAATATACGCGTATGAAGGTTGCTTTGGAACGCGTGTCTGATAAAACATATTTGCAAAAATACGGATTTTATGATGACCAACCGTATTTGGATTCTGGGGCAGAAATAGAATTATTTGGGCAATCAGGTTATATTGTTGCAGATACGCACATATTCCAGGAACTGCGTGATTCTAATTCAAACGAGGCAACCGTTAATGGAAACATTTTGCCAAACATACGCGGTGTTTTTCAAACATCGCCAATATTCCAAGAAACATATGCAACATTCGCCAGTGATATTTTGGCGGTCGATGGACATGATAATACATCAATGCAACGCGTAATTGGTGACGCACGAATTGTTTCGCCATGGACTTTGTGGGGCGGAAACAGATTTACACTCAGTTTGGACGCACGATACGATGTTTATAATTTCAGGAATTACGATTTAACAGATACCCCAGAATATACCGGTATGAAAAACAGATTTTTACCATCGGGTTATGCAGAATGGTCTTTGCCGTTATTCCGTCCTGGAAAAAATTGGACACACATTATTGAACCACGCGCCAGAATTACAGTTATGCGCCATACAGAAACACAAGAATTATTTGCAACACGCGAATCCAGTGATTCTGCGGGGGCATTATTATCTGACACAACTTTGTTTTCAAACAATCGGTTTGCTGGATACGATTTGTGGGAAAACGGAACATTTGCCGATTACGGGGTTCGTTGGGCTACATTTAGTAATGACGGTGAATCCGCAGAAGTATTTTTAGGTCAAAGTTATGATTTAAGTGCGCGCGCAAAAACCGACCCAAACAGTGGATTCCACAAAGACGCGTCCGATTATGTTGGACGGGTTAGTTTGGATAATGGTTCTTGGCTAGGATTAAATTCCCGTTTTCGCCTGGACCGCGATTCCTTGGCTTTGCGTCATATTGAAACAGATGGCAGAATTGGAACATCACATAATTACATATATGTTGGTCACATTTGGTCAGAACAATTAGATGAAGCATTTTTAGGTCAAGATATAAACGAAACCGCTGGTGGTATCAGGATTCAATTAACAGAACGGTTGTCTTTTAATTTTGATGCGATATATAATAACACATACAACCAATTCCAAAGACATTCTGGACGGTTATATTATAAACACCCATGTTATTTCTTGTCATTGGGATATCATCGCGATTATGCAATTCGCGATGATTATACAGGAAATACAACTTTCCAGTTCAGGTTTGGTTTAGATTATTAATTAAAGGATCCCACTTCGCCAAGGCTTCGTGGGACAAGGAGGAAATATGAAAAAATATATTATTGCGATGTTATGTTTGTTTTGTGTTTTTCCGGCAAATGCCACAACCGTTGTCGCAACCGTTAATGGCAAAGTTATTACAGATGCAGATATTACAGCACGAACAAAACTGATGTCATACCAAGGTAAAATATCAACAGACAATAGACGCGTTGCATTGCAAAATATTATTGATGATGCCGTTAAATTAAACTATGCCAGTAATTTTGGTGTAAATATCCCAGACAAAGATGTTGATGCCGAAATAAAACGCATGAATTTGCCAGAACTTTCCACAAATGAAAAAAATATCGCGCGTGATGCAGTGCGCGCCGGAATTGCATGGCAGGTTGTTGTTGCAAAAACTGTATTGCCAATGGTTGATGTGACCGATGCAGATATTGCCGCAGAACGCGCCGAATTGGCACGCGACCGCGGTTTGCCTTTAAATGTGACATTGGTGCGATTGGTTGATGTGCCGGAATCTGTGCGCGCAAAGTTAAGTTCGCCAAAAAATTGTGATGATGCAATGCGTATGGCTGAAAACTTTGGTGGCGCACCACAAAAAATTACCGCAAAACAATATGAATTATCCCCAGATGTCAGGGACGCAATCGCCGAACTACCAAAATTAACATGGTCAAAACCGGTAAATTCGTCTGTGTTTTTGGTATGCGATACAACAAAAACAGATGAATATAAAAACCTGGATAAAATCATTAAACAAAATGCCGAATACAAACAGGCTATGTTTATGGCAGACCAACAATTAAAACAATTACGGCGTCGTGCTATGATTGTTATCAAAGACGAAAGATATAAATTATGAAACCTGTTTTATTTTCTTTGACAGACAGCGAATTGCAAAAATTCGTTATGGACATGGGCGAGCCCAAATTTCGCGCTGCGCAAATTCGCGATTGGTTGCAACGCGGGGCACCTGATGCAGAATCTATGAAAAATTTGCCGGTGGATTTACGCAAAAAATTGGATTTGATTGCACAAACTTTACCTGTAAAAATTGTAAAAAAACTGCAATCAGCCGACGGGGAAACAACTAAATTTTTATTGGAATTACATGATAACGAACAAATTGAGTGTGTGTTAATGCGCACAACATACGGAAATTCTGTATGTGTCAGTTCCCAGGCCGGTTGCGCGATGGGTTGTAAATTTTGTGCCAGCACTTTATTAGGATTAAAACGCAATTTAAGCGTTGATGAAATATATTCTCAAATTCTGGTTGCGCAATGGGAATTACGAAATGGCAATGTAAAAATTCGTGCAAATGGTGATGCAAACAATAATGATGTTTCACATATCGTTGTTATGGGAACAGGCGAACCACTGCAAAATACCGAAAATGTTATTGGATTTCTGGAACGCGCAAATAGCGAATTAAATATTTCTTGGCGACGCATGACGGTTTCAACATGCGGAATTGTCCCGGGAATTTATGATTTAATAAAGTGGGGACGGCCAATAAATTTGGCGATATCTTTGCATGCACCAGACGATGAATTACGTTCAACAATAATGCCAATCAACAACAAATATAAAATTGCAGAGGTTTTAACGGCGGCAGATGAATTTACGAATCTGCACAATCGTCAGTTAATGATTGAATATATTTTATTGGGTAAAAAAGATAAAAATGGCGACACAATATTATACAACTGCACACCAGAATATGCCGAAATGTTATCAAATTTATTGACTGGTAAAAATTGTATGGTAAATTTAATTCCATGGAACGCGGTTGATGAACGCGATTTTGCCGCGCCATCGGGCAACGCCGTTCATCGTTTCCAAGATATTTTAATTAAAAACGGAATACATACACGCATACGGCGAGAGAGAGGGACCGATATTGGTTCTGCATGTGGGCAACTGCGATTGAACAACAAAAAGGATTAAATATGGATATACGGTATATAACATGTTCTGACCCACGCAATCATAACACACATGATGAAATGTTTGATTTGTGTAAAATGGACCCGCGCGTTGAAATTGCGGTTCAAATGCACCCAGGCAAAGTTTCACCAGATACAGAAAGATATAAATGGATAAAACAATTGGTGGATAAGATGTCTGATGATGTTACAACAAAAGATGTATGTAACCTTGCAATTCATGTGAATAATGATTGGTGCGATGATATTTGTAATGGAACAGTGCCAGTTGCATTACAACCACTGTTTAATGCAGATAGATTCATATTGCAACATATAACTTGTTTGCAACCAGTTGTTAAACGCATTCAATTAAATATGCCACAAAAAACCGCCGAAAAATTTAATCCACAAAAATTGAAAAACTTGATTGAATATTATGAAGATAAAGAATTTATTATTCAATACAAACCGACAACTGTAAATGCTGTTCAACAATTACATAAAATTGGCGCAAATTTTAGTTTATTGTTTGATGAATCAGGTGGAACGGGGCGTGATGCGGGTGTATGGCGTGCGCCGGTATATCCATATTTTCACTACCAAGGTTATTCAGGTGGTATGTCGCCGGAAAATGTCGCAGATAATTTAACAAAAATATCGCGGGTTGCCGGCGCGCACGACATTTGGATTGATGCCGAAGGTAAATTAAAAACAGATGATAAATTCGATGTAGCGCGCGCAAAACAATATATTCAAAATGCTTTGCGTTGGGAACAAAAACATCGTTAAAAATAACTTGTTTAAATTTTGCAACGTGTTTAGAATAAAGACAAGGAAAGGAGAGTTAAATTGAAAAAGATTTCTTATTGGTATGTTGTGATTGTAGCGGTTGGTTTGTTATTTGTGGGATTTTTCCCGGGGTATTATTATTACAAATCTAAATTTAATTACAATGCCGTCACCGTCAAAGGTTTGGCGGAAACCGATGTGGAGGCCAACCTGGCAATTTGGGAAATTAAATTTGTCGCAACAGGAAACGATGTTGTAAAAACTAAAAACGATTTGGAAAAGCAAACTGATGCGATTGTGAATTTCTTGCACGATAATGGATTTAATGATAATGAAATAGAAATGGGCGGAACCGAAACAAATGATTTGATGACAAACCCATATCGCGGAAATGAAACCATTACATCGCGGTTCATTTTAACACGCACGATGACCCTGCGTTCAAACCAGGTGCATAATGTCGCAGAAACTTATACAAAAACAGGTGATTTAATCAGTCATGGTGTTGTATTTGAAAATCGTTACGATTCGCCAATTTCATATATATTTACAAATTTAAATGAAATCAAACCACAATTGTTGGAAACAGCAACCAAAAACGCGCGTCAGGCCGCATTGGAATTCGCAAAATCCAGCGACAGCAAGGTTGGCAAGATACACAGCGCAAACCAAGGTGTAATTTCAATTTTGCCACGCGATAATGCAAACGCACCCGAATCACAACAAATAAACAAACGCGTTCGTGTTGTTGCAACAGTGGAATACTTTTTGGAATAATCATTTGAAAAAAACGCCGGCATTTGCCGGTTGTTTTTTTGCAAAAAATGAATCGGTTTTTGTGTAAAAAGCACCGGTATTTTGGTGTTTTTATAAAAAACTAGACAATGCGAATTTTTCATCTATAATCAAATTACCTTTGTTGGATGTTTAGCTCAGTTGGCTAGAGCATCTGCTTTACACGCAGAGGGTCAGGGGTTCGAGTCCCTTAACATCCACCATCGTTTGGTTGTTTGTAATTGCCCGCCCCCGCGGGCAATTTTTATTTGCAAAACAAAAATTTATTGTTATAATGCTTTGGCTTTGGGTGGTTAGCTCAGTTGGCTAGAGCGTCACGTTGACATCGTGGAGGTCGTTGGTTCGAGCCCAATACCACCCACCAGAATTTTAAGAAAGACGACCAAAGTTTTGGTCGTTTTTTTATTAAGACCCAGGGGGCAAATATGGCACAAAAATATTTGATTACATCGGCTTTACCATATGTGAATAATCAACTGCATATTGGACATTTAATTGGCTGTTTGTTGCCAAGTGATGTTTATGCACGTTTTTGTCGCGCCATGGGTCGTGATGTTTTATATGTATGTGGAACCGACGAACATGGAACTGCATCTGAAATGGGTGCAGAAAAAGAAGGTTTGCCTGTTTTGGATTATGTGAATAAGTACCGTGACATTCAATTGGCGGGCATAAATAATTTTAATCTGTCTTTTGATTTTTATGGGCGGACACATACCAAATTACACGAAAAATTAATTCATGAATTGTTCGAACGGTTGGATTCTAAGGGGTTGGTCATAGAAAAACCGTCACAGCAACCGTATTCTGTAAATGAAAAGAAATTCTTGGCGGACCGTTATGTTATTGGGACTTGCCCGCGATGCGGATATGAACGCGCATACGGGAACGAATGTGGTAAATGTTTTGCAACATTAAATCCAGATGAATTGATTAATCCACACAGTGCAACAGATCCAAATTCACCGGTTGAAATGCGCGAAACAAAACATTTGTATTTTAAATTAAGTGCTATGCAGGATAAATTACGCGAGTGGATTAATTCGCGTGTTGGTTGGTCTAAAACTGCAATTGCTATTGCAAACAAATGGCTGGACGAAGGATTGCGCGACAACCCAATTACTCGCGATTTAAAATGGGGAATTCCGGTTAATAAACCCGGTTTCGAAGACAAGGTTTTCTATGTTTGGTTTGATGCACCATGGGGTTATGTTTCTATATCCCAGGCGGCAACAGACGATTGGGCATCTTGGTGGAAAAATCCTGATTGTAAATACGTGGAATTTATGGGTAAGGATAATGTATCTTTTCATTCTGTATTTTTCCCAGCGCAAGAATTGGCGATGGACGATGGTTGGAAAACTGTTGATATGTTAAAGGGTTTAAACTTTTTGAATTTCAATGGTGCCAAGGTGTCAAAATCAACCGGTAATGGAATATTCTTGGACGAGGCCGTTAATATCGCCCCAGCCGATGTTTGGCGTTATGCGTTGATTGCATCGGCACCCGAAACAGATGATACTGATTTTACTGTGCAAAGATTTGCGGAAATTGTTAATAAAGATTTGAACGGTATGTTGGGCAATTTCGTTTCCCGCGTATGCAAATTATCGGCGAAAAATTTTGGAACACGCGTTCCTGGGGATATTAAATTCGATACAGATTTAGCAAATCGCATAAATGAAAAGTTGAACGAATTGACCAACGCGTTGGAATCTTGCGAATTTCGTGCGGCGATTATGGCTTTGCGCGGTCTGTTCGCAATTGGTAATGAATATATGACCGAAACGGCACCTTGGGCGTTAATCAAAGACGGTAAGATTGATGAAGCACGCGATGTATTGAACGAATGTTTTCAACTGATTGATTTATACGCACGCGTTGTGCAACCGTTTATGCCAGATACCGCGACAAAGATGCAAAATATTTTTGCAACAAAACATGATTTAACATGGCCAACATCTTTTGAACGCAGAATTGCCGACGGCGAGGAATTTAATATTCCTGATAATTTATTCGAAAGAATTGACGATGAAATGGTTGCAGAAATTACCGAAAAATATTCAGCAAAACCAAAATCTGTTGCGCCAATCGTCGCAAAAATTATTGATGTAAAACCACATACATCACGCGATGATTTGCATATTTTGACGGTTGATACCGGAACTGATAAATTACAGGTCGTTTGTGGCGCACCAAATGTTCGTATTGGTTTAATTGGTGTATTTGCGCCGGTGGGGTGCATATTGCCCGGTCAAACCAAGCCTTTGGTGGCACGCAATGTCGGTGGTGTAAAATCAAACGGCATGATGTGCAGTGCGCGCGAATTAGAAACAGGCACAGATGGCGATAAAATTATCGAATTGGATAAAAATACCGTTATTGGTGGCGAATATAAATAAAAAAACCAGAAAATCCGCCATTGACAACATGTATTATTTTGATAACATGTGTAAGCACACTGTTAAAAATAGAGTTAAAAAAGGAGTATTAGCATTATGATTCAATTAATTACATACAGTCCATTAAATCACAGAAATAACAAGGCTGTTTATGTGCGTACATTTGAAGAAGTTGAAAAATCCATAAAAGAACAAATTGCAAATTTGACAGATATAGAAGTTTTAAATATGCAATTTACTATGGTTGAACCACAAAAATCTGCAACTTTTATTTTCGGTGTAAAACGCGGTAATGCAAAACAAACTGAACGCGATATTTTGGATTTGGCCAGTCATAACAAATATGCAAAATCTGTCACATGCACAGGTCGTGGAAATTATATGATTATCGAAAATTATCCTCGTTCTTTGAAAAGAAGTGATCATGCAAATATGCCTGTGGAACGCCAGACAACACTGACATTTGGTCAAACCAAACACCCAATTTATTCTATTGGGAATTTTGGAAAACCTGTGGTAAATCAAGGTGATGCGTTGCCTGTTGTTTTTGCACGTATGCAACAAGAACGCGTGATTGGAAAATAGTTTTATATCGGGGAAATTTAATTTCCCCTTTTATTTAAAAAAAATCAAGGAATCAAACATGCCAGATGTAAATTTTAAAATTGTTGGTATTTCAAGCGATGGCAATAAATTTGTGTTGGATAATAATGTTCCCAGCAAAAATTTAATTAAATTTTTAAACAACAAAAAAAATGATATCGAAACCAAATTTAAACAAATTTCTGTTGAACGATTGAAAGACACTTTGAAAGTGACCAGAAATGTTAAGGGCGACTGGATTAGTGCATTTGCAGACACTTTTAAATTAAACAGAAAATTCAAAAACACATATTCTTATTATGTCAGTTGTGAAATTTATAAAAAGAATCTTACCCCGGTATTTAGTATCGATTTTTCACAAGGTACCGTATTAAATTCTGGTGATGCATTTACAGATTATGTTTTTGACAAAATGTTTGAATTGCAATCTGGCATGCGTGCCACAGTATTATATATTGTGCGTGTTCAATCAAACATTGAAAATCCAGATATTGAAACAGAAACAAAAGTTTATTCACATGTGTTTTATCCAGAATCCTATGTAGTACCGGATTTGACAGGAACCGGTGTTAGATTGAGAGGAAATACCGATAAAAAAGAACGTTGCACACCTGTTCGGTTTAACAACAAAATCCATACAGGCATTAGTGGTAAAAAAATACGCTTTGGAAATATTCAAGAAGTCCAAAATGGTATTAACCAAGTTATAAACGAAATTGCAAAATATAATCGCGGTCGCAAACAAAAATCTAAATAAATATGGAAAATAAAATTAAATTAGTTTTAATGTCTTGTTGTGCGCCATGCAGCGCTGGCGCAATTAAACAGTTGGCGGACAAACAAATCCCGGGCATTGATGATTTTATCGTTTTATTTTTTAATCCAAATATTTACCCAGATACCGAATATCAAAAAAGACTCGCCGAACAGATTAAATATTGTGAATCTTTGGGTGTTAAATACGCGGTTGGTGATTATAACCATGATGCGTGGTTGATGGCGGTGCGCGGTCTGGAAAACGAACCTGAACGCGGTGCGCGGTGCAGTAAATGTTTTGCGTATCGGTTTTGCTTTGCGCGTGAATTTGCAATTAAAAACGGATTTAATGCCATCGCGTCTGTGTTTGGTGTATCGCGTTTCAAAGACCAAAACCAAGTAGATGCAGCGGCAGAATCTGTATGTGGCGAGATAAAATATATTCCTGTTAAATGGAACGAAGATTTACGGATTCAAATAAATCGTGCAACTGATTTTTATCGTCAAAAATATTGCGGCTGTGAATTTTCCATGCGCAAGTAATAAAAATTTGATTTTTGCTATATTTTTTCTATAATTTGCGTATATAAAACAAGGAATAAAATTATGTCGTCGATATTTGTATTTCCAGGTCAAGGTGCGCAAATCGTTGGTATGGGTGCGGAACTCTATAAAACTAATGCCGCGGCACGCGCCGTTTTTGACGAGGTTGATGAGGCCTTGGGCGAAAATTTATCAAATATTATTTTCAATGGCCCCATGGAAGATTTGACATTAACACGCAATGTGCAACCGGCAATTATGGCGACATCTGTCGCAATGTATCGCGCGTCTGGGTTGCCATTACCTGATTTTGTCGCAGGACACAGTTTGGGCGAATACACTGCGCTGACGGTGGCGGGTGCAATATCGTTGGCGGATACAGCACGCCTGTTGCGCGCACGCGGGAACGCAATGCAGACTGCGGTGCCGGTTGGACGCGGTTTAACATCGGTTGTGTTGGGTTTAGATGCTGATATCGTTCGGGAGATTTGTGAATCAACCGATTGCGACATGGCAAATGATAATTGTCCAGGTCAGGTCGTAATTTCTGGATTAAAAGAATCAGTCGAGGCAGCAAGTGAAAAATTAAAAGATGCCGGCGCACGCAGGGTTATGCCTTTGGCTTTGTCGGCACCGGTACATTGTCGTGTTCAGGCACCTGCGGCTGATGAAATGCGCAAAGTTTTCGAAAATGTCAAAATTTCAACACCAAGCGCAAAATGGATTTCAAACAAAACTGCAAATGTTATTTCAAACCCTGACGAAATTCGCGATGCGTTAATTTATCAAATGACCAATACTGTGCGGTGGCGCGAATCTGTGTTGGAAATGGTTAATTTGGGAATAAATTCCGCCACAGAAATAGGCCCAGGAAATGTCCTGTCTGGTTTAATTTCACGCACAACTGATAAAATAAATGTTCAAAAATTAGAGGTTTAATTTATGGCTGGTAAAAATATTTTTAATATTTCATTTCAAGAAATTGTGTCATCAGATGGATACAGCACCACAGATAAAATATATTCTATTAATGTGGGTGATATGGTTGCTGGAAAACTGGTGGTACCAAATGACACCAAATTTGTTTTAAATATTTTGTTTGAAGATGATTTTAATAACCATTATCTTAAAACCAGAATTTTAAACGAAACTTTTAAAAAATTTCATCGTGATATTTTGTTTGTAAATAAACAAGGAAAAGAAAAATTATTTTCAAAACCAACAAATTCATCAAAAACACAACAAAAATCTCAGTGGAAACGATATTATGATTTTGTGAATAAATACATGGGAAAATATCGTGAATATAACGATAAAAATCAACCTTGTGTGGAATTGGTGTTAAAGAAAGTTATTAATCAAAAAGACGCAATTTTTGCAATCAAAGAATTTTTGAAAAAATATTCTGTGGTTAGATTGACTATCACACAACATTCAAAAAATCCTGTGGATTTTAAAAAGTCTTTGGGTGATAAAGATATCAAAGCCATGGTGTTATCAATATTGTTATCGAACCAAGAAACAACAGAAAAACATTTCAGCGATACAAAATATGTTGAAACAATGTCGCAAAACCCAGATTCAAAAATTGTTGAACAAGAATCTGCGGCACAAAACGATATACAAAAAATTCCAGAACATATTGACCCTGTTGTTTTATCAAAAACATTAACACTGACAATGAATCAAAAACAAACCATAGAATCTGCACGAGAACGCGCACAAATCATGGCAAATTTACAATATGTTTGTGTTAAACTGTTGGATAAAAACGGTAAATTTGTATGCAATATTTATCCACAAAGTGTTGATAAAATTCGTGCAGCAAGATTAAAACATTTATCCAGAGAATTGCAAAAACAATATTAAAACCATACGGAGAATACGACATGTTCGAATTAAAAGATAAAGTTGTTTTGATAACTGGGGCAACCGGTGGCATTGGTGGCGCAATCGCAAAACATATGAAAAACGCGGGTGCGACAGTTGTTGTATCTGGACGCAATGTGGCAAAATTAGAACAAGAATTTAATGACGAATATATTAAAATCCCTGCGGATTTGGCAACCGATGGTGCCGCAGTGGAATTGGTTATGGCAACAATTGAAAAATGCGGACGCATTGATGTATTGATTAACAATGCCGGTATTACCGCAGACACTTTGTTGATGCGTATGACCGATGAACAATTTGATAATGTTATAAATACTAATTTGCGTGCGGCATTCAAGACTTGTCGCGCGTGCATATTGCCAATGATGAAACAAAAATGGGGTCGTATTATAAATATGGCATCTATTGTTGGTGTGGTTGGCGGTGCCGGTCAGGCAAATTATGCGGCATCAAAAGGCGCATTGATTGCAATGACAAAATCAATCGCCGCAGAGGTCGCATCACGCGGAATTACCGCAAACGCAATCGCACCTGGATTTATCGAAACACCGATGACTGATGTTTTAAGTGACGAATTAAAGAAAAAATATCTGGAACAAATCCCAGCCGGTCGTTTTGGAAAACCTGATGATATTGCGGCCACATGTGTATTTTTGGCAAGTGACGAAGCATCATATATCAACGGCCAAACGATTCATGTAAATGGTGGTATGGGACGGTTTTAATTAAAGCGCAATTTGCAAAGTTCAAAGTGCAAATAATGTAGTGTGGCAGAGCCACACACAAAAATTGAACTTTGAACTCTGAACTTTGAAATTTAAAAAGGAACAAAGTGACTGATTATGATGTAATTGTTATTGGTGGGGGGCATGCCGGGGTTGAGGCTGCAGGTGCTGCAGCGCGGCGCGGCGCAAAAACTTTACTGATTACAATGCGTGAAAGCGATATTGGCGCAATGTCTTGCAATCCGTCGATTGGCGGACCCGGAAAATCACAAATGGTTGCAGAAATTGCTGCACTGGGGGGTATTATGCCGCGTGCGGCGGACAATGCCGGAATTCATTTTAGAACATTAAACGCATCACATGGGGCGGCAACGCAGGCGCTCCGTGCACAGATTGACCGAGATTTATATCATAAATCTGTTATGCGTATTTTAAAAAACACGAAAAATTTAACAATTTTATTTGATAAGGTCACATCATTAGATTTACAAAAAAAGGCCGTAAATAATGCGTATAGCGCGCATGCGATTATTTTAACCACAGGAACTTTTTTAGGCGGACTGGTGACGCGCGGTGGCGAAAAAATTCCATCAGGTAGATTGATGGACAATGGCGAATACCAAGAAAATGATTCCGGTATTTCATCTGTGTTGCGTGAAAACGGTTTTGATTTAATGCGATTAAAAACTGGAACACCGGCGCGTATTTATCGTGATTCTATTGATTTTTCGGGTCTGGAAGAACAACCGGGTGACGCGCCGCATGATTGGTTTATGTTCGGCGATGAAAATAACAATTATAACGAAAAATGTTTTATTACACATACCACCGGTGAAACACATCAAATTATTCGCGACAATATAAAATTTGCCCCAATGTATAACGGTGATATTGTTGGGACGGGGCCACGTTATTGTCCCAGTTTGGAAGATAAAGTTATGCGATTTCCAGAACATACATCGCATCATGTTTTTTTAGAACCCGAAGGTTTAAATAGTGATTTAATTTATCCTAATGGTATTTCAACTTCGTTTGGCGCCGATATCCAAGATAAATGGATTCGAACAATCCCAGGCCTCACAACCGCACGCATTGCGCGGTATGGATATGCGATTGAATATGACGCGATTGATGCGCGAAAATTAAAAAACACATTGGAATCCAAAGATATTGCGGGACTTTTCTTTGCGGGTCAAATAAACGGAACATCTGGATACGAAGAGGCCGCCGCCCAAGGAATCGTCGCCGGTGCAAATGCCGCCGCATATGCATTAAATCTGGGATTTTTAGAATTGACACGCATAAATTCTATGATTGGGGTTTTGATTGATGACATCACAACATTGGGGGTTGATGAACCATATCGTATGTTTTCTTCACGCGCCGAATACAGATTATTATTGCGCGCAGATAATGCAATCAAACGGTTGGGAAAAACTGGTGTTGAATTGAATTTAATATCAAATGATGATTTTGAAAAATTATATAATTTACGCAAAAACGAAATTGATGAAAACGATAAAATGTATGCGGGGTATATCGCAAGAAATGAACGCGAAATAGAATCTGTGAAACGCGATATAAATTTAAAAATCCCAGCACACATGGATTATTCTGGGTTGCCGGGACTGACCAACGAATTGATTGAAAAATTAAATCGCACGCGACCTGAAAATATTGCGGCATTATCACGCATACCTGGCATGACCCCGGCGGGTGTAATGGTTGTATTACGCAAAATTAAATCAAATAAGTAAAAGGTGTATCATGAAGGAATCTGATAAAAAAAGAATTTATTACGATTTGCGCAATAATGATGTTCAGGTAGATAAACAAACTACTTACACAAAATATGCGTTTGGTCGTTATCTGGTTTGTGATTATTATGGTTGTATAGATATAAGACAAACACATGTCAATCCAGATTTTGGTAAAACTTTTATTCGTGTAAAAGGTGGCGAATGGGACGAATCTATTGAACGAAACGATGCGTATGATATATGTACTGCGGTGTCTTATAAAGCCAAAGGTAAAGAATATGATGACCCGTACAAAGACCGCACAGCAAATGATGAAATACGCGATTTAACAAAATCATTTGGCAAAGAATTATTGAAAACCGCTGACGATTTTTTGCCAGTTGATATGTCAAAATATCAAGCATTACGAACAATTGTCAAATTAAAACAACAATTAAACCGACAATTAAAAGAGTATTACACAAAATAAAAGCGCTTGAAAATTGCTATTTTGTCGGGTATATTATACGCGCATACGCCGGAATAGCTCAGTTGGTAGAGCATCTCATTCGTAATGAGGGGGTCGCAGGTTCGAATCCTGTTTCCGGCACCACACTTCGCGTCTTTAACGCTATGTGTGGCAGGCCACCTAAACAGAAATATTTGTTTTATATAAAAAACCGGCATTTGCCGGCATTTTTTTAACTTCTTTGTTTGGTTTTATATTCATTTAATCTGGCATCGGCGCGCGATTTACACGCGTGATATGTCAAAAATGGTATTTGGGATAAATCGGTGATTTTTTCATTATAATCCTTGGCATATCTGTCCCAATATGTTGTTTTATCTATATCTTTTTGGGCAGAACAAAATGGTTTTTTTGCAGAAAACAAACATATAATTGGAACAGTCCAACACAGTATAAATGCCAATGATGTACCAGCCGCCGTTCCACCACAAATCAACGCGAAATTTTTAATCTTTAATTTTTGTAATTCTCTATCTTTATTCATATCTAATTATCCAGTTTTACATAAAAATAGCATTTTTTTATTACATGTCAATTTTTTATAAAAAAAACTGGAAAAAATCAAAAACATATACTAGTATTCTGGTTATGAACAAAAAAGAGATAATTATTATTAAATAAACCACACTGCGCTTTGGCGGTGGCTGGGGCGCGTAAGCGCTTTTTTTAATATACAGAAAAAGGTAAAAAAACAATGGCATACCCAAAAACAGAACCAAAAGCAGACTTTACCGCGTTGGAACACAAAATCATGGAATTCTGGCGGGACGATGATACTTTCCATAAATCTTTAAATAAAACAAAACAAGGACACCCGTTTTCTTTCTATGATGGGCCACCGTTTGCCAATGGTTTGCCACACTGGGGGCATTTGGGGGTATCGGCTGTCAAAGATATGGTTTGTCGTTATCACACCATGCGTGGTGAATATGTAGAACGCGCATTGGGTTGGGATTGCCATGGATTACCCGCAGAAAATTCTGTTGAAAAAAAGCAAAAACGCAATGCCAAAGATATCGTTGCAACAGAGGGTATTAATGTATTCTGTGATTTATGTCGCAATGATGTTATGACTTTTTCAAACGAGTGGTTGAGATATTTTGAACGCATTGGTCGTTGGGTCGATGGTGGTGACACACTTGGTTATCGCACAATGGACAGAAACTTTATGGAATCTGTGATTTGGGGTTTAAAACAATTATATGACAAAGGTTTATTATATAAAGATTTCAAAGTTAATCCATACGATTGGAAATTAGGAACCGTTTTATCTAACAGTGAAGCATCAAGCGAATATCAAGATATCGTTGATGATACTGTGACGGTATGGTTCGAATTAGAAAATGGCGACCGCGCAATTGCATGGACAACAACACCATGGACATTGCCGGCAAATTCTGCGTTGGCGGTAAATAACAATATGCGCTATGTTCGTATGAAGCACGATGATGGGCATGTTTATGTTTTGGCAGAAAGTCGCGTTAAAGCATATGAAAAGATTTTTGCAAATTCCCAAAATTTAGGAACTGTTATGGGGGCTGAATTGGTTGGATTACATTATAAACCTATATTCCCATACTATACAGATTTGACACAAGACGGTCATGGTTTATACACAATTATTTCTGGCGATTATGTCAGTGACAGTGACGGAACCGGTATCGTGCATATCGCACCGGCGTATGGTGAAGACGACTATTTTGTTGCCAAGGCAATCGACCCACAATTTCCTGTGATTTTAAATGTTGATGATTATGGTAATTTTGATTCAACGGTCACAGAGTGGGCGGGCGAAAATATTTTCGTCGCAAATCCAAAAATTATCGATTGGTTGCGCGAAAATGGTCGTTTGGTTCAAAAATCACAACACAAACACAGTTATCCATTTGGTCCGCGCAGTCACGAAAAACTGATTTATCGTGCAACAGATTCTTGGTATATTGATGTGCCAAAGATTCGCGACAGATTGGTTGAGATAACCAAAAACGATACAACCTGGACATCGGCCGGAAATCGTTTTATGTCATGGATTGAAAATGCGCGTCCATGGGGTATTTCACGCAATCGTTTCTGGGGTGTGCCATTGCCAATTTGGGAAAAAAATGGTGAATATAAAATATTTGGTTCAATTGCCGAACTGGAAGAATTCTTTGGTGTTCAAATAAATGATTTGCATCGTCCAACATTAGACGCGTTGGAACGCGACGGTTGGAAACGCATAACCGATGTTTTGGATTGTTGGGTGGAATCTGGGTCTATGCCATTTGCGTCATTACATTACCCATTTGAAAACCAAGATGTATTTGAAAAAACTTTCCCGGCTGATTATATTATCGAAGGTCAAGACCAAACACGTGGTTGGTTCTATGCTTTGATGGTTATGGCGGTCGCGTTATTTGACAAACCTGCGTTCCGCGTTGTATCGGCAAACGGTATGATTGTTGATGAAAACAAACACAAGTTTTCTAAATCATTACATAACTTTGTTGATCCAACAGAACAATTAGAAACATACGGCGCAGATGCAATCCGTTTATTTATCTTGGGCAGTAATTTTATGAAGGCCGAACCAGTTGGTGTTGATAAAGAAGGAAAAGTTTTTGGTGATACTATCAAAACTATTTTAACACCTCTTTGGAACGCATATCATTTTTGGACTTTGTATGCGAATGCTGGAAATATTACAGCAGAATTAAAAACAACATCTCAAAATGTTTTGGATAAATATATAATTGCTGAATTAAACGAAGTTATTCGCATTACAACAAATGCTTTGGACGAATACAAACCAGATGTCGCAATCAAAGAATTTGTTCGTTTCTTGGACGTATTAAACAACTGGTACATTCGCCGCGGACGCACACGTTTCTGGGACGAAGAAAAAGACGCATTTAATACTTTGTATTATGTATTGGTGAATTTGTGTAAATTGATGGCACCATTTGCACCATTTATTACTGAATATATTTACAAAAATTTAACCGGGGCGGAATCTGTGCATTTGACAGATTGGCCAACAACGACGGATACAAACAATCAAATTGTCGATGATATGCGTCGCGTCCAATCAATTGTTTCGGTTGGAAAACAGTTGCGCGAACAATACAAATTGCCAAATCGTTTGCCATTGGCAGATATAACTATTGCTGGTGGAAACGCACAACAATATGCCGATATTATCCGCGATGAATTAAATGTAAAGTCTGTAAAATTTGTTGATGATATTGCAACGGTCGCTGATTCATTTGTGTATTTAATCACACCAAAGATTGGTGCGCGCCTGGGGGGTGCGTTGCGTGAAATTATCCCAATGGTAAAACAGGGTAATTACAAAATCGATGGCGATAAATTATTGGTTGGTGATTACACATTGAACAGTGACGAATTTGAAAGTCGTTTGACTGTAAAACCTGGTATCACAGGTGCCGCATTACCAGACAGCACCGCCGTCGTGGTATTAAACACAAATGTCACCCAGGATTTATTGGTCGAAGGTTTGGCAAACAATGTATTGCGTTTTATCCAAGATTCACGCAAAGCCGCAAATCTGGACGTGTCTGACAGAATAAAATTGGTGTATAGTGCCGATAACGATGTTGAAACAGCCATCAAAACACACCGAGATATGATTGTGCGTAATGCGTTGATTGTGGAATTGGTTGCGGGAAATGCATCACAATTTGAAACAGAAATCGACGGACATAAATTCGCAATCGATATTCAAAAGGCTTAATAAAAAATATGATTACACCGGATATTTATTTTGAAAATGTTCCAAAAACATTGGATATGAATATCCGGTCTGAATTGTATTCGGTGAATGAATTTACTTTTGCGGTTGCGGTAATACTGTCTGCCCAGGCAACAGATAAAAAAGTAAATGAGGTGACACCCGAATTGTTCCGCGTTGCACCAACACCAAATAAAATGTTGGAACTGGGGATTGATAGGTTAAAGCAACACATCAAAGTTATTTCTTTTTTTAATAACAAGGCAAACAATATTATCAAACTGGCTGAAAAATTGGCAGACGGGCAGGGGACAAATTGGAAATTTCCAGCAAAATATCACGCACGCGATGAACTGATGAAATTGCCAGGCATCGGGCAAAAGACCGCAAATGTTATAACAAATGTTTTGTGGGGCGCACCCAATATTGGTGTGGATACGCATGTTTTCCGCAACGCGCATCGGTATGGTTGGGTTAGTGATGCCGACAACACACCTGAAAAAGTGGAAGAGAAATTGCGTAAAAAAATACCGGCAAAATATCATGATATTGTAAATCATGTCATGGTTTTGCATGGTCGATATACTTGCCGCGCATTGCGCCCAAAATGCGAATTATGCCCCGTTGCAAAATGGTGCGATGCGAAAGACAAAAACATATAAAAAAACACCGGCAAACGCCGGTATTTTTTATCTGCCATTTACATACCTGGATTTTAAATTTTCCATGGTTATATTTTTTACGATTTTACCATTTTGCACCACAATTGTGTCACCACGTTCAATATATGAAGCAATCGGGTCGCGATTTGTGCCAATGGGCGTTAATTTATTCACAATCTCGTAATTTACACCAGTTTTATTTACACAAGATAAATATTTGCAAGCAGTTTCACCATACGCGGCAGGTTGGTTCAACACACCAACAACAAACAAAGTATCATTGATATTTTTATATTCATTGATATTTTTGTGTGTCCTTTTACCACAACCGCCCATCATCATCGCAACGGTTAATAACCACAATAAATTTTGTTTTTTCATTTTATAACCTCTTTTAATATATAAACATCATATCTTACTATTTGTTTAACTTCAAGAATTATGAAGGTAAAAATTCATAACCCTAATACAATTAATATCATACAGATAAAAAGAACGATGAACATTATGTGTATTTCTTCTAGAATCATTGTTTGAGAAGCAAAAATGCTTTTTGTTAATTCTTCTATTTCTGTTTTTGATGTAGATGATTCTAGAACTTTGTTTAATTGACGACGACCAGCAACAACTAAATAAATATTTATTATGATAAATAAAATCAAAACTATAACTGACATTTTCTATCCTTTTTTATATTTAATTAAAAAATCGCACTTTAAAAAAGTGCGATTTTTTCTTTATGCTCTTAATGTTGCGTGGCATTTGGTTTCAACCGCAGATATCACTTTGTTTTGTAATTCAGTCAATTCGGCATCACCCATGTTTTCGGTTGGATAAATCGTGATTGTAAATGCCACAGATTTATTTCCGCCACCCATGTCGAACGAGTCAAATATTACCACATCACCAATACGACTATCTGCCGCACGCGCCGTCGCAACCAAACGTTCCGCCGCAAATTTTGATTCAACAACAAATGCAAAATCACGTGTGATTGGTTGAAATTCTGTGATTGGTGTTTTTGCATATTTTGGTGTTTTTGGCAACGCATTTATATCATCGATAATTGCAATAACCGTTGGGGCCTTGATATGCAAAGCATGCGCAACCGTCGGGTGCAATTCACCAAATTCAGCAATTTGTTTTTGACCCTGCATAATGCGTCCATATTTATATGGGTGCGCCCATTTTGGTGCATCACTTTTTTCAACAGTGTATTTTTGATTACCTATCAATTCCAATATATCGTTTTTGACATCAAATACATCAACATTGCGATTGCGGTGCATCCAATGTTTTGGCGATGTCGCCCCAGAACGCACAATGCAAACTTGCGTATGTTGGTTGCCAGGCATATCGCCATCAAAAACTGTGCCCAATTCAAATATCGCCATATCTGGAAAACCGCGTTTGATATTTTGCGATAACGCAATCAATTGATTCCCCAGCAAGCAATTACGCATACAATCAAAATCAACTGTAATTGGATTAGATACTTTGATAACAGGTTTTGTGGTCAGCATAGATTCTATTTTCGAATTTCCAAAACCAAACGAAATGTTTTCATTTAATCCCAAATTCGCCAAACGTTGTTTTAATATTAGGCATGATTTTTCCGCCATGCGTGTCGCACTTTCATTTACTGTTTCCACAACACCCGATAAACCAACCTTGTCATAACCATAAATACGGATTAAATCCGAAACTATGTTTTCTGGCGCCGTCATATCAACACGCGCACTGCGTGGTGTGACTGTCCAAATACCGCCTTTGCCTTCACTGACATTAAATTGCAAAGATTCCAAAATTTCGCGTTGTGTCGCGGGTGCAATATTTATACCGGTTCTTTGCAGGCAAAATGCCGGATTATATGCGATTTTATTTGGTGTGACATAATCCATACCTGCGGTTGAAACATTTACCAATTTTCCACCACATGCGTCCATAATAATTTGTGCCGCATACGCCAATGCAACACCATTAACATTTGGATCAATTCCGCGTTCATATCTGTATGAAGCATCGGTGGATAAACCTAATCTTTTTGCAGTCTTACGAATACCAACCGGTTCAAAATATGCAGATTCCAAAATGATATTTGTTGTTTCATCGGTTGTCATCGCACGCGCACCACCAACAATCCCGGCCAATGCCAAAATACCTGACAGGTCGGCAATAACCAAATCTTTATCGGTCAAAACATATTCGTTGCCGAACAAATCACAGAATTTTTCACCGTTTTGTGCAGTACGAACTATGATAGAACCATTGACCTTGTCTGCATCAAAACAATGCAAAGGTTGGCCCATGTCATAACATATGTAATTTGTTGCATCGACACATGCGTTTTTGGGATTTATACCTGCCGCAATCAATCGATTTGCAATCTTTGGTTTTGATGGCGCGTTTTTAATTCCATGAATTTCCGCCATACGATATGTTTGGCAACGGTCTGACATAATTTGCACAATTCTGTCGCCAGGCATATCTTTTAAAATCTCGGGTGTTTTTGCAATATAATGACCAGAGCCACATGCCGATAAATCCAGCGCAATTCCACGAACCGCCAAAAAGTCTGGACGATTTGGTGTTATGCCTGTATCGAAAATAGGACTAGCATTAAACCCAGGAATCGCAGAACCAATTTTTGTATCGTCTGGCAATTCCATAATTCCACTGTGGTCGGGGCCTAAACCTAATTCTTTTTCACTGCACATCATGCCGTCACTCAATACACCACGCAATTTGCCAGATTTAATTGTTTCGCCACCAATTATGCACCCCGGACGCGCCAACGCAGAAATTAAACCAACGCGAACATTTGGCGCACCACATACAACCTGGCGCGGTGTGTCTGTGCCATCATCGACCATCAACACATGTAAATGGTCACTGTTTTCATGTGGTTTAACCGATATAATGCGCGCCGCAATCGGTGGAACAGGGGCGATAAAATCTTCGACCTCTAAACCGGTGCGATTTAATGTTTCAGCAATTTGTTCAGGCGAATTTTCTGTATCTAAATATTCACGCAACCATTCATAAGACCATTTCATTTTTATTCCCCTATATTAAAAACCTGTATTTTTTAACCAACGTATATCACCATCATAGAATTTACGAATATCGTTTAATCCAAATTTTAACATCGCAATTCTGTCCCAACCAAAACCAAATGCAAAACCTTGGTATTCATCAGGATTTATTCCACAATTACGCAATACATTTGGATGAACCATTCCGGCACCTGCAATTTCCAGCCATTTATCACCGTTCCATTTAATATCTATTTCAATCGATGGTTCGGTAAATGGAAAGTAAGATGGGCGAATTCGCATTTCCAGTTTTCTTTCAAAATATTTTTCCAACATTGTTCGAATTGTCGCAACCAAATCGTCCATTGTTATATGTGCGTCAATTTTATCAACATATAAACCTTCGATTTGACCAAACATAGGACTGTGTGTTGCGTCCATTTCTTTGCGATATGTGCGACCGACACCAAACATTTTAATTGGCACACCGTTTTCTTCCATTGCACGAATTTGAATTGCAGATGTTTGTGTGCGCAATACATTTCCATTATCTAAAAAGAACGAATCCTGCATATCGCGGGCAGGGTGATATGACGGTGTGTTTAATGCGGTAAAGTTATGCCAATCATCTTCGATTTCGGGTCCAACCCACATTGTGTATCCCAAAGATTCCAAAATCGTTCCAATTTGCGACAATGTTTCAGTCAATGGATGTAATGTTCCATGATTTTTATATTCAGTATCCAATGTGACATCGACATATTCAGTCTTTAATTTTTGATTTAACGCTGCTGTTTCTAATTCTGTTTGGCGAACTTTAAACGCTTCGCGCAGCGCAGCATTTTCTTTGTTTAATTCCGCGCGGGCATCGGGTGCCATTTTAGACATTTCACGCAACCGCGCCGTCATTGTGCCGTTTTTACCAAATACCGATGTATATAACGATTGTAATTCTTCCAAAGAATCTGTATTTTTAATTTTTTCCTGCATAACTGATACCTTATAAATTTTTATTTATTTGTCTGTATATCGGCGACAATAAATAACAGCCGCCAAATACCTGACGGCTGTTATAATACAAAACAAATGACCCACCGCCAAGGATTATTTTGCGTCCCCGGCAATAAATCGTTTTGCAACATCAATCAATTTTGTGAAGTTTTCGTCACCCGCAAAAGCCATTTCAGCCAAAACCTTGCGGTCCAGGGCAACACCAGCCTTTTTCAAGCCGTTCATAAATTGAGAGTATGTTAAACCATTATTACGCACAGCGGCGTTAATACGGACAATCCACAAACCACGAAATTCGCGTTTTTTAACGCGTCTGTCGCGATATGCATACTGACCCGCCTTTTCAGACTTTTCACGTGCAGCACGATATGTCGAATGATGACGGCCCAAATAACCCTTGGCACGCGCCAAGATTTTATTGTGTTTTTGTTTAACTGTTGTTCCACGTTTTACTCTTGCCATGATTGCCCCCTATTATTTCAAACCGTATGGCGCCAAGATTTTAGCCTGGCCCATCATGTTATCGTTCAAATACTGTGCCTTAGACCCCGCGTTATTCGCGCGTTTTGATTTGTGACGCAGTAATTTTTTGTGAGCATTTCTGGCAACACGGATTTTTCCAGTTGCAGTCATAGATGCACGTTTTTTCAAGTATGACTTGGTTTTTAATTTTGGCATTTTTTCACCTCTTGATTTTATGTCCTGATGGCAATGCCTTTGCCATTTTGGACCGTTACGACCCATATTTTGCCAGAAATAAACAAAAAATCAAGTTTTTATTGAATATTAAAAAATTCATGTTTAAACTGTGGCTGAAAAACATGAATCAGCACTCTTTATCTTGGCGGGCAGTTAAATTGATTAAATCCGCAGCAGCCGCGGCGGCTGTTCCGTTGGTGTTTATATATATATTGGTGTCAAAACCTGACTTTTACCTGATAAATTGGGCGGGACATGTTATATTACCAGTTGCACATTTTGTTGGAAATGTTGTCACTTGGCCTGTTCGTGCCACAGGCGAGGCCATATCTAATATTTATGATTTATCGAATTTGCGGGCTGAAAATGAACGTTTGGCGCGCGAATTAGATGCCGCATTGGCCGATAAAAACGAGTGCAAGGTGGCTATTGCTGAAAATAAACGGTTATCAAATGAATTGGATATTGTGCATGCAACACCACAAAATGTCATTATGGCTGATGTCGTTCATGATACTGTCGCATTACACCACAGCAACTTTTTAATAAACAAAGGTGTATTTGACGGCATAAAAAAAGGTATGGTTGTGACATCGGTTGATGGTGTTATGGCTGGTATGGTTATCGATGTTGGTGGTGAATTTTCACGTGTTCGTGCATTAAATGATGCCGACAGTAATATTGCTGTGCGTATTGCAGGTGATGAAGTTTATGGTTTTTTGCAAGGCGATGGGTCGGCATCCCCAGAAATTGGTTTTTTCAGCAGACCTGAATTCAAAGCTGAACGCGGCATGACGGTTATAACCAGTAATATTAGCGGTGTTTTACCAAATGGTATTTTGGTTGGAACATTAAAAAACGGTCGCGATGTCAAGGTGTTGCAACCTGATTCTGTATCGCGTGTCAAAGTTTTAGAATTTAACAATAACAACGAATATAAATGATTAGGAATTTTTTCTTTTTCTTGCGCAAAATATCGCCTTTTTTGGCTGTGATTATTTTATGGCGATTACAGTTGCATTGGTGGAATCCGGCTGGGATTTTGGCAATTATTCCTATATTTTTCTTTTCGTTTGTTCGTGTGGTTGATTGGATGCCTTTGTTTTCAATTTTATTTTGTTTTTTGATTGATTATAACGGCGATACAAAATTGTTTTGGACATGTTGTTATTTAATTGCATATGCAATTAACGGATTTCAATATTTTATCGATTTACACAGGGCTGATAAAAACGCAATTGTTCCATTTGTAATATTTTTTGGTGCGTCTTGTTTTATATTAATGTTTGCAGATTTGTCTTGGACAACGGTTGGTCGCGCGTTATGGTTGTTTATATGGGTTTCGGTATTATATGTTCCTTTTACAAATTTATTAACCAAGGTGTTGCCACATGATTGATATAGAAGTTGGAAATACCTTTAACCGTCGTAGTGCTTTGTTTTTAACAACAGGCGCAGTTCTTACATCTGTATTGATTTTGCGTATGTTGCAGATGCAGGTGTTTAATTATCGCGATTATAAAAAGAAGTCCGAAAATAATTCTTTTCGTATTCAAATCAATATGCCTGAACGCGGAAAAATTTTATCAGCCGAAGGTATTCCTGTATCACGCGATACACCAATTTATCGTATTTATATTGTTCCCGAAGAAACCGATGATTTGGATTCTTTGTTGAAAACATTAACAAATGATTTGAATTTAAAACCCAAGACATTAAAACGAATTGATAAACAAATCAAAAAACAACAAAAATTTCAACCTGTGCTGATTTCCGAACATACAGATTGGACTGTATTGGCCCGCGTAAGTGCAAAAAATTTACCCGGTGTTCATATTAACAGTGGCTATGCGCGTGTGTATGAATTACATGAATCTGGGGCACATATATTGGGTTATGTTGGTGCGCCAAAAACACCAAAACCAAATGCACCGTTTTTCACAACTGGTGTTTTGGGTTTGGAAAAAATGTATAACGACGAAATGGCGGGAACCCCCGGGCAAACCGTTATGTTGTCTAATGCGGTGGGGCGTATTACCGGGGAAGATGAAGACCAATTTATAAAACCAGAACCCGGACACGATATTCAAACAACTCTGCGTTATGATGCACAACGGGTTATGCACGATGCGTTAAAACAACACAATGCCGGTTGTGGTGTTGCAATTGATATTGAATCTGGTGATATTTTGGCAATGACATCGGCCCCAGGTTTTGACCCAAATTTATTTTCGGGCGATGATGCCGAAGAATATATGGAAAAACTGCGTAATGATTATATGAAACCTTTTGTAAATAAAACCGTTGAAGGTTTGTTTCCACCAGGTTCAACTTTTAAAATTATTGTGGCTTTGGCGGCATTGGAATCTGGGGCGGTCACCCCAGATGAACAGGTTTATTGTCCGGGTTATTGGGATTATGGCGATAGGCGATATCATTGTTGGGAAGCCAAAGGTCATGGTCATATGAATCTGGCGGGGGCATTGGCACATTCTTGCGATATTTATTTTTATAAATTGGCGTTAAAGATTGGTATTGATGCAATACGAAAAATGGCATTGCGTTTGGGTTTGGGTGAAAAATATTTGAGTGATATTTTCCCAAAAGAAATGGCTGGGGTGATACCTGATAAATATTGGAAGGAAAAACATGTGGGTGCCAATTGGGTTCATGGTGATACAATAATTTCTGGAATTGGTCAGGGATTTATTTTAACAAACTGTCTGCAATTGGCATTGATGTTGGCGCGCGTGACATCAAACAAGATTGTTATGCCACGATTGATTTATTCAAATAAAAAACAAAAATTTAAAAATCTGGGACTGGACAGAAAAAACATAAATTATGTTTTGCGCGGTTTGGAAATGGTGACCCAGCCTGGTGGTACCGCCAGTGGCAGTGCGATAAATGTTGATGGCGCAAAAATGGGTGGAAAAACAGGAACTTCCCAGGTGCGTAATATTTCAAAAAAAGAACGCGCCACAGGGGTGTTGGCGGCATCACAATTAGAGTGGAATAAACGAAATCATGGTTTGTTTGTTGGATATGCACCAACCGATAATCCACGTTATGCGGTTTGTATAATTACAGAACATTCAGGGGGCAGTGGTCCCGCCGCGCGAACATGTGCCGCGGTTATGAAAACTTTATTAGAGGGCGATAAATGATAATTCACCAAACACGCGTTTCTAATGCAAACATGATGACGATACCTGAAAAGTTATCGCGGTTTTTATGGGGTTTGTTTTTGCCTATGTGCGCGGTTTTGGCTATTTCGGTTATGGTATTGTTTTCTGCCGGTGGTGGTAATTGGCAACCATTTGCCGCACCACAATTATTCAAAATATTATTGGGGTTTGTTGTATTTTTTATTGTTGCGTTTTCTAATATTAAAACATGGTTAAAATCTGCATATTTAATTTATGCTGTTGCGTTTATTTTGATAGTTTTGGTGACATTTATTGGTGATGTTGGTATGGGGGCGCAACGATGGTTAAATCTGGGGGTTATAAATATTCAACCGTCCGAATTTATTAAAATTGCACTGGTGTTGGCTTTGTCGCGTTATTTTGCATGGATGAATTCTGTGGAATTAACCCAGGCGAAAAACTATGTTGCACCTGTATTGATGACATTTGTGCCATTTGCATTGATTGTTGTGCAACCTGATTTAGGAACCGCATTATCAATGTTGATGATTATGTTTGGTATGTTTTATATTGTTGGCGCGCAAAAAAAATGGTTTATCATTGTGGCTATTTTGGGTGTTATGGCGGCGCCGGTTGTTTGGTTTGGTGGTATGCACGATTATCAACGCGACAGAATTATTACTTTTATAAACCCTGAACACGATGCCAAGGGAACCGGTTATCAAATAAACCAGGCAAAAATTGCATTTGGGTCTGGGGGTGTTTTTGGCAAAGGTTATATGTCTGGGACCCAATCACAACAATCGTTTTTGCCAGAAAAACAAACAGATTTTATTTTTACTATGTTGGGTGAAGAGTTTGGATTTATTGGTGCGTTTATTTTATTGGCTATTTATACATGGATTATTTTGGTTCTGTTTTGGTGCGCAAAAACATGCAAGAATCGATTTGGGCAATTAGTGTGTTTTGGTTTTATGTTGAACTTTTTTGTTTATTATTTTATAAATATTTCAATGGTATTGGGTTTATTGCCAACCGTTGGTGTGCCGTTGCCGCTGATGTCTTTTGGTGGCAGCAGTTTGCTATCATTGATGTTTGGGTTTGGACTGTGCCAAAACGCGTATATAAATAAAGATCAACAATTATCTGCAAAAGGAAGTTAAATTATGAATTTACTGATTGTGGAATCACCATCAAAAGCGAAAACAATAGAAAAATACTTGGGCGCGCCATGGCGTGTTATCGCGTCTGTTGGTCATGTACGTGATTTGGTGCCTGAAAACGGCAGTGTTGATACAAAAAATAATTTCAAAATGCGTTGGCAAATTATGCCGGGTAAAGAAAAACAAATTAAACTAATTACCGATTTGGTAAAACAGGCAGACGCAGTGTATTTGGCATCGGACCCTGACCGCGAGGGCGAGGCTATTGCATGGCATATTTTGGATATATTAAAATCTAAACGCGTATTGGGTAAAACACCGGTTTATCGTGTGGCTTTTCATGAAATCACTAAAAACGCGGTTATGGCGGCTATAAAGGAGCCCAGGGAAATAGATTCTAATTTGGTTGATGCATATATTGTGCGACGCGCCCTGGATTATTTAATTGGTTTTAGTGTTTCGCCTTTGTTATGGCGGCGCAATTTGGGACGGTCGGCGGGTCGTGTGCAATCGGTTGCTGTTAAATTGGTTGTTGATAGGGAACGCGAAATAGAGGCTTTCCACCCACAAGAATATTGGTCATTGAAATCAGAGTTCAGAGTTCAGAGTTCAGAGTTCAGTGGAATTTTATCAAAATATAAAAATAAAAAAATTGATAAACAAACCATTAAAAGTAAAGATGAAATTGATGAAATATTAAATACTTTGGGTGAACCGGTTGTTTCGGCATCTGTTGTAAATATTGAAAAGAAAAAAACATCGCGTAGAGCATTTGCACCATTTACAACCAGTACTTTGCAGCAAGAAGCCGCGCGTAAATTATATTTTTCATCAAAGCGGACAATGTCGGTTGCACAACATTTATACGAACAAGGTTTAATTACATATATGCGAACCGATGCAACAAATTTGTCAGCAGAGGCGGTTGCAGATATTCGTAAATATATCGCAAAAACATATGGTGATAATTTCGTTCCAAAATCACCAAATGTTTATATCACTAAATCTAAAAATGCCCAGGAAGCACACGAAGCTATACGTCCAACCCATTTTGATGCGCCGGCAAAAAACTTGGATACAGATGAACAAAAATTATACGATTTGATTTGGAAACGAACAATCGCGTGTCAAATGGTAAATGCAGAATTTGATTCTGTGGCCGTTGATATTAAACCAGATAACACAAATGCAATTTTCCACAGTGTTGGAACAACATGCACTTTTGACGGATTTATGCATGTTTATAATGAAACACGCGATGATGATACAGATGAAGATGTTGTAAAATTACCACCTTTAAATATTGGTGATAAAATCACAATAAGTAAATTTTTACCTGAACAACATTGGACAACACCACCACCCAGATTTACCGAAGCATCTTTGGTTAAAAAACTGGAAGAATTGGGAATAGGGCGACCATCAACATATGCAACAATTATGTCGACTATTGTTGATAGAAGTTATGTTGAACAAGATAAACAACACAGATTTCACCCAACAAGTGCAGGTTGGATTATTTCTGCATATTTATCTAAATATTTTACCGATTTGGTTGATGTTAATTTTACCGCAAAAACAGAAGATACTTTGGACGATGTTTCAAATGGTAAAAATGATAAAATTACCGCTTTGCAAGATTTCTGGAAACCGACCGAGGCCACAATTGAAGCCGCGCGTGGTGTTAAAACTAGTGAAATTATCGATGTTATAAATAAATTTATGGAACATCATTTATTCCCAGATGCAAATACAAAATGCCCAAAATGCGGCGGTGTGTTGGGAATAAAACTGTCAAAATATGGCGCGTTTATTGGTTGCAATAAATATCCAGATTGTGATTATACTTTGAAAATTGGAACCACAGAATCTGCGGAAATACCAACCGATGATAATACGACAAAAAAACCCGATGAACCAATTGATTTAGACGAAGGTATTACTTTTTATCCACGTGGTAAATTTGGTCCGTATGTTTCAAATGGCAAACAAAATGCGGCGGCAAAAAATTATACCGCGGATACAATTACACTGGAAATAGCCAAAGAATTATTAGATAAAAAAACGTCTGCAAAAACATCAGTTGAATTGGGAATAAACCCGGCAACAAAACAACCGATTTTATATTTTGCGACCGGACGATATGGCCCATATATTTCCAGTAATAAAGTAAATGTTTCGGTTAAATCACAACCTGATTTGGAAACGGCAATCAATTTAATAAACAATAAAAAATCGTCTGGCAACGCACCGATTCCGGCAAAAAAAGGAAAAAAATAATTGGCAAAATATGATAATAATTTTGTTGATGAATTACGCACACGCTTGTCAATTGTTGATGTGGTTGGACGACATGTCCCTTTGACCAAAAAAGGTCAAAATTATTGGGGTTGTTGCCCGTTTCATAATGAAAAAACACCATCTTTTTCGGTCAATGAAGAAAAAGGTTTTTATCATTGTTTTGGTTGTGGCGCACATGGCGATATTGTTTCTTTTATAATGAATATTGAACATGTTGAATTTAAAACCGCTTTGCAAGAATTGGCAGATATGGCGGGATTAAAAATGCCAACAGTTAAAGAAAAATCCCCAGAAAGAGTGCGTTTAGAAGATTCTTACTTTGATATATGCGAACGCGCCACAAAAGAATATCAAAAATTATTATTTGAACCGGTTGGGGCTGATGCGTTGGCGTATATTCGTGGGCGTGGTTTTACGGACGATATGATAAAAAAATATCGTTTGGGTTATGCCCCAAAAAACAATTTGATTACAAATAAATTTGGAAATTTAAAACAATCTAATTTATTAGCAACAGGTTTGGTTCGGCATGGTGATTATGGTTTATTTGATTTTTTCCGTCATAAATTAATGTTTCCTATATTTGACCCAAAAGGAAAAGTTATCGCTTTTTCAGGACGCAGTCTGGACGGCAGTGAGCCTAAATATATCAATACAACCGATACAGAATTGTTTCATAAAAGACACACTATATTTGGTTTTAATTTTGCACGCGAAGAAATTTATAAAAATAATCGTAGTATTATTGTCGAAGGTCAAATTGATGCTATACAAATGCAATGTCATGGTTTTGGCGAAACAGTCGCGCCACTGGGCACCGCATTAACCGAAGACCATATTGCAATTTTATGCAAATCAAATCGTAATATAATTTTTTGCTTTGATGGGGATTCAGCCGGACAAAAGGCGGCATCACGTGCGGCATCTATTGTTTTACCGTTTGTCAAAGATAATTCAAATGTGCGTTTTGCATTTGTGACGGGCGGTAAAGACCCAGATGAAGTTTTAAAAACTGGGGGTGTTTCCGCGATGAAAAAAATTATTGATGATGCAACGCCATTAATTGATTTTTTGTGGAATTGGGTGAATCAAAATTATTTGGTAAAAACCCCAGGGGGACGTGTGCAGGCTGAAAAATTTTTAGATACAGAAATTAAAAAAATCACAGATAAAAAATTACAATTTGAATATGAACAAGAATACAAAAAACGCGAATTTCAGGAGTGGCGTTCTTGGAAAAAAGATGATAAACCCGCAATAAAATTACCCGATACAGATTTGGTGACGAAAAACACACTGATTTATATTGTGAATAATTTTGAAAATATCGCCACGCAATACGCAGATTTTTTGGCAAGTTTGAATATTTCTTTTGATGGAAACGCACCTGATTTATCTTGGAACGAAAAACAGGCTGAAAAATTTATCGTATCATTAAAACTGCAAAGATATCGTATGGCGTTGGAACAAGAATTAAAAACAAAAACCCAGGCTATGATAAATGGTGAAAATATCACAAATGAAGATTTGGCCGATATAAAGAAAAAAATTACCGATATAAATCAAAAATTAGAAAAATTATTATATATGGAATAAGATTTATACCCCGGCTTTTTTTAACATTTTGATTAAAAAAGCCGGGAATTTATATCAAAATTTTGTGTTTTTGGCCCGATTTGGGCGGAATAAAAAAATACCGGCATTTTTAATAATTTTTATCAAAAACACCGGTAATTTTTAACAGTTTTATTTTATACGTTAAATAAGAAATGGCAAATATCGCCGGGTTGCATTACATAATCACGACCGACGGTTCGCATTTTTCCAGCCTCGCGGACTTTGACCTCGCCACCATATTCTATGTAATCGCTGGGTGTTATAATTTCGGCACGAATAAATCCGCGTTCAAAATCCGTATGAATTTTGCCGGCGGCCTGGGGGGCGGTCATACCCGCGGTAATAGTCCAGGCGTGTGCCTCACGTGGTCCAACCGTATAAAATGTTTGCAACCCCAATGTTTTATAACCTGTTTTAATAACCTGTTCCAAACCCGATTGTTTTAATCCCAAATCGTCCAAGAACATTTTTCTCTCATCGATATCTGCGATTTGTGCAATTTCCATTTCTATTTTAGATGAAATAATTAAAACTGGATTTTTTTCACCAAATTTATCAATAACCGCACGCGAAAATTCATTTCCAGTTGCCGCGGATTTTTCATCAACATTACACACATAAATAACAGGTTTTGCCGTCAATAAATTAAACGGTTTTGCATCAATATCTAAATTTCTGGCCGGAATACCATTTGTTAAATTTTCACGAATAATTGTTGCGTCCGCCAATAATTTTGCCGCGTCTTTATCCAGCCCGCGTGCTTTCTTTTCCAGGTTTTTTATCTGTTTTTCAATACTTTCCAAATCAGCCAAAGCCAATTCTGTTTCAATCGTATCAATATCAGCAATCGGGTCTATTTTTCCATTTACATGGACAATATCATCGTTTTCAAAACAACGAACAACATGAATAATCGCGTCTGTTTCAAGGATATTTCCCAAAAATTTATTTCCCAGACCTTCGCCAGTTGATGCACCTTTGACCAGGCCTGCAATATCAACAATTTCCAGTTGTGTTGGTATAATCTTTTCAGAATTATCAACAGCCGCCAATTTTAATAATGTTTCATCAGGCACAACAACACGACCGGTATTTGGTTCGATTGTGCAAAATGGATAATTTTGTGCGTCAGCCGCCGCACTTTGTGTCAAAGCATTAAATAGCGTCGATTTACCCACATTTGGCAAACCAACAATTCCGCAATTGAATCCCATAATAAAATCCTTTATAATAAGAGTAATATGTCATACATCTGGCAAGATTTCAACATAAAACCTTTTCCCGCAGAAACTATTGTTTTTCGGGACGGTTTGTTTTGTCCTGAAATTTCCACTTTGGAAAGCCCGGTTATTTCAAAAAATTATGATTTACCGGTGCATTATATATATGTTGGTAATTTATCAGGTCATAATGTTTTAAATATTGATATAAATGAAAATGTTAAAAACCAAAAAATATTCCTGAGTGTTAATGTTAAAACAGAAAATATTACTGATTTTGAAATTGTTATTAAAAACAGTGGTATGGATTCAAATATTACATGTTTTATCGTTATGGAAAATTATGGTAATTTAACATATAATATATATGCGCATCATTTATGCAGAAAAACTGGTATTTTGGTAAAAAATCGATTGCTGGCATATAAAAATTCAGTATCAAAATTAAATGGTGTTGCCAATATTTATAAATATTGTGAAGATTGTAATTCAAATATTGAATTTTCTGCGATGGCCGAAAAAGATGCAAAAATTATTTTCAGCCCACAACAAAAAATATCTGCGGAACCAGGATTTGCCGCACACAGTGCAAATATTGCCCGACCAACAGCACCACAAATCGAATATTTACATACCGCAGGTTTAACAGACCCAGAAATTTTAAGTGTAATGCGCGAGGCTTTTATTACAAATCCCGATTTTTAAGTGTTTTATAAAAAAAATACCCAATCGGGTATTTAATTTTTGTTAGGCCATATTATTTTTTAAAGCCCTGTTTAGCCTTTAATTTAGGATTTTTAGGGTCAATTAAAATAATCTGTTTGCCACGACGAATTTGTTTAATATCACCGCGTTTTTTCCATGCCTTTAATGAACTTAAAAATTTCATATCAAATCCTTTTTGCCAAGTGATTATAAACGGTTTTTAACAAAAATCAAATAAATAATATATATTTTTGTTGTTTTTGTTGGGGCTGTTAAAATTGTTAAAAACGGTTTTTAGTTTTTTATTAACAGGTTTTTAACAATTTTTTCCCAGATTTTTAAGGAAAATTTTTAAATTGTTAAAAAATAACACAAAATAAAAACTGTTGAAAAACTTATATGTTTTTAACCATTTTAACAAATTTTTGGTTTTTATTTTTCTGCTTGTTAAAAAATGTTGAAAAGTGTTATAATTATTAACAAGTGTAGGAAGAAATGAGACAGCAAGTTTTAAAAGCTTTGGCAAACCCGCCGCGTATTTTTTACGTGCCATATTCGTTGGCCGTAATCAATTTTGTCGTGCAATTTGTTGCTTTTATTGCGATTTATGTCGTTTCTTTGGTGTTTTTTGATTATGATATTAGTCCGGTGATTTTTTTATTGTCTGTGATGTTTGTTCATATGGTTTTGGCGATATATTCCAGGCGCGACCCACAAATTGGCCAGATTTTATCTGCAAGAATACAACTGTTTAAACACAAGGTGCCACAAAGATTACCCGCATGATAGATTATAACCAGATTTTTGAATATTTTGCCGGCAACAGTGATTTTCCAATCACATTGACGGTGTTGGTTATGGTTGTTGTGGTTGTTTTTATCGCTTTGATGTTATATCTGCCTGTTTTAACGCGAAAAATTTTCCCTAAATTCGGGTACAGTTCATATTCTGACTATTTGCCGTTTAAAAATGTTAAAAAAGACAATACTTTGGTTTTAAATGATGATTCTGTGGTCAGGGTTTATCATTTGGACGGTGTTCAAACAGGTTTGCAAGATGATGAAACACGTGCCAGATTTTTAGATTTGCGTGCCAGTTTGTTTAATCAAATCAAAGACCCAAATGTCGTTTTGCGCTTTTTTACCACCAGAGATGCCGTTAATGAAAATATGGATTATGAATTTCATCAACCAACTTTGCAGATGATTTATGATAAATGGAAAAATCAAGGTTTAAAGATTTTTTCTAATAACTATTATATTGTGATTTCTGTGTCTGGGGCGGACGCGACCGAAAAGTTAAATCAATGCTGTAATTATATTGAATCAATGTTTGCGGGTTATAAACCAACATTATTAAAAAATAATGATAAAAACAATATGGCACGATTTTTTGGCCGGATTTTATCACCTGTGACAAAACCAGAACCGGCGGTTGCGGATAAAAATATTGCAAATTTAGTGACGGTTGATGATGTTGAATTTTTACAATCTGGATTTATTAAATATGAAAGTGGTGGTAATATAAAATATGCGGCGGCTATTTCTTTCAAAATTGCACCTGATTATTTGGACGAAGAATTTTTTATAAATGTATCAACAATTCAAACAGAAATGATTTGTATGAGTGGTTTTCGTATTATGGGCGTTGCAGATGTCGCAACGGCTTTGCGTCAAACACAATCAACAATGGACGAAAAACACGAAGAATCAACCATGGAACAATTAGATGCTGCGGAAAGTATTATGGACGAAAATGTTTCTGGAAATCAAAGTTTGGTTAATTTTTATCCTTTGTTTATGTTGTTTGCAGATACACAAGAAGATTTGGAAAAATATGTCGCAGAATTTAAGAAAATATCGGCTTCGTTTGGTGTTTCACCGGTTGTTGAAACATTTGCATCACGTGTTTCTATGTTTTCACTTATTCCGGGGTTTGATGTTTTCCCACGCAGTTTTAAATTGTTATCAAAAACAGCCGCAATTTCAATTCCTATGGACGCGGTGCCGCGTGGTCATGCAAACAGTGATTGGGGTCCGGGACCATTGGTTGTTTTCCCCACAGCCCAAGGAACACCTTATCAATTCCAATTCCATGTTTCAGATGCCCCGGTGGCAGTTGGACACAGTTTAACAATCGGTCCAACCGGTGGCGGTAAAACAACATTGTATTCATTTTTGATTGCACAATCATTGCGTCATCAAAAATTAAAAGCATTTTTCTTTGATAGAAACAAAGGTGCCGAAATATTTACTTTGGCGGTGGGTGGTAAATATATCACTATGCAGGGACGCGACAAAAAAGCCGATGAAAATGAAAAATCTTTTGAAACACATTTAAATCCATTAAAAATGGCTGATACGGTTGCAAATCGTGCGTTTTTGCGTCGTTGGTTTGCAATGATTTCTGGGCAAAACGATGCGGCATCGGCGGACGAAATCGCGCGTGCGGTATCGGTTAATTTTGATTATTTGGCTGATAAAGACAGAAAGTTAAAAAATCTGTGGGAAAGTTGTTTTTCGTCCAGTGGTAATATGCGGCCTGCGTTAAAAAAGTGGGTTGATGATTTGCAATATGGCGATATGTTTAATGAAGATAGTGATACTTTGGATTTACAATCCAGACTTACCACTTTTGATTTTACAGATATTTTGCAAGACCCTGATTTAGCGCCGGCAGTTATTTCATATATTTTACATAGAATTAATAATACAACTGTTTCAGGTGGAAATCCGTCTTTGATTATGATTGACGAAACCGCACCTATGTTGGAAAACAAAATGTTCCGCGATAATTTTATTACAGGTCTGCAAGAAGGTCGTAAAAATCGTCAGGCATATATGGTGGCTTTCCAACGCGCAAATGTTTTGGATAAACTGGGAATTGGTGATGTTGTTCGTGGTCAGGCACAAACGGTGTTATTTTTCCGTAATCCTGCGGCAGATGTCGCGGATTATGAACACTGGAAATTAAATCCGTTGGAAATGGCGTTTATCCAAGGTAAAGCATATCCTAATTTAAAACGCGCGGTGTTGTTGTCGCGTCCGGTCACAGGGGAATCTGTTATTTTAAATACAGAATTAGGTGGTTTGGGTAATTTATTAAGGTTATTTGAATCTGGGCGTTCATCGGTTTTATTAGCCGAGGAATTATATAAACAATTTGGGAGTGGTTTTGTCGAAGAATACTTAAAGAAAAATGTATAAATTTATTGCATTTTTTTTATCTGTTTTTGTCATATCTGGTGGGTATGCGCGTGATAAATGTGTGATTTACAAAACAAAACCAACTGTGCAAATAAATAAACCTGATTGGGTTAAAAAGGTTGGTCAGCCTTTGAAAATGATGGATTTTTATCATGGTAATGTTGTTGCGACTTTGGTTGATGAATATGATATTGTTGTAAATATTGATGAATTGCCTAATCGTGATGGATATTGTATTGGTGTTAAAAGTATAAATGCGATTATTGGTTATAGTGATTTCTTGGTCAAGGTCGATATGCGTCATGGTGTGAATTCTTGTTCATACAAGGTTGTTTTGGAACACGAAGGCGAACATATTAATGCTTATCTGTCTGTGATTGATGATTTCCAAGATGATTTGAAAAATTCTGTGTATTCGGCGGCTAATTCAATTATGCCGGTATATGTTAAAAATGATACAGATATCAGTGCCGCAATCGATGAAATAAATTATAAATTACAAAATCACCCAGATGTTGTTTTGGTAAAACAAAAAATATCTGCGGCCGAAGAACTGCGTAATGCCAAAATTGATGAAGAAAATAAACAATATAAAGAATTAGCAAACTGTAAATGAAAGACGATATAGTAAAATTTGTAGCAAAAAAGTATGGCGCAAAGCCTGAATATTTATGGAAAAAATATCCAACTTTTTTTGTGTTTCGTAATAATGGTAATCAAAAATGGTTTGCTTTGGTTGCAGAATTACCACGTAAAACATTGAAATTGTCAGGCGATGGCGCGGTTGATTTTATAAATCTTAAAACCGATAATGTCGATTTGTTGCGTGGGGTTAATGGAATATTGCCAGCATATCATATGAATAAACAAAAATGGATAACTGTGTTATTGGACGGAACAATACCATTAAAAAATGTCCAAAAATTGATAGAAATGTCGTTCGATTTGGTTGGGTGAGTTTTTGGTAAATTGGTGTGTTTCTATCCGTATAACTCGTTGGTTCAAATCCCAGAACAAATTAAATAAAAAACACCCAAATTTTTGGATGTTTTTTTATCTAAACTGGTTGTGCTCGGTGTGCGGTCCTCGAGCTAATTATTATCAGGATTTAATAGCTATCGAGCATGAAATACAACTTTTTAAAGATAAATTGGGTTTGCTGGATTTGTGTTAAATATTTTTAATAACGTCACACTATGTTGGTAATAAGTTAAAACTTTATTGAAAAAACGACTCTTTTTTATTATGTTGTTTAGTAGCAAAAAGGAAACGATTCGTATGACAAAACAAGAATTTTTTGATTTATTAAATATTACAGGTCATGAAAACGAGCATTTAGAATTTAAAGAGGCAAAAGCCAGTTATTCTACTTTAGGGGATATTAATAAAAGAAATTGTATTTATGCTTATTGTGTTGCTTTAGGAAATGAACTAGGTGGAAAGCTAATTCTTGGTATGGATAATAATAAAGAAATAGTTGGAACAAATGCCTGTGAAAATCTAGAAATTGTTAAGAAAAGTATATATGAAAAACTTGGTATACGAATAGAAATAGATGTTTTTAATGTAGATGATAAAAGAGTGTTGGTTATAAAAATTCCTTCAAGACCTGTGGGAGGATTATTGAGATTTTATGGTATTCCATTAATGAGAATAGGTGAAGATTTACGAGATATGGATGAGCAAACACAAAGAAATATTTTAAATGAGGTAAAGGAAGATTGGTCAGCAAAAATTGTTCAAAATGCAACATTAGATGATATTTCTGATGAAGCTGTACTTGTCGCTAAAGAAAACTTTTCAATAAAAAATGGGAGGATTCCAAAAAGAGAAATAGACGAGTGGGATAAGTTCACTTTTTTAAAAAATGCAAAATTGTTAAAAAATGGAAAAATTACAAACACAGCCATCATACTACTAGGTAAACCAGAAAGTAGAGATTTATTATCTCCATATGTAGCACAGATAACTTGGATGTTGTTAGATTCAAAAGGAGATACTGTTGATTATCAACATTTTTATCCTCCATTTATATTATCTGTTAGTGGTGTGTATAGTAAAATAAGAAATTTGAAATATAGATATATCAAAAACGATCTTTTTCCTGAAGAAATTGATAAATATGATCCTTATTTAATAAGGGAAGCACTAAATAATTGTATAGCTCATCAGGACTATGAAAAATGTTCAAGAATAAACGTTATTGAAAAAGAAGATAGGCTTATATTTGAAAACGCAGGAAGTTTTATTCCTGGTACAGTAGAAAATGTGATAGAAAAAGGATATCATTCAATAGTATATAGAAATAAATTTTTGGCAGAAGCAATGCTTGGGCTTAATATGATTGATACTGTTGGTAGAGGAATAAGAAAGATGTTCATGCTTCAAAAAGAAAGGTTATTTCCATTGCCAGATTATGATCTGGATAATGAACGTGTAAAATTGGAAATAATAGGTTCTGTAATAGATAAAAATTATGCCCAATTATTATTAAACAACCGAGATATATCTTTAAGACATATTATGTATTTAGATAAATTACAAAAGGGTAAAAATATTTCTAAACAAGAAGCAGATGAACTTAGAAGGTTGCAATACATAGAAGGAAGATATCCAAATATTTATATATCAGCTTCAATAGCAGAAACAACGAATGAAAAATCTGAATATTTAAAACATTCTATTTTTGGAAACAGATATTGTGAAGATATAATCATAAAAACCTTAAAAGAGGTGTCTTTTGTAGACCGTAGGACAATAAATGATTTATTATTGAATAATCTTCCAAAATCACTTACTAGAGAGCAAAAAAATAAAAAAATAAGCAATATATTACATAGAATGCATGAAAGGGGTATTATAAGTAATATTGGTACAAGACAAACACCAAAATGGGTATTGGTGAGAAACAAATAGTCTTTTCTTAAAATGTAAAAAAGAAGAAAAAAAGAGAAAAGAAAAAGAAAAGAAAAGGCAGAAATCTTGGAAAAATATTGAGAAAATGAGAAAAGATATAAAAAATAATAAGCAAAAGAAAGTTTAAATATTGAAAGAAATAATATATTAGAATATAATCTTAGTATTCATAAAAAGGATAAATAATGAAAAGATTATATGTTTTACCCGTTTTATTATGTTTATGTGCATGTGATAATAATACAATTGTTGGTAAGTGTTTACCAAATGAAAGAAGCACTACTACCACTGAACAAAATGGAAAAACAGTAAAAACATCAACATCAGAGTTATTTTTATGTGGTTGTTTTGATAGTGTTGAATCTGATGTTCCACAATTTATGATTTCAAAAGAAGAATTTTCATTTGAAATCAGTAATACAGAAACATTAAATGAAATTGAAGATTCTGTGGAATATACAGAACGAACAACAACAGATACTATTACAAATAATGCGACACAAAAAAGTGCGAATAAAAGTTGCAATAAAAAATGCACAAAATTGTGTAAAAAGCACTAATGAGTTCAAAAGTGGCGATAAAACGCCACTTTTTTGGTTTTATTGCAAAATATGGTGGGAGATGGACTATGAGTAAGCAAAAACGAGTGATAACGAAGTTTGAGTGCTAACGAATGCCCAGCAGGCATAAAGTGCCGATGGAATTCTTTCGCTCGACACATAGTGTCTGCGCGCAAATTTGTAGTTATATATTTATATGTAGAGATGGATTTGCTTCGCCACCTTGGCTCATTCGCTTTGCTCACCGGCGCACTTTCGTTCGCCTTTCGCCTGCGGTTGAACCAACTTTCCTCGTTGGTTCAAATCACCAACAATACAAGTTTAAATAAAAAGGCACCATTTGTGGTGCCTTTTTATTTAAATTGGTTGCGGGAGATGGATTTGAACCAACGACCTTCAGGTTATGAGCCTGACGAGCTACCGGACTGCTCTATCCCGCGATAACGTAATGTCTATTATATACTAAATTTATTAAATGTCAATAAAAAACACTATGTTTTTTTTAAAAAATTTCACTTAAAACCGTTTGTTAGTGTTTTTTAGGGCTTTTGTCCCTTGCATTGTATTTTTATTATTGCTAAGATTCCTGTGAATTTTTAATGGTGAAAAAATATATGTCAAAGTTTAAAAAATATGTTATTGAACCTATTGTTAGTTCGGCGCCTGTGCAATGGTTTGTTGCAGGGTTTGCCGTTTTTGTTGTGTTTTTGATTTATATTACATGTTGTAATCATGTGCGTAATAAACGCATTTTGCGCGAATATCGTAAAAAACCGGCTGTATTTGTGGTGTGGCATGGGCGAACAATGGTGCCCAGTGTGATTATGTTATTGTACCGCATGCGGTCTTGTGCCGTTGCCAGTCGCCATAAAGACGGCAGGTTGATGGCAAAGATTCAACGGCTGTTTGGTGCAACCGCCATATACGGCAGTACTTCGTCCGGTGCGGTGTCTGTTCTGCGCGAAGGTGTGCGTGTTTTGCATAACGAGGGTCGTTGTATTGTTATGTGTCCAGATGGCCCCAGTGGTCCGTCTTTGAAATTGCAAGACGGGGCAATGTATTTTGCAAAAATGGCAAATGTGCCAATTATTCCGGTTTGTTTTTCTTCGTCTAAATCATGGTTTCAAACCCGTTGGGACAGATATTTGGTGACTTTGCCGTTTGCAAAAACCATTGTTGATGTGGGTGAGCCTATTTTTGTGAAATCAAAAATTAAAACCGAGGCTTTTGAAAAAGAACGCGAAAAAATTGAAAGAATTTGTGTAAAACAAATGCGTGATTTGGACAAGATTTTTAACTTGATGCATGTTGAAGAAGGTTTGACAGCGACTGATTTTAAACGCAAATTGCGCGAGGCGAAAAAATTAGAAAAAGAAAAATTGAGAAAAAAATAATGAAAACACCTTATTGGTTTTTGCATAAATCTGCACTTGCGTTGGCTTTGTTGCCAATGTCGGGGCTGTATTGGTTGGCTAATAAATTAATAATGCGGCATCGCGCAAAAAATCCATATATATCGCGTCGTAAAATTATTTGTGTTGGTAATATTTTGGCGGGTGGTGTTGGTAAAACACCGATTGTTCGTCAAATTGCTGAATTTTTAGATGCGCCCGTTGTTATGCGTGGTTATAAAAAATCAAACAAGACAAATGGTGTTGGTGACGAGGCTTTGATGTTGGCGCGATATGGTTTAAATGTTCATACAGGCGACAGAAAAAGTAATATTGTTTTATTAAATAAACAAAAATCAAATACACCAATTGTTATGGACGATGGATTTCAAAACCTGTCAATAAATAAAGATATTTCTGTGGTTGTTATTGACGAGGCTTTGGGTTTTGGTAATGGTTTTTTGTTGCCTGCGGGTCCTATGCGCGAAGGGCGGTCTGGGTTAATGCGGGCTGATGCAATTATTATTGTGCGTGCAAATAAAAAAAATATAAAATTACCTGATTTAAAATTGCCGGCAAATATCCCGGTATTTTATGCAGAAAATACAACCTTATCGCCATATGATGAAGATGAAAAATTGGTTGCGTTTGCGGGAATTGGATATCCTGAAAAATTCTTTCAACAATTAAAAAATGTTGTTTATAAAAAATCTTATGCTGACCATTATCAATATACAGAACAAGATATCAAAGATTTATTAAATTTGGCAGATAAAAAAAATGCAAAGTTGGTGACAACTGAAAAAGACTGGGTAAGGTTGCCACAAAATGTGCGTGATGAAATCAAGTTTGCAAGATTAGATACCAAGATTGATAAAATGTTCTTTAACTGGTTAGAGGAAAAATTAAATGGCAACTTTTAAGAAAAAATTTTCTATTTCGGGTCATGGTATTCACAGTGGAAAACCTGTCACAATGGTTATTAAACCGTCCAAGGTCCCAGGAATAGTTTTTCATCGTGTGGATTTGGATAAAAAGTTCGATATACCCGCCATATATTCAAATGTTGGTGAAACAAAAATGCGTAATACCACAATTGGAAATATGGGTGCGCCACATGTCCAAACAATTGAACATTTTATGGCTGCGTTGATGTTGGTTGGTGTTGATAGTGCAATCGTTGAAATAGATGGTCCAGAAACACCGATACTGGACGGTAGTGCGGCTGAATTTATGGAAAAATTTTTGTCTGTTGGGGTTGTTGGAAAAAAATTAAAACGCATAATTGTTAAACGCGAAGTTGTTGTGACATCGGCAGAGGCCAAGAAAAATATTTCTAGAATTGAAAGGTTAAAATTTTGGATTATAAATAAACTGGCTGGGCGAAAAACCAGTGGTTTTGTAAAGTTGATGCCAAATGATGGTCGTGGTTTAAATGTGACGGCGACATTGGTTTATCCTGAAAAAATTATTGGTGACCAAAGTTTTTCTTATTTGTTTGATGGCACAAAAAAATCACAAAATAATTTTATTAAAAATGTTGCACATGCACGCACTTTTGGAAAAATTTCAGAGTGGGAAGTTTTAAAAAAGCATGGTATGGCACATGGTGCAAATGAACATAATGTTATCGTTGTTAATGCCAAAGGTGACGGTGTATTAAATAATCTGTATTGGGAAAATGAGTTTGTTCGTCACAAAGTAATAGATGCGTTGGGTGATATGTTTTTATCTGGGGGAATTATTGTTGGTGATTTGGTGTCATATAAAGGTAGTCATGCGTTAAATAATCTGGTTTTAAGAAAATTGTTTAGCGACCCAGAAAATTACGAAATTGTTGAAAAGTGATTTATAAAAAAAAGGATCCCACTTCGCCAAGGCTTCGTGGGACAAGGAGGAAAAAATGAAAAAAATATTTTTGTGTGGTTTGGTTTGTTTGTTGGCGGCATGTAATAATACAGTTGAACCAATGTCGGGTGCTGATAAATTGGTTGTTGTTGATACCGCCCCAGCAAATTGTGTTTATTTATATAAAATGAGTGCCGAGGCAGAATTTTATTCCCATGATGATGCAATTCAATATTTAAAAAATCAAATTGTGACAACTGGGCGGTCTGGAAATGTTGTTTGGTTAGAGGTTGATGATAAACAACAAAAGTCATGGGTGATGTTTGGACCAGAATATAAATATAATATGGTTGCGCGTGTTTATGATTGTGGTGCCAAATTTGAAAAATTAAATAACAAATAAAAATAATATTGGATATTATCTGTTTGCCAAAGATTATCTTTTTTTGTTATAATTGTTTGCAGGAGAGATGAAATAAATTGTTAGATACGGTTATAGGCGCTTTTTTCAGTTTTTTATTCAACAAATTGTTCGGGTTTGGTGATAAAACATTGTCTAATTTGTTGCATGTAAATAAAAAACGTTTTGCCGCTGGGTTGTTTTGGCAACCGGTTGCGGTTGGGTACAGTGCAAAAAATTATGCGCGCGTTTTAACAAAAAATTCCAAGGTTAAAGCAAATTTATTTGTTGAATATCGGTCCATGGTTGGTTTGGCACCAAAACATCGTGGATTTTATGCAGGTATGCCATCGGCTGCCGCAGAAATTGTTGATACTTTGTCCGAGTATTCTTCATTTTTGGCGGTTTTTATTGTTGATAAAAAATATTATTTGTTGGCTGTGCGTAATGGTATTATTTTGGCTGATAAATTATACAGTGACGAGGCCGATGCGCGCGCAGAATATGCCAAATTTTCAAAGATTCCAGATTGGACCGCATTTATTGCGCCGAATTCATGGGGAATACCACGCGCATCTGCACGCGATTTGAATACTTTGTTGCCACGCAAAACAAAATATAATTTGCGCGCAATCAGTCGTTGGGCGCCTGTTGTGTTTTCTGCGGTTTTGTTTTTGATTTTCTTTGGTGCGTTGTATTTTATATTTCGCGAACCAATCAATAAAATTACTGCGCCAAAAAAAGTTGAATTGGACCCTGAATTAGTTGCGGAATATAAACGTCAGGTCGAAGAAAAAAATAAAGAGTTAGATGCAGAATTTGATATTCAAAAAACAGAAGTCGAACCGCTGGTTTTGCCATATACTAATTTGCCAGAACCGGTTGCGCGTGCAAAACAATGCTATCAGGCAATTGGATTTTTGATGCAGCCTGTGACCGGTTGGTCACAATCAAATGTTGTTTGTGATGAAACACGCGCAACGGCAGAATTTAACAGAAAATTTGGATCATTAGACGGTTTTTATTCTGTGGCGGCGGATTTTTTACCTGGGGCGAGTGTTGTTGAAATAGATGACAATACTTTGAGTGTTAGTGTTGCTTTGCCAAATATTGAACATGTGGCGTCTTTGGACGAACGCGATGCTGAAACAATTGAACGCAATGTTGTCAGTTTGTTTCAAACGGCGCACATGGACGCAAAAACAAAGATTGTTGTTGATACATTAACAAATGGTGTTGATACAGCAAAATTAAACATTGTAGAAATTGCAGTGAGTTCAAAATTATTGCCAATGCAATTTACAAAAATGTTTGAAGATTTTGGTGGTGTTTATGTCACGCGTTGCGCGTGGAATGCAATATCACGCAATTGGAACTATGAGGTTATAATCTATGCAAAATAAAATTAAATTGTTTGGTTTGTTGTTCGGTTTGTTTGCGGTGTTTTCTATGCCGGTTATGTCGTATGCGGACGATGATTTCGAAAATTTGGTTGAAGAAGATTCTTATGATTATTTAACCAATGATGCCGCAGATGATTTGTCGGCTATGTCTGTTGCGAGTTATGATGTTGATGGGTCTGTATTTCAAAAAATTACAGATTTAGAACAGCAAAAAGTTTTAATGGAATTGGAAAAAGAACGCGCACAATTGGATTTGGATTTGGATAGATTGGCGGCTGAAAAAATCAAACTGCAAATGGAAATGGACACGCTATCTGGACGCGCAGAACAAGAACAGCAGATTTTACAAAATGAAAAAGCAAAATTGGAAGCCGAGGCTGCGCGTATAGAGGCAGAGAAAAAGGCTTTGATTGCGGCGGCTGAAAATGAAACATATGCGGCACCGGTTGCAACGAATTCTGCAAAAAAATCTCAATCGGCAAAAAAGAAACCCATAGTGGAAGAAAATCAAGATGAAGATTGGGTTGATATTTCTTCTTTGTATAAATTGGTAAATGTTATGGGTGCGGGTAATCAATTGCAGGCAACATTGTCTGATTTGGAAACAGGGCAAACAAAACGCGTGACGGTTGGTAAAAAAATCGACGGTTTTGTTGTGAAATCTATATCATTGGAAGATGGTGTTGTGTTTAGTAAAGATGGTGAAACACAAAATTTAAATATATCAAGTCGGTAATAAAATGAGTAAAGATACAGAAAATTTAACCGCATTAAAACCGTCTGTGCCAGCCGGCATGGAAGGTGCCGAAATAAAAGAAATCATTGATTATTTGTTTTCTAATGGTAATCGTTTATTGACGGCAACTGGGGCAAAAATGGAATTATCCAAAGATGTCCAGAGTTTGATTGCGTATTTTTCTGGGGGCGAGATTATTATTTCGCGGACGCATAAATACGATGGGCGTGTGTTGGCTTTTTTGGATTTGTTGCGCGAACGCGGTATGAATTATCGGGAACCGTTTTATTCCGATTTGGGTTTGGTGTCGGCGATATATAAAACATACGAAGAAAGATTGGGTTCTGGGGCGCGTCAAAGAAATGATTTCGACAACCAAATGCAAAAAGATTTTGTCGATATTATCGCGCGTGCGGCCGCACAAAAGGTTAGTGATGTGCATATCGAGGTGGCTGACCAGACAACAATTTATTTCCGTATAGATGGCAGTATGCAACCTGTGTTGGAATATAATTCGGGTTGGGGGGAATCTTTTGTTAGGGCGGCTTTTGCGTCGGCGGATATTTCAAATTCTAACTATGCACAAAATGAATATCAATCAGCACAAAAAGATGGTCGAACACCTTTGCGTGGAACCCGCGATTTGTATTTGCCAGCAGGTGTCACCAGTATTCGTATGCAATTTAATCCAATCGCATATGGAACACGTTATGTTGTTATGCGATTGTTGTATGATAATCCGTCCGAAGGTATCAAAACAGAACAAGAATTTGGTGAATATGAACAAAGGTTGTTAATGCGTTTGCGTGCGTATCCAACCGGATTGGTTATTGTTGCGGGACCTACATCATCAGGTAAATCAACAACATTGGTTCGCAATATGTCGATGATGTTAAAAGAACGCAATTATGAAATAAATATGATTACTGTGGAAAATCCAGTTGAACAAAAAATATTTGGCGCACATCAAATGCCGGTCGTAAATGCTATGAACGAAGAACAACGCGATGAAAAATATACCGAGGCTTTGGCGGCGGCATTGCGTAGTGACCCGGATACATTGATGGTTGGTGAAATCAGGACTTTGGCGGCGGCGCAATTAACGGTGCGTGGTGCATTGTCGGGACATAATGTTTGGACGACTTTGCATGCGAATTCTGCAATGGCGGCTTTGACACGATTGTTGGATATGGGAATTGAAAGTTTTAAATTAAAAGACGAAACATTAATGCGTGGTTTGGTGTCTATGCGTTTGTTTAAAAAACTGTGTCCGCATTGTCGCGAGGCTTTATCAAATCACCCAGAACATTCGGCATATTCACGCGTGATGGACGCGTTTGGCGAAATTGGATTAAAACAAGTCTTTATCAAAGGACCAGGTTGCAGCGAGTGTAATGGTTCAGGCACTATTGGTCGTATCAAGGCTGGTGAAATCATTATCACAAACAGTGAGTTTTTACGGATTGCATTGGCAGGAAATACCGATATGGCGGTTAAATATTGGTTGGAAGAAATGGACGGACGCACATTAAAGGAATCTGCGGCGGAATTAATGTTGCGTGGTATCATTGGTGTCGATGAATTAGAACGTTGGGTTGGATTACTGGACAGACCAGGGGAATATTAAACGCATGGAAAAATTAGAAATTTTATATGCAAAAATGGTGTTCAAATTGAATACCGACAGACGATTGGCGCTGATACGAAAATTGGCGTCGTTGTTGCGCAATAATTTTTCTTTGATGGACGCGTTGAGTCGTATAGAAGATATTGAATCTAAAAATGGACGAAAACCCGATGAACCGTTTGCTATTGCAATGCGTATGTGGCAAAAAAATCTGGAAATGGGACTTAGTTTTGCGGATTCTACGCGTGGTTGGTTGCCTGATTCCGAAATTTTGTTGGTGACGTCTGCAAATGTGACAGATTTGGTTATTTCGTTGGAAAATCTGGATAGGGTGGTAAATGGTATTACAAAAATTAAACGCGCAATGCGCAACGCAATCGCGTATCCTTTGTTTTTGTTGGCTTTGACATTTGGTATTATTGTTATGGTTGGTGTGTATTTGGTGCCACCATTGACATCGGTTGCGGGTCCAAATGTTGTGTTTGGTGGTGCCGCTGGGATTTTAATTAGTGTGTCACAGTTTTGTATAAATTATTGGCATGTTATTGTTGGATTTATGTTGGTTGTTATTTTCTTGGTTTGGGCAAGTTTGGCAAATTGGCGTGGGGGTTTGCGGACTTTGTTTGATGTTTTGCCACCATGGAGTATTTATAAAATGTATGTGTCGGTTGGGTGGATGATGTCTTTGTCGGCAATGGTGCGTGCGGGTGTTGCGGTGCCAGATGCAATGCGGACTTTGGCGGATAATTCAAACAGATATTTGCGCGATATTTTGGAAAATACTTTGCAATATATTGCAAATGGTGATAATTTAGGGGTTGCGTTGGATAAAACAGGGCGCGAATTTCCAAACGATGAAATTATCGGCGATTTAACCATATATTCTGAAATGAACGATTTTGGCGAAAATGTTTCGCGTGTGGCCAATGATTATTTGGCTAATTCTGTGCGTAAAATGGATTCTGTATCATCAACATTAAACAGTGTTGGTATTTTATTGGTGTCTGTTATTATTGCGTGGGTTGTGTTGGCGACTTTCCAAATGCAAGACCAAATTACTATGATGTTATCGTAGGGTACCAATAAAAATTTGCAGTGCTGGGCGATTTTGTTGCGATTTTTACACAACCAATCAGTCTTGTTTTTTGTTTTATTTTGTATTGTTTTTATGCTATAATTTATGTGTTAGTAAAAGGAGATTTTTATGCCGGATTTTAAATTTGATTTGGAAACATTTGTTCGCGCGTATATGGATTTAAAAAAAGAGTGGCAAGATGGGTCCAGGGCTTGTTATGAATTTTGGGACTCTGTTACCCGTGCTATGAATGATAAAGATTCAAATGTTAGTGTCCATAAAGCGTTGGGGAATTATAAAGATATAAAATCTGGGACTGTGAAAAACGTGTTAAAATATATGGACGATGTAAAGGGAAAGCCAGAGGCAAGAGATGTCACAAACACAATTCGATTTGTGGCGGAACAAGTGTTTTTCCCAAAACAAAATGGTAATGGTTGGGGAAGTGTTGAGTATTATGATAATACAACATATATGCAGATGTTTTTAAATAGAATGAAATCTTTTAAAGATAAACAACTGGTGTATGATGTATTAAAACATTTTCAAAGTTTTTCAGGATATTATCAAAAACCAGCAGAGGCAGTTTATAATAATTCTGTCAAAAATCCTGCGAAAGCCGGTGTGTATAAAGATATTGCAACAATGTTGGCAAATAATGAAAATGCAACATTGGACGATATCGCAGAAATGATTTATTTCGTTGAAACACCAGACGAGGCTTTAAAAATTATAAATGATGTTTTCGCCAGAACAGATGAAGAACTTGATAAAGAATTAAGTAAAGATGTGCCAGGGACAGATAGGGTTAGAAATATTTTGGCCCAACCATCGTCTGTTGTGCATATGGTATTAAATTTAAAACAATTAAACCCAAGTTTGCAGAAAATTTTAAATGTTCGCGATGAGTCCAATGATAAATTCTTTAATCAATTAAGACAATGGTCACAGATGGCAAATAATAAATATGATTTTAATAAAGTTATTGGGTCTGGTGATGCACAATATGTCACAAATTATGAAAATACATTGGAACAAGAAAATATCGATTTATTAAAAGAAAACGATGTTTTAACAAAACAAAATTCCACATTGGAAAAATCCAGAGACCAATTTCGTGATAATTTTGATAGAGAAAAATTGCTGAATAAAAAAATGGAACAAAGATACAATGATGAACGTGCGGCAAGATTGTCTGTGGAAAAAATGTTGCAAAAGGCTTTGGAAGTGATTGATGCGTATGAAAAAGGCGAAGCAGATGTTGATAAAGCGGGTGTGTTTAACAAGGGTGCAGCAAAGGTTAAGATGAAAAAACAAGTCGAAGATGCACAAGATGAATTAAAACGCGCCAAGGCCGAAGAAGCAAAACGTGTGGCTGCGTTGGTGGCACGACAAAGGGAAGCGGGTGACGCAATCAGCATATAATCAAAAATCCCCAATGATTTGGGGATTTTTTTATTGGATAAAGTAGGGTGCTTTTTGTAAAACCCAAAAAAATGGAATACCACCCCGCCGGCAAAGCCGGCCCTCCCCTCCACAGGAGGGGAACTTACACCATGAATGGCAGGTTTTCCAAATTACCTTCGGTGACGCGGACATTTACATCAATTAACACAAATACTGAATCTGGACTGCCTTGATATTTTTCAGGGATAATATCGTGCGCCAACAAGTGTGATGTATTTACCGTCAGTTTTGTCACCAAATGGTCGTCGTCCAATAATGTGAAAATTGGCCCTATGTTCGCCGGTGTGTTTGTCCCAATTTCGTGTTCGTTTTGTGGGCAACGCAGACCGTCCATCAATGTTTTTATGCGATTATCGATATCGCTGCGTGCAACCCCAACAATTTCAGGGTGTAATAACAAAATATCTAATTCTGCAATCATTTTCAGGTTTGGACTGATAATAGGGTTCCAGTCTATGCCGCCGACATGGCGCGTTATTAACGGTGCCTTGGACGCGTGTGGCAGCATATATTTTGTTAAATTATTCCATGGGCTGTGTTCAACTAACTTTTTCAATTGAGGGTGAAATTGCATGCGGATATCCGAAATATGCTGGGCCCGTTTTTTAGGATTGACAAATATGTCGCCTGAATAAATCAATTTAAATTTCATGTGTTTTATCCTTTAATTTTTTTGCCTTTTTCCTTGATAATTGTAGCATAAATTGCTATGTTTGGATAGTAAAAAACGAAAGGAAATAACTATGGCAGTCAATAATGAATATACAGGTGATTCAATTAAAGTTTTAAAGGGTTTAGAGGCGGTTAAAAAACGTCCGGGTATGTATATCGGCGACGTCGGCGAAGGTGGCGATGGTTTGCACCATATGATTTACGAGGTTGTTAATAATTCTATCGACGAAGCAATGGCTGGATATGCCGATACAGTATATGTTTCTTTGAATCCAGATGGCAGTGTGACCATACGCGATAATGGTCGTGGTATGCCGTTTGATATCAATCATGAAACCGGGCGCAGTGCGCTGGAATTGATTATGTGTGAATTGCATGCCGGTGGTAAATTCGATAACGAAGGTAATGGCGCATACAAGGTTTCTGGTGGTTTGCATGGTGTTGGTGTGTCGGTCGTAAATGCGTTATCAACATGGTTAGAGGTGCGTGTTTGGCGCGGAAATCAACAGGCATTTATGTCTTTTGCCGAAGGTGTCCCAACAACAGATTTGCAAATTACAGAAAATAAAACAAATCATGAACATGGGTCCGAGGTCACTTTCTTGCCATCACCAGATACTTTTACTGGGACTGTATTTAATTTTGATACATTGGAAACTTGGTTGCGCGAACAATCTTATTTGAACGCCAATGTTCGTATTATTTTGGAAGATTTGCGTGGTGCCGAGAAAAAAGAACGCGAATTCCATAGTGTTGATGGGTTAAAGGGTTTTGCAACATATTTGGATAAATCCAAAGAATTATTAAATGCAGAACCAATTCAAATGATTAAACAAATCGAAGATTCTTATATTGAAATTGTTTTGCAATGGACAACCGCATATACAGAAACATCTTTGTGTTTTACAAATAATATTCCAAACCGCGATGGCGGAACACATTTGGCTGGGTTTCGTGCGGGTTTGACACGTGCCTTAAATAAATATATTGGTGAAAAAATTACCAAAAAAGATATCAATTTAACCGGTGAAGATTTCCGCGAAGGATTAACCAGTATCGTTAGTGTGAAAATCCCAGACCCAAAATTTGGGTCGCAGACCAAAGATAAATTGGTGTCTAGTGAGGTTCGTCCGTTGGTTGAAAATACGGTTAATGATATGCTGTATGAATATCTGGAAGAAAATCCAGTTATTGCCAAGGCGATTGTTGATAAAATCGTAGAGGCGGCAACCGCACGTGAGGCTGCGCGCAAAGCGCGTGAGTTATCACGTAAAAAGTCTGGTCCGGAATTGGGTGGTTTGCCGGGTAAATTGGCGAATTGCAGTGACAAAAATCCTGAAAATTGCGAATTGTTTATCGTCGAGGGGGATTCGGCTGGTGGTACGGCAAAGCAGGGTCGTGACCGTAAAACCCAGGCTATTTTGCCATTGCGTGGTAAGATTTTAAATGTTGAACGCGTGCGTTTTGATAAAATGCTGTCGTCTGATACAATCGGGGCATTGATTACCACAATGGGAACAGGTATTGGTAAAGATGAATTTGATATCGAAAAAATGCGCTATCATAAAATTATTATCATGACCGATGCTGATGTCGATGGACAACATATTCAAATATTGTTGATGACATTTTTCTATCGTCATATGCCAGAGGCCATAGAACGCGGTTATATTTATGTTGCAAAACCACCTCTTTATGGTGTGACACGCGGAAAACAGCAAATTTATATCCAAAACGAAAACGATATGAACGATTATTTGATGAATCAATTGGCGACCGACGGTATGATTCAAAGTGCCGCAGGAACCCAGATTTCTGGGGCTGATTTGAAACGGTTGTTGGGGTTGATATTGAATATGAAAACAACTTTGCAATCATTGAATCATATTATGCCGTTGCGTTTTATCGAAGCATTGGCTTTGAACGGTGCGCTGGAAAATCAAACAGAAGAAAATTTTGCCGCTGCGGCAAAAATGCTGGACGCGGAAGAATTGGAATTTGAACGCGGTTGGAAAGTTTTTGCAAATGATGAAGGTATCACAATTACACGCACATTGCGTTCTGTGACCGAGACACATGTGTTGCCAAATGAAAAATTAAATTCACCAGAAATTCGTGGTTGGCATCGTATGGACGGCAAAGACGAATTGGTTGAAATCTTTGCAAATCCAACTGTTTTGACTGTGAAATCAAAATCACAAAAAATCTGGGGCGCGTTGGCTTTGTTAGATACCGCATTTGAATATGCGCGTAATGGTTTGAAAATCCAAAGATACAAAGGTTTGGGTGAAATGAACGCTGAACAATTGTGGGAAACAACAATGGACCCAAATAATCGTTCGCTGTTCCAGGTTAAAATCAATGACGCGTCCGCCGCAGACGAGGTTGTGTCTATGTTGATGGGTGATGTTGTTGAACCACGTCGCGATTTCATTGTTGAAAATGCTTTGGAAGCAAATTTAGATGTGTAATTTTTACACATCTAAATTTTTTATAAAAAAATAAAGATGCAAAATGTTTTCGGCAGATTGGTTTTTTGATTTGGAAAAAACTTTGCGCGAACGCGGGTTGGATAGTGACGATAAATCGTTTGATGAAATTCGCGATACTTTATCAAATCCAAAAAAATTGTCGCCAACAGAGTTTGCATCGGCGGTGTCTTATGTGATTTTGGCAAGTGGGTTTAATCAAAATACTGCGAAAAAAATTCATAAGATTATTATGCCGTTAATGAATCAAAATCCAACCATTGATGATTTGAAAAAGTTTTTTAAAAATGATGTTAAATTAAAATCTATTATCAAAGTATGGCAAAATAAAAATGCGTTTTGTGATGAATATTATAATTGCAAAAATTTAGATGAAAAAATATCTTGTTTAAAAAAATTACCATATATTGGTGATATAACGGTAAATCATTTGGCGCGTAATTTGGGTGAAAATGTTGTGAAATATGACCGGTGGATTCAACGGTTGGGCATTGCATTTGCAATGCAGAGTACAGAGTTCAGAGTACAGAGTTCAGTTGTTGCAGATAATCAAAAATTAAATCCAGAGATTAAAAAATATTGTGATGATATGTTTGCACATTTGGAACAAGAAACAAATTTGCCACGCGGATACATTGATGTTGTATTATTTAAATCTGCACAAAATGGTTTAATCAAAGGATTGAAAAATGGATGTGAAAATTGAAGAATCTTGGAAATCTGTGTTGGCAGATGAATTTGATAAAGATTATTTCCGGAAATTGACTGATTTTGTGCGTGGCGAATATTTATCTGGGAAAACAATATATCCGCGTGCGCGTGATATTTTTAATGCGTTTAATTTATGCCCGTTTGATAAAGTCAAGGTTGTTATTATCGGTCAAGACCCATATCATGAACCAGGTCAGGCACATGGTCTTTGTTTTTCTGTGCCGTCGGGAATTACACCGCCACCATCACTGCAAAATATTTATCGTGAAATTGAAACTGATTTAGGACGGCCGTCATCGACACATGGTGATTTAACACATTGGGCAAATCAGGGTGTATTGCTGTTAAATTCAACATTGACGGTGATTGCGCATTTGGCTGCATCGCACGCGGGGCATGGTTGGGAACAATTTACAGATGCGGTAATTGGTGCGGTTGCAAAAAAAGAACATGTTGTTTATATGTTGTGGGGCAGTTATGCACAAAAGAAAGCATCTTTGGTTGATGTATCAAAAAATTTAGTTTTAAAATCTGTGCATCCATCGCCTTTGTCGGCATATCGCGGATTTTTCGGTTGCAAACATTTTAGTCAGGCAAATGATTATTTAATAAAAACAGGTCAATCGCCAATAGATTGGTAATTATTAAAAATTATGTGTTATACCAATTCCGTAAAATGCGTAAGAATTATTTTCTTCGGCGGTGTTTGCGTTTGAGAAATGTTGGATAAATAATTCCGTTGCCCATTCTTTGTTGATGTTATAACCAAACATAACTTTGAATTGGAAAACCAATTTTGCGCCCAAACGCGCGTTTTCTTTGGCCTGTAATCCAACGCCGGCACCGGTTCCCATATAAATTCGTTTATAGCGGAACAGGGCGATATCTTCGGTGACATATCCAATTGGAATTGTGTAATCTTGCCATTTCCAACCGTTTTTTTCATCTAACCCAAGTGTCATAGATATATTTAAATTTCTGCGCGCAGGAATACGAAAAAAAGATGTCGGTTGTGAATATGTGATTGTGCCAATATAAAACGGAACAGGCTTTACCGGTGGCGGTAATAAAATACCGGTATCAAAACCCTGGCCAATGCCGTAAAACATTTGATTTTGATAATTTCCCATAAATGGATTGTTGTCAGGTAAAAATACAGATTCAGCCATTGCCATTGTTGGCATCAGTATTGGTAATAAAAAAAATGGTCTGAACTTCATGCAGACCATTTTATCATATTTTGCATATAAAAACAAATTGGAAAAAATAGATTCTTATTTTTCCTTGTTTCTTGCCTTTATTGTACGTAATGTTTTGTGCATTTTTACTTCATCGGGTTCAACACCCAAAGATTTTAATTTTTTAGAGGCTTTTTCATATATAGTCGTGTAATCTTGTTTTTGTTCTATAAAATCTTGGGATGCGATTTTGCGTAATGATTCATCGCGTAATGTGTTTAATAAATATTGACGCATCATATTTCTTGAATATTCATATTGTTTTGTGCCAGGTTTTCCAGCATCGCAGGCGCGTTGTGTCGCAAACCATATATTCATGCATTCGCGATCAGAAAAATCATATATTGATTCTTCATTTTTTGGACCACGTACCAAGAATTTTATATTATATGCCTTTTCACCGCGTACAGGGACGAATAATTGGCGAAATGTATATTTACCAACACGAAAACTGGTTGCGTAAAATGAATTTAGCGAACTGCCATTTTGGAAAGGTATTTTTCCGCCAGATTTTGTTGGGTAATGTGCAGATGTTCCTTGGATTTTACCATTTTCATCAAAAGTAATTGGGTTGTAATAACCGTTTCCGTCAACGGCAAATGTGGTTTCGACAAATACTTTGTTGTTTTCGTCATACAGTTCGCGAATTAATTGCCCCAGTAATGTGTAGTCAGGTTTTTTCATACTAAATCCTTTTGTTTTATGGTGGTATTATATCACAAAAAAGCGTGTTTTTCAAGGAAAGGTTGGGGTGGTTGGGGCGCGACATCCGTCTTCGCTTCGCTATGCCGAGACAGGCTGTCCGCCTACGCTAGTTCTTAATTTCATTGAAAGAATTAATTTTAAATTATATATATTGTTCGTTGAACGCATTGGCTACGGCGCGACACTGAAATTTTTTAAGCCCGCACTTTTTTGTGCGGGCTAACAAAATTTCGTGGTGCCCTAAGCAAGAATCGGACTTGCGACTCGTCCTTACCAAGGACGTGTTTTACCACTAGACTATTAGGGCGACAAGGGCTATTATAGCCGTCGGTTAGCAAAAATCAACACAAAAACTATTTTTTACTGGATTTTTATTTTTTTGCATCTATAATGCACAACATTGGCGGAGTAGCTCAGCTGGTTAGAGCAGCGGAATCATAATCCGCGTGTCGGGGGTCCGAGTCCCTCCTCCGCTACCAAGATTAACGACCAAAAATGGTCGTTTTTTTTATAAATCAGGGACGAGGACCCCCAGGGGCCGACAAAATAGCAGGTTTTGCAAATGTAATGTGGCAAAACCGTCGCGATTTGGAAAGGGGCCCACGAATGAAAAGAGTGGGAATATACAGTCCCTCCTCCGCTACCAAGATTAACGACCAAAAATGGTCGTTTTTTTTATAAAGTAGGGACAACTAACTATTTTTTTATAGAGTAATTTGTTATTGACAATTAAAAATTTTAGTGTATATTTTATAAGTCGATTTAAGAATAGGGGTTTTAATATGCTGTCTGTTAAAGAGCAAAATGATATTTTTGATTTGGTTAAAGATTATAAACGTGCTCATTTGCATTTGATGAATCATTATAATTCGCGCAATGCGCACAAGACACAATCAATCTGTGCAAATCGTGCGGAAAAATATTTTGATGCTATGCGTCATGTTTTGGAAAAAAATCCTGAAAAAATGACAGACGCAGATATTCAATGTTTTGCTCTGTTGGTTGATAGTTTTGAACAAATGCGTCGCAATCGTTTATTAAGCGAATTACAAAAATATGCGTCTTTTGATGTGCTTGCTTATGTTGGGGCATATAATCGCAATGGTGTGATAAAAAGTTCGAAAAATGTGACGCAAATGAGTCCTGATGAATTGAAACAAAGACAGAAGAAATATCTGGCGGCGCGTGCCAAAATTAAAAAAAATCCAACAAATACACGTGCGATAAAACATTTGGATAATATGCGTGATGAAGTTTTAGAATTGTCACATGCAATTGTTAATAAAACCGTAAATTTGACGTATGAATATGCAAGTGCGGCATTGACATTATTGCAAACTGTTCATGTGGCAGATAACGAAAAAACACAGGCTATTGATATATTAGATGGTTGGTTGCGCAATAATAACAATCATGCAGTTAAAGAAAATGTCGAACCAAAGAAATCTTGGTTTAGTAAATTAAAAGATAAATTTAATTCTTGGCATGGTGAAAAAAAATCTGCGCGTGAAAAAGCGATTGAATTGAAACGCAAAGAAGAAAAAAAAGATTTAAAACAGGCAAAGCAAGAAACAGATAAAAATGCACGCGCAGAAAAACGCGATGCACGCAGGGCGAATTTTGAACAAGCGATGTCTGTGTTGCAAAAAACGGTATCTGGTGTTGTTGGTGAATTTCAAGATGTTGTTCAATCTGGGGTTAAAACAATTAACGAAAAACGCACAGAAATCAAAGCAGGGCGTGATGAAAAAAAACGCAATCGTGAAATTATTCGTGATGCAGAAAAAACTTCGCGCGAACATTGGAAAAATTTGAAAAAACAACAAAAATCATCGCAAGAACCAAAACGCACCAAAAAACATTTTTGGACCGGCTTGGTTTCTGTGGTTGCCGCAGGTGCTTTGTTGGCAGGTTTATTAAAAATTGGTGTTGATTCAGGAAAACAATATCAAAATGATAAACAGGTAAAAAAAGAAGTAAAAGCAAAACCTGTTGTTCAAAAACAAGAAGCGGCGACAGTCGCAATTGATACAGCGTATGCTCAGGCTTTGGTGAATTATTATAATTCTGCGCTGGATATTATTGGTGGTAATAAAAAGGCTGATGTTTTATCAAAAATAAACAACCAAGTTCAATCAGGCAATATTGTTTTAAGTGATTATATTTCTGCGGAACGCGTTGCGTATGCGTATTTCATGTATCGTGAATATGGTTTTAAAATTGATGTTTTGGAATTGGCGGTAAATTCAAACGAAAAACTGACCGATGCACAAAATGCTGAATTGATTCAGGTTGTTTTAAATGCTGGCGAACGCGGGGCAGGTGTTAAAAAAATGGCACAACAACGCGTTGAATCACGTGGTGGCAGTTTGGGCAAACACAGTAAATTCGAGAATGCAACCAAGGCGCAACAACGCGCATACTTGGTTAATCGCGGTGTGTTGAAAAAAGTTCAACATAACAGATAATGATAAAATTATTTGTGTTGATTTAATATTAAATTACGGATTGGTTTAATGGATTCTTGATTTATAAGTTCCAAATTGTTTTTTGTTTTTTGCGATATGTTCGCGTTGATTTTGTTTGTAGATACGATTGAAATAATTGTATTCAGTTGCAATGCAAAATCATCGTTCATATTGCGGAGTTGAAATGGATATGATTTTAAATATTCTGTGATAATATCATCATATATTTTATCAAAATCGTGCGCGACAGAGGGTGGAAGTTTGCATCGAAATTCGTCTAATTTTTTATGCATTATTTTTAGTGGTTTTTTATTTTCGGGGGCCGATACAGAATCGTGATAACAAACTTTTTTTATTGGGCGACGCATTGAAATCTCCATTATTTTTATAAAAACAAAAAAACCACCAAAAAATAAAAGGTGGTTGGAGTCTCATAACAATCAGTAAGATTTGTGTGCTTATTCGATATATTCACACACTCCAACCAATGTTGGAGTTTTTACGCCACTCTGGCGCTTACTGCTGGGTTATGAGGCCCGATTCCAAGAACACCTTGGAACACATTTGTATTTTATGTTATGAATTGTCAAAAATCAAGTTTTTGGTTAAAAAATCTTGCAAACTGTATTTTTTGATTATATCATATTTGTATGTTTTATGGGTGCGGCGCCGGTGAAGTGACTGACAACCACAGAGGTTCCAAAGCCCAAGGTAAAGTGATAAATTCGGGTGGCACCGCGCGTTAAAATCGCGCCCCGAAATTTAACTGAAAAAAACCGGGTGCCAAAAAATCCATGTTTTTGTTGGCGCCCGCATAATTAAAAGGGACCAAAATGTTATCTTTGAAATCTAAATACAGAACACATACTTGTGGCGAATTAAATATTGCCAATGTGGGTGAAACAGTCACTTTGGCTGGGTGGGTGCATCGCAAACGCGATCACGGATCGTTGTTGTTTGTGGATTTGCGCGATAATTACGGTATTACACAATGTGTGTTTGATGGTGGGGACGAAAGATTAGAAAAAATTCGCCCTGAATCTGTTGTCCAAATTACAGGGACCGTTGTTGCGCGTGATATGGACGCAATAAATGAAAAAATTCCCACAGGACATATTGAAATCAAGGCTGATAAAGTTAATGTTTTAACAAATGCCGAAGTATTACCTTTCCAAGTTTTTGGCGATGAAGACACAAGTGAAGAATTGCGTTATAAATATCGTTTCTTGGATTTGCGTCGCGAAAAATTGCATTACAATATTTTAATGCGCAATAAAATGATGAAATGGTTAAGGGATAAAATGTGGGATTTGGGTTTTTCCGAATTTCAAACACCTTTATTGACCGCGGATTCGCCCGAAGGCGCACGCAGTTTCTTGGTGCCGTCCAGATTACATCATGGTAAATTTTACGCGTTGCCCCAGGCACCACAAATGTTTAAACAGTTGTTGCAGGTATCTGGGTTTGACCGTTATTTCCAAATTGCGCCTTGTTTCAGGGACGAAGATTTGCGCGCAGACAGATTGTTGGAATTTTATCAATTAGATATGGAAATGTCTTTTGTTGATGTTGGCGATATTCAAGCCATCGGCGAGATTATTATGCCAGAAATGGTAAAAACTTTTGCGCCGGACGCAAATGTTTATCCAACAATTCCACATATTTCTTATGATGACGCAATGTTGAAATATGGTTGCGATAAACCTGATTTGCGTAATCCTATTTTAATCAGTGATGTGACGGAAATTTTCCGCGGGTCTGATTTTGGAATCTTTGCAAATGCGATTGAAAATGGCGCGGTTGTGCGTGCTGTGCCGGCACCAAATAGTGCAGACCGTCCGCGTTCTTGGTTTGATAAACTGGGCGAATATGCCGTCAAAGAATTAGGCTTGGGCGGATTGGGTTATATCGTGTTTGCCGATGAACCAAAAGGACCAGTCGCGAAAAAATTAGATGCGGCGCGTATTGCAAAATTAAAAGAGATTGCAGGTGATAACTCATCTTTGTTCTTTATTTGTGATATGGTCGATAATGCGGCAAAGGCAGCGGGTAAATTGCGTAATAAATTAGGCGCAGATTTGGGTTTGGTGCGCGAACGCGATTTCGCGTTTTGCTGGGTCGATAATTTCCCGTTCTTTGAACCGGACCCTGAACGCGGTGGTGCGCCGGCATTTACGCATAATCCGTTTTCGTATCCTATTGTTGATTCAATCGAAGATTTATCAACACGCGACCCATTTTCTATCAAGGCTGCACAATTCGATATGGTGTTAAACGGTATTGAAATTTGCAGTGGTGGGTTGCGCAACTATAATCCGGAAATTATGAAAAAGTGTTTCGAAATTGCCGGCTATCCAATCGAGGCTGTCGAGAAAAACTTTTCTGGATTATATACTTCGTTCCAATATGGTGCGCCACCACATGGTGGTTGTGCGTTTGGTATTGAACGCGTTGTTTCCGAGATTTTGGGTATCGGCGACAGTTTGCGCGAAATCGTTGCGTTCCCTGCAAATCAACGCGGACAAGATTTATTGATGGGGTCACCAAACGAGGTCACCGAACAACAACTGCGTGATGTGCATATTCAAATCCGCAAGAAAATGTAAATCGCGTAAAATAATAAAACCCCGGGTTTTCCCGGGTGTTTTTTTATTAAAATTTATCGTGGGTTCGTATAAATGCACGCATAAATCCTATATCCATGTTGTTTATCAATTCTGTGATTGAATATGTGCGTTTTCCGGTTTCGTTTATGTCCAATGATATTGTTGCGGGTTTTGGTGCGGTGCCACGCAGGACAAAATCAAATGTTCCGGTTGTTATTTTGTTGTTTATAAATATTGCACCAACACCTTCGACATGACGCATTGATATTGTCATTGGACGCGTCGTTTCAAAATTACCGTTGTTGTATTTGCCGACCAGTTTTAATTTTTTTATTCGTGTTGTGCCGGTTTCCAGTGCGTATGATAATGCGTATTCGGCATTTAATACACTCAAAGAATCGGCAGATGCATAAAACTTGTCAAATCCCAAGCCTGATAATGTGCCACCATTTAGGGTCATGTCTATATCGCCGTTCAGGTTATAAATCAAATCGTTTGCGGTTTGTCCCATTGTTTGTAATTTTATTTCTGCGGTAATTTCACCGTTTTCTATGTTTAATGGTGATTCAAAATTTAATAGTGGTTTGGTTGTTTTAAATTTATTTAATTGAATCGATATATCGTAATTAAATTTATCGCGTTCTATTATTGCCAATAAATGTCCGCGGTCGTTATCGGATATAGAAAATATTTGTGTGTTTTGTTTTAATGAATATACAAAGTTTTTATATTCGTTATCGTTGTAAAAAACAGATTCTGCGGATACAGATAAATTTATTGGCAAATCAAACAATGTTGCAATTGGGTGATTTGTTAAAAATTTTTGTTCATCAAAATTATTCACAAAAGATGAGTTGATAAATTTATTTAAATCTAGTTCATTTGTTTCCAATGTAATTCCTGATTTTGATGCCACACCGCGAAACAGGTGACCCGCCAACATTATGTTTAAATCACCTATGTTGGTGCCGTCAAATGTGCCAGATGCCGCGTATGGCATATCGTTCATAAAACGCAAATCTATGTTTGGTAATAGTTGTTTAAAGTTCATGCCAGATAATGTAAAATTGTTTCCTGATATTTCCAACATCCATTGTTTGTTGTCTGGAATAAATGTTTTTTTATCATTATCATTTGTGTAAATCCCAGGAATACTGTGCATGAAATCTGGTAAAAATCCCAGGTTCATATCTATATCGTTTAATGTGACATTTTTTGCATAACGATATTTTGGCAACATTTGTTTTGGTGTAATTACCATGTTGCCCGCCATATTTGAAAATGTAAATTTAATTGTGCCGTTGTCACCAATGCGCGAAATCAATTTGCGTATTGTTTTTAATTGTGGCATTTTATCTGGCGATTTTGCGGTAATATTAAATATTCCGTTATCGTTTGTTATATCGCCAATAATATTACCAAATTTATAATTTTTACATTCCCATTTTGTTTTTGTTCCAGAAAAATTACATGTAAAAGATTCTGGTAAATCATTTATTTTTAATTTAGTGTTTTGTAATCCGGTTTTGTCATATGTTCCACCGAATAATTCAATGTTGTCTAGTATCGCATGGTTCAATGCAAATTTATTGTTTCGACCCATTGCCATAATCATAAATTTTTTATAATTTTTATTTTCAAATTTTATATCGCCATCAAAATCCAGATTCAAATTTGTTTTGTTTAATAAATTTTTATCGTTCATGATAAAAGATAAATCAATGTCTGCATTGTTAGATTTTAAATCTATGATGTTTATGCCAGATTCCATTAACTTTATTGAACCGGTGTATGTGTTATTTATGCGTATGTTTGTAAAATCAAATCCGTATGCGCCGTCCCAATTAAAATCCATAGACAGATGGACGGTTGTTGTTATTTTTGGATTTTCGAATTCAAACCATTGATTGATTTTATCTGTGGTGATTGTCATTTCGCCGGCGGCACCACCGTCTGGGAACAAAGTGCCACGAATATTTAAATTGTTTTCACTGTTTAATATTGTGAATTCGCCATCGTTATATTCAATGTCGTATTTGTGTTGATTAGTGCGGACATAGGCATTTAATGTGTTGCCATGTATTGTACCACGAATAATTTTATATTCGTGATTCATAAATTCAACAGATGTATTTGTTATAGTAATTTGATTATTTACAGTTTGTGGAAAAAGGTCTGTGATTTTTAATTTTGCACCTGCGATAGATATGTTTTGGTTTAATGTTGCGTTTTGCAAGTTAAACATTTGAGATAACGGAACAGAAAAAGATATACTGGAAATTGTGCCGTTTGGAACAGTTATATCGTGTGCGACAATCGTTGCGGTCCCCAGCAGACTGAAATTTATATTTCCGTTTATTTTGGTTTGAATACCGGTTTGTTCGAACAATTTGGATTCCAAAGAATCGCGCATTTTATTCAGGTTTATAAATGGTGGAATACATATCAGGCCAATGAAAAACAGCCCAATTAAAACAACGATTGTCCAAAAAAAACGACGTTTGTGTCTTGGTTTAATATTCATCTCTTTAATCCCTTGTATTTTGATTATAGTGTATTATATTAGTGTTTGTGAATAAAAAAAGTATTTTTAATCTTGAAAGTAATTATGCCCCAATGGGTGACCAGCCAACCGCAATACGTGAATTGGTTGATGGGGTTGAACATGGTAAAAAATCCCAGGTTTTATTGGGGGTGACGGGGTCTGGTAAAACTTTTACCATGGCAAATGTTATTGCGGAATTATCACGACCGGCTTTGTTAATGGCGCCTAATAAAATTTTGGCTGCACAGTTATATACAGAAATGAAGGCGTTTTTTCCAAAAAATCATGTTGAATACTTTGTGTCTTATTACGATTATTATCAGCCAGAGGCATATATTCCAACAACAGACACATATATTGATAAAGATGCTGCAATAAACGAACAACTGGATCGTATGCGTCACAGTGCAACACGTGCCATGTTGGAAGAACGTGATGTTATTGTCGTATCGTCGGTGTCTGCAATTTATGGTATGGGTTCGCCAGAGCAATATTCGTCTATGCGATTGCCGTTAAATGTTGGTGATAAAGTTAGTGTGGCTGATGTTGTGCGGGCTTTGGTTGATATTCAATATAAACGAAACGATGTCGCACCAACACGCGGTGAATTCAGGGTGCGTGGTGATACATTGGATTTATTTCCATCGCATTTGGCAGATTTGGCATGGAAAATTTCTTTTTGGGGTGACGAAATAGAAGAAATTTGGGAATTCGATACTTTGACTGGTGCCAAGTTGCATAGAATGGATAGGGCGGTTGTTTATCCAAATACTCATTATGCAACACCTATGCCGTCTGTATTACAGGCAATTAGTCAAATTCGTCAAGATTTAGATGAAAGGTTGAAATATTTTCATGACAATATGAAATATATTGAAGAACAACGCTTACGCGAACGCGTGAATTTCGATATTGAAATGATGGAATCAACCGGAACATGTCGTGGTATTGAAAACTATTCGCGGTATTTAACTGGACGGTTGCCAGGACAACCGCCACCAACATTGTTCGAATATTTGCCCAAAGATGCTGTATTGTTTATTGATGAAAGCCATGTGACGGTTCCACAAATTGGTGCAATGTCGCGTGGGGACAGGGCGCGTAAAGAAAATCTGTCGCATTATGGATTTCGTTTGCCATCGTGTGTGGATAACAGACCTTTGACTTTTGATGAGTGGGACGCTTTGCGACCACAAACAATATTTGTATCGGCGACACCTGCGCAATGGGAGTTGGAACAATCGGGTGGTGTTGTTGCCGAACAAGTTATTAGACCCACAGGACTGTTGGACCCAGTTTGCGAAGTTCGACCAATTGAACACCAGGTTGATGATTTGTTGGGTGTGTTGAAAAATATATCTGGGCGTGCGCTGGTGACGACATTAACAAAAAAAATGGCAGAGCAACTGACGGATTATTTAAATGAAAATGGTGTGCGCGCACGATATATGCACAGTGATATTGATACATTGGAACGTATCGATTTGTTGCGTGATTTGCGGTTGGGAAAATACGATGTGTTGGTTGGTATCAATTTGTTGCGTGAAGGTTTGGACGTGCCAGAGTGCGAATTGGTTGCAATTATGGACGCAGATAAAGAAGGATTTTTGCGTTCAACACGTTCTTTGATTCAAACAATTGGTCGTGCGGCACGTAATGCAAACGGGCGGGTTATTTTGTATGCAGATAATATGACAGAATCTATGAGTGAGGCACTGACAGAGACCGCGCGTCGTCGTGAAATTCAAATGAAATACAATGCTGAACATGGAATTGTTCCAAAAACTGTCACCAAGGCTGTGTTTGAAGAAGTCAAAGAATCAAATGAAAAAGTTGATAAAAAACGCAAGTTTGTTTATAATAATAATGGTGTTTGGGACGCGGCAAGTTTGAAAAAAGAAATTGCGGCTTTGACCAAACGCATGAAAAAAGCGGCTGAAAATTTAGAGTTTGAAGAGGCTGCGGAAATTCGTGATACAATAAATAAAATGCAAGACGATTTGTTATTGTTAGAATAAAAAAAGGTTTTTATATGCAAGAAGTTATCTTACCTGATTTAGATGCCACACATAAATGGGCGCGCGAATTTGCAAAAAGTTTGCACGCACCGGTGACTGTTGCGTTGCATGGTGATTTGGGTATGGGAAAAAGTGAAATTGCACGAACAATTATTAAAACATTGCGCGGTGAAAATACTGTGGTGCCAAGCCCGACTTTTACCATTGTGCAAAGTTATGATGGAATTTCTCATTTCGATTTATACAGAATTACAGATGCAAGCGAATTGGTCGAGGTTGGTTTGCCGTATGCGGTGCAACATGATATTACTTTGATAGAGTGGCCAGATGTTGCAATGGGATTGTTGCCCAAAGATACTATTCATATTTATATTTCATCGTGTGGTGCAGATTGCTGTAATGGCGGACGAAAAATTGAAATCAAATAATTAGTTTTGTTTTTTTAATAAACTTTGGACCGCCATTGTGAAATCAGGTGCGGATGCCAGATAAGAACCACTGACCAAGAAATCTGCACCGGCGGCCCAACATTTTTGTGCGGTTATGTCGTTTATTCCACCATCAACAGATATTATATATTTTAATCCATGTTTTTTGCGTGTTGTTGATAATGCAGAAATTTTCTGTAAAACATTTGTATCAAATTTTTGTCCCGCGGCACCAGGTGCAACAGCCATAATTAGAAATTCATCAACATCGCGTAAATATTTTGCCATTTCACCAATTGGTGTGTCTGGGTTGATTGCAATTGCGGCGCGACGACCGGTTGCGCGTATTTCGCGTAATGCCGATAATACACCCGGTGTATTACATTCCAAAATTATTGTATCTGCGCCGGCGCGAATTGCGTTCGCCGCCCAAATAGATGGATTTTGAACCATTAAATGAACATGTAAATGTGCATGTGTGTTTGCGCGAATTGTTTTTAATTCTGGGATTCCACCAGCAATTTTATCAACGTATAATCCGTCCATTATATCAACATGAATTGTCGATATGTCCGCGGATTCAAAAAGTTTATATGTTGATGCGCGGAACATATTAAAACACAATGTTGATGGGGCAATTGGAATAAATTTTGGTTTTTGTGTTTTGTGTTTCTTGATAAAAATGTTTTTAATTTTATTTATAATTGCTGTGCGGCGTTCTTGTTTTTCCAGATATAATTTGCGTTCAGGTTCTTGGGATTTCCAAATATAATTTGACAGTGCAGATATTGTCGCGTCGGTGTGGTAATTTTCAATCGGTAATCCAAACGCGTTGCCAATAAAATCAACAACCCCGGTTATTGCGGTGCCACCACCACTGATTATTATTTTTGTTGGCATAAATTCATTTATTGGTGTGATACATAAATCTTTTAATTTACCAATTATATCAACCACAGTTGGAACAACAATGTCATTTACGTCGCCACGTGAAAAATCATATGCCGTATCCGCAGGTGCAAGTCTGTCCATGGCGCGCGGAATCAATGTTGCAACCATGCGTTTTATTCTTTCGGCTTCGTCAAAATCTATGTGTAATCCGTCCATTAATTTCATTGTGACATTTGACATGCCGGCTGGTAATTTTTCATGCCAACATACACCGTTGTCGTTCCATATTGAACAAGATGTAAATTCGGCCCCCATATCAATAAATAATATTGTTTGACCAGATTTGCGTAATGTCATGTTTTGGACATATCCAGGGTCAAACAGACCGTTATATTGAATATGTGCCTTGTTTAAAATTGATACAATTTCAGCCAATCTGTCGTTTTCATAACATATAATACCAAATGTTGAAACCAAAGCCCTGTCGATACAGCCAACAGGGGTTGCGATTTTGCGTGCCGTTGGAATATCATATTGAACAGGAATTAAATGAATTCCAGTATATCCGTCTGGCATACGTAGTTTTGAAATCTGGCTGCGAATATCGGCGTCTGTGATTTTGTGTTCGGTGTTCCATACGGTTGTTTGGGGTTGGCGTAAAAAAATAGATTTTCCAAAATTTCCAGTCACATATGCGTTTTCAAAATGTGTCCCCAGTTCGTGTTCCAGTTTATCAATAACAACACGAACGGCAAATTCTGGATTAAAACTGTCGCACATGGCGGTTGCAGATTTTGCAATCTTGCCAGAACATACACGATGCGCAATGCCGCGAACACAACTGGTCCCGATATCAAGGCATAAAAAACAAGAATCAAATAAATTCATTTTTTATTTAACCAATATTCTCGATTCATCGCGCATATCAATTACACTTATGTCACGATTTAATATATTATGATTTTTATTTATTGTTATTAAATTAGCAATTGCGTGTGCAAAGTCGTCTTCGGGTAATTTAATTGTGATGCCTGTATTTGTTTGTATATTCCAACGACGATTTTCAATGCGTTCGATATAATCAATGTCAGCCGCCATGTCATTTGCGGCATTTGTAATTTCTGTTAAATCCATGCCTTCGGGAATATAACCACGAAACAGTAATGCGGATTCAGGACGTTCGGCAGTTGGATTTTGAACAATTTTTCCATCGTCGGACACAGGGAAATAATATTCGCCATCAGTCCATGCCGCCACAACATGATAATATGATACACGCGCGCGGATAGTACTGTTGGGTAATCTGCGAACCGCGGCATCGCGAACATTTGGTATTGCCTTTAAATTATTGGTCAAAGAATCTAGGTCTATGGAATAAAAAGGTGTGCTTTTTGGGATTGATACCGCGCCGACCAATGCGGTCATGTCTTTGTTTTCAACATCAGCGGTAAAAGATATTTTATGCACATGTGCCATATCTCCATGTCCCAGACCAATCATAATTGTTCGCGATATAAAGTATATCGCCAAAACAATGGCGGCACAGAAAGATAACCAAAACCAGATTGAACGCCTCATGTTTGGCATTATAGCATATTTTTTATGAATAAAAAAGGGGGTAAAAAAATATTTTTACATTGCACGCAGCAAGTATCCGCGACGCATCATGCAACGGCGGTATGCACCAACGGTTTTTGATGCCTGGTTGCGTGGAACAGACATTAATGCGCGTTGTCCAACGTCCCTGTATTCATTTGATTGAAATGTGACCCAGATTCCGTCCCAATCAGGCATTTGGTCGTTTTGGTTCGGTGATAACAGGCGCGCAATACGCGAACGCGGTGTATAATTGTTCGTTTTTAATCCCAGGCAAGATTTGTGGTCGCGAACAAATTGTTCGGTTGTGACAGCATCATTTTCCCAATTTAAAATTGTTGCATCGTCAATATTGCCACGATTTGCCGATGCACATGATGTTAAAGCCAATAATAATGCCAGGTATTTGATTTTCATGTTTTATATTATAAAACATTTGCGTTAGGGTGGCAATAGTTTTTATAATGAAAAAAAGAGGAAGGGAACAAGTTATGGCGATATCTGTTCAAAATTTTATCAAATTGGCTAATTTTTATAACCAAATGTTGGTGACTATGTCTGCAATTTGTGTGGAAAAAGGCGGAATAGCGATGGAAAATTATGTCGGTCGATTCTTTGTCGCAGATACATTGGAATATATTTTGGAATATGCGCGTCGTTTAGAACAGGCGGGGCCTGTGCCAAATGATGTTGCGCGCGTGATAAAGGTGTTTCAAGAAAAATTCGAAGGTATGAAAGATTTAGTCACACCAACAGAAAAACCAATTTATGAAATGACTTTGGAAGAGTTTGAAAAAATTATGAACATATAATATGTTATAAACAAAAAATGGAGAAAATAATATGAAACGTTTTTTATTGTATGCTTTGACGGTCTTTGTGTGTGCAGGGTGTCAAAACGCAAAAAATGTTCCACAATATGAAACAGTCCAGGTTGTTGAAAATATGGTCATAGATGAAAAGTCTGTGCCAATATTTCCAAAAAAAGCCGCTTTGACGACAGATACGGCGCAAAGGTTTTCTGTGGAATTGCCTATGCGTTGCACAGTTGATTGGAATAATCAATCGGTTGTGTCGGTTGTGCCGGCGGAAAAAATTGAAATTGTGCGATTGGGATTGGGTGATGCGTTGCCTGAATTGACGGTCAGTGAATATAAATTTAAAGATGTGACAGTGGCATCTGCATTAAATAAATTATTGGACGGAACAGATGTGTCCGTTGTTGCAGATGAACAATTGGTTGAAAAAATTTCAGGCGAGGTTCAATCCGGAACTTTGGCGGATACGGTTGATTTGATTGCAAAAATGGGACGCGCATATTATTCGTATGATGCAGTGACAGCCGAGATTCATTTGCAACACCGCGCGAAATGGATGATTAAAATGCCAAAAGATGAATCTATAATTATGGCTTTGTTGGACGCGATGCATGGCGCAGATGTGCGTAATTTGTTGGTAAATTGGCAAGATAAAACCGTCGTGTTCGAAGGCGATGCGCAAACAGAACGCGAAGTATCCAGAATTATTGCGGATATTGCGTCTAAAAAATATATGATTGCATGGGATATGGACGTGTATCGTGTTTATCCAAAAACAGATAATCCAATTATATGGATGAATTTGTTGCCTGCGTTTGGAAAAAATAATATTAAAATGTCTATACCGGGTGTTGTTGGTCGTGCGTTGGTTGTGGGACCGGAAATAAATACAAAAACTTTGCAAGAATTTTTGGCACAACAATCAAATGTTGTATTGATTTCACAAGGGACTTTTTCGATTCCAAATGGTTGGCAATCACGATTTGATATCGGTCAATGCAGTAAAGAAGATAGATTGGAAACAGATTTAGTTATTGGGGCAACGGGTCGTTATGGTGATTATGGCGGTTATCAAAAGATAGATGCCAAAATAGTCTTAACAACAAAATATGGTGAATTAACTTCGTTTAATATCCCGTCCAGTGTTGGTGATAATTATGTTATTGTTGGTATTCCTACACATTCTTTTGTGACAACCCCAGAAACATTGATTAGTCCGTTTGCAGAATTGGTTGTGTTTATGTCGCCGCGTTTGGTGTCTATTGTTGATGATGTTAAACCAAAATCAGGCGAGGCTTTGTTGGTTGGTGACGATGTGCGTGATTTATTAAATAATTAAAGGAATTTTGTATGTTGTTTTCAAAGTTAGAAAAAAAAGTTGCCTTTCGTTATTTGCGTGCAAAAAAGCGCGGTTTTGGTTCTGTGGTGTCTTGGGTGTCACTGATTGGTATTATGTTGGGTGTGGCAACATTGATTGTTGTTATGTCGGTCATGGGCGGTTTTCACGATGTTTTGTTGGGACGCATTATTGGTATGAATGGACATATTGTTGTTCAACATCAAGACGGTCCAATTGCGGATTATGATTATTTAATAGATAAAATTAAACAAAACAAAATTGTTGATGCAAACGCAGTGTCTGTGGTTCCAATTATCGAAGGTCAGGTTATGGTGACGCATGACGGTCGTAATTCTGGGGCGATGATTCGCGGAATAAATATGCCGGATTTGATTTCTAAAACAACCGGTGGAACGCGTTTTTATGGCAAAGATTTGGCGGCTATCAAAGATGGTGAATTGGTTATGGGTGCAACATTGTCGCGTAATTTAGGTGTTGCGTTGGGTGATGATGTGTCTTTGGTTTCGGCGAATAATTCAACACCAACGCCGTTTGGTTCAATGCCACGAATTGTTTCGTATCCTGTGAAAAATTCTTTCTTTATGGGAATGTATGAATATGATTCTGGGTATATATTTATGCCGATTGCAACCGCCCAGAAATATTTAAATATTGGAAAATCGGTCACGCATATTGATATATTTTTAAAAGATGCAGAAAAAACAACCGCTGTGCGTGATGCTTTGGTGCGGTTATTGCCTGATGGTTTTATTGTGCGCGATTGGCGTGATTTAAATCGTGGTTTTGTTGGTGCATTACAAGTCGAATCCAATGTGATGTTTTTAATTTTGATGCTGATTATTATTGTTGCGGTGTTTAATATTGTGTCTTCATTGGTTATGTTGGTCCAAGATAAAGCCAAAGATATTGCGGTTTTGCGGACTTTTGGTGTGTCGCGCAAATCTATGATGCGTATATTTGTTTTGTCGGGAACAACAATTGGTTTGATTGGCTCTGCGGCTGGAACATTGTTGGGAACACTGATTGCGATTTATATTGAACCGATACGCAGATTTTTACAATGGGCCACAGGGCGCGATTTGTTTCCTGCGGAATTGTATTATTTATCTGAATTACCATCGCGTGTAGAATTTTGGACTGTGTTTGGAATTGCGTTTATTGCAATATTGTTGGCTTTTTTGGCAACATTATATCCAGCATGGAAGGCGGCAAATACTGACCCTGTGGAGGTGTTAAGAAATGAATAAAGATTATCAAATGAATTTAATAAATCTGGTGACGCGTATGAATTACGGTCACGAGGGTTGGCAATCCAGTGCCGAAGATTTACAAAATGATTTAAGTAAAAAAGGCGTTAATGATTTCAAAGTTTATCACAGGTATAAATTACCTGATGATATGTCACCTGTATCTTATATGGTAAAAAACGCACTGAATTGGTTTTATATCAATATGTGTGGTGATGAGTTTTTAAGACGTGAGTTTATTGATAATTGGTTTGATTTGGTCGTAAAGTTTGTTATCAAAGATGAAAAACAGGTGGCGGTTTTTAAACAACAAATTATTGATGATATTGAATCAAAAAAACCAGATGTCGCAAAATATAAAAATGAAGTTATGCGAGATTATAATTTGCTGTTAAAATTAAATCCTGAATTACCGCATGCAAAAAAAGATGGCGATATTAGTGCCATAATGGACGGCGCGGTGTTTGGTTTTGCGCCAAATGATATTAAATATTTTTGCGAAATGGACAGACCGCGTAATCGTGACCAAGAACGCAGATTGTATAAAAAATTAAGAAAACGTAAAGTTTATAATACATATATTTTGGCACCGGAAACTGTAAAAAGTTTAATTTCAAGATTAAGGGAATTATAATATGGCGGGGATTTTAAATTCTTTGTCGCGCGTTAAACGACCAGATATTGTTATGTCTGTGCGTGATATTAAAAAAATTTTTATGGAAGGCGGACAGCCGTTGCATGTTTTGACCGGTGGTGGATTTGATTTAGCACGTGGTGAAATTGTGGCAATGGTTGGACCATCGGGGTCTGGAAAATCGACATTGTTGCAATGTGTCGGTTTGTTGGATAAACCGACGGCGGGCAGTATTTTAATTGATTCACAGCCAGTACATCAAATGACAGAGGCAGAACGCACAAATATTCGACGTAATAAAATTGGATTTGTGTATCAACGTCATAATTTGTTGGCTGATTTTACGGCGGTTGAAAATGTGATGATGCCAATGTTGGCAAACGGTATAGCCGAAGAAGAGGCCGAGGCGCGTGCGCTAAAACTGTTGCGTGCCGTTGATGTCGAACACAGGGCTTTGCATTTGCCTGGCGAAATGTCGGGGGGCGAACAACAAAGAACCGCTGTGGCACGTGCATTGGCAAATAATCCTGAAATTATTTTGGCAGATGAACCAACCGGCAGTTTGGACCCGGTTCATGCGTCTGGGGTGTTTGATTTGCTGTTAAATGTTGTGCGCAAAAATAAAATGGCTATGTTGTTTGTGACGCACGATATGAATTTGGCTGCACGTGCAGACAGAAAAATTACCATTGTAAATGGGGTCGTAAATAAGTTATAATGTGGATATCAAGGAGAGAGTTTATGCAAAATAAAAAAACAAGTTTTTCCAGAATAAAAGTTTGGTCTGTTTTTGTTGTGTTGTTTATATGTGGTATGTTTGTTGGCGTGGGTATTGCAAATTGGAATCATAAAATTGCAACAAAAAAAATAGAGCAATCAAATCAAACTGTTATAGAAGAAAGTTTGACATCATGTCAGGCTATTGAAAAGGTGTTATTGAAAAGAATTTGGGGCGATGACCAAAATTGTGATGGTGTTAGAAACGATTTCGAAATTTATAAAAAGTTGGTTGCATATGGTTGTCCAGAAAATCATGATAAATTCATGCAAAATTTACAAAATGTAAATGCGGTTATGACGGTTATGTGTGTTGAAAATGTAATTGAAAAACCTTGTTCGCAAATAGAACAGAATTTAGAAAGAAAATTGGGTGAAAATTATGTTGGTATGGACGCAGAACAACGCATTGACCGCGCAAAAATCTATGCAATAATGGCTGAACGTGGCTGTCCAGAAAATGCACAAAAATATGTTGATTTGGCAAAAAAAGAACTGGAAATCGCACGCGGTATCAGTGATGATAAATTAAACCAAGAAGAAACTTTGGAAGTTGTTGAAACATACAAAAGATTAAAAATGCAAAATGCCGCCGAAGAAATTTTTGACAAGGCAAAAAAGATAACAAACCCGGCAATTGATTTTATTATGCAGGTTGAGAAAATAATTAACGAATAGGATTTTTTATGAGAAAAATTATATTGTTTTTATCAATTTGTGCTTTGGTGCCAGCAGTGTCAATTGCGGTCGCCTATGCAGATGATGAAGAAATCCAAGAGACACGCGGTGTTGGTCAGCGCATGAGTTGTGCAGATATCAAGGCGGAAATGGATTCTTTGAATAGTGTCCAAGATATTGATGAAGATGGTATTTTGCGTTTGGAAAAATTAAAAACTGATTATCGCGCAAAATGCACCAAACGCGCGTCTGGTCGTTCCACAGGTCGAGTAAAGGTTCAAGTTGTAGAAGTTGCCCCAGATGTTGAAAGCATTGATAATGCAACACAAGAAAAATCAGCAGATGTAGTGTCGTCTTGTGATACACCGGATTCAAATGGTTGTTGTCCAGGGGAAACATATACAGATTTGGGCGAACAAGGTTTTAATTGTTGCACAGAAAATAACGAACATTGTTTTCCGCCAATGGAGGTTAAAAAAGATTTTTCGTTATGTGATGATGGAACAAATCCTGATGCCGATGGTTGTTGTGCGGGCGAAACATATACTGACCTGGGGGATTTGGGTTGGAATTGTTGTGAGGCGGACGGTGTGACATGTTTCCCGCCGATAAAAAAATAAAAACTTGCATATATGAATTTTTTGGGTATAATGAACGGGCTTTGGAATTTCGCGGGCATAGTACAAAGGCTAGTATGCAAGCCTTCCAAGCTTGAAATGCGGGTTCGATTCCCGCTGCCCGCACCACCAATTTTCACCGAAGCGGTAGCGAGGTTTGAAAATTGAGTGTCCCGCCGTAGCCTTGGCGGAGGCGGACAAGGCAAGCCATATTTCGCCAGGGCGAAAATGGGCAAAAGTTTTGGGCGTGCGCCGGAGTTGGAGAGCCGGGGCAGACTGTAAATCTGTTGTCTTACGACTGAGGTGGTTCGAATCCACCCACTCCCACCAAAATAAAAATACCCACAGAATGTGTGGGTATTTTTATTTTGTGGTTGTGGTTCATGGATTGAAACATAGGCAACGAATGTTGCCCGGTTCGACAATGAGTAAGCGAAAACGAACGAAGTGAAGTTTGAGTGATAACGAATGCGGCGCAGGCGATAGCCGAGCCAATCCACCCACGATAGATATTATTTTTATAGATTTTTGTTATTGTTTATCAAGGAAGCACCCACTCCCACCAAAATAGAAAATGACCCAAGCGGGTCATTTTTTATTTTGTGGTCGTGGGTATTTGGATTTGGCACCACGCCAACGTCAGTTGGTTGGTTCTAAAACAAGTAGATTGTGGAAGTGTAACGCACCACAATCGTTAAGGTTTTCCCGCAGGGCGAAAGCCCGAGGAAATCCACCCAGACAGATTATGCTATAAAACTTTTTCGATTGTTTATAAACCATTTAATCAGTAATTTTTTATCCGCCGCTGATATGCGTTTTGGGTCAACGGTATAACAAAAATGATTCAAAATATGTCGTTGTATAAAAATAATTTTATCAGTATAGGTATCAAATTCGTGCTCTCTTAACATTTGCAACTTGTAATCTAACATCTTAATTCTGGCCAACACCATTTTGTGCGATAATTTTTTTGCATCCAACGAACCTTCGCGCCGAACATAATGGTAATCAGCATTATCTATGGTTATAATTTTATTGGTATGCAATACAAGGTTTGACAGAAAAACCGCATCTTCGCCTGTAATAACATCTTCGGGATATAATATATTATTTTCCAGTAAAAATTTTTTATTATACATTGCGGAACAATGTTCTGAACTAAAACATAAATAATTTTCTTTTACCAATTCGTGTGTTTTCCAGTATTTATCACCGACCTTAAATCTCGCCTTTGCAACATCAGATTTGGTTTTTGTTATGCTTTTGTATAATTTTTCAATAAAATCATTATCGATATAATCATCAGGATCCAGAAAACATACATATTTTCCGTTGGATTTTTTTAATCCGTAATTCCTTGCATGTGATGCACCAGTGTTTTTACTAAGTTTATATAAACAAATACGGTTATCATATTTCATAAAATCACGAATCTTTTTAACCGTATCATCTGTTGATTTATCATCTACACAAATTATTTCAATATCCTTCATTGTCTGATTACGCAAGGATGTAAACATAGGTTCCATAAACTTGGCAACATTATAACACGGTAATATGACAGAAACTTTTGGTGTTTTCATTTGTTATCCTTTTAATTGCACCGATTTTAAAAATTTATTCGCTTCTTTGTGCGATTTTAATTTCACAACCTGTAAATTAGGATGTTTTTGGATCGCTTGGTTAATCAAATCATACGGTGCATCTTTTTTTCGCACCATATACCAAACATGGTCCCATCGAAAATTTTTTGCAGAAAAACCTTGGCGACCATGTCTTTTTGTTTTTGTAATGCAAGTTTTTATATAGCACCAAAGTCTTTTATATGCCGGTGATAATAGTAAAATCAGGGTATTTGCACTATTTAACCGTTCTTTAAATGCATACCATTCGTATATTCCTTCAATTATCCAACTGTCTTTTTTAACAGTATCTTGGATAACTTGATTTATTTTTTGTTTTCTTTTGTCGCGCTCTTTACCTGCTGGCACTGCATATGGGTCATATAAGTCCAAATAAACAATAGGCAAATTAAATTTTTCACCTAAATTCTGCGCCATTGTTGATTTGCCTGAACAAGACCCGCCCATAATTATGATTTTTTTGCCGATATTCATACAAAAATCCTCTCGCGAAACAAATTATACCATAAATTCAACTTTTATTCAATTTCACCCATCGGTGAAATCATAACCATTTTTTTATTTTTTGCTGTGGTATGGTTTATGGTATTCGGCCACGGCGATAAAATAGGTGAATTGTTATACAGAATTTTAGTTATTGATTATTTTGAGATAAAGTTTTTTAGTTATGGTATGAAACAAAGGGGACGTTTATGCAAAACCAAAAGATTGCGGACAATATCTATAATTTTTATCATAAAGCAGAACAACCGAATCATAGATATAAATCTTGGGAATGGTGTTATGTTTATTTTCATAATAACAAAGAATCTTTGCGGGCTGCGCGTGGGAATTTGCCGGATTTAGCTCTGTTGCATCTGGGATTTTATTTGGCTAGTTGGGGTATGTTTCGGGGTAGTACGGTTTTATTACAAAAAGATTTTAAAATATATGCAGATTTATTAGATGAATTACTTGATGAAAAATATGATGTTTTGTGGTGTTGGAATAATGATGATATTTCGTCTAAGAATCGTGATGTTTTTATCACAACATTGTTGCAGGCTGTATCTGTGGTTAAAAATATATTGGAAAAAATATCGAATGGTCGGCTATGTTCTGATACGTTGGCAACAAAAATTTTGTTGGGGGTTTATGGTTGTGTCCCGGCTTATGATGACTTTGTAAAAAAACAATTACGGCAGTTAAATATACCAAAAACTGTGAATAAGAAAAGTTTGAACGCCTTGTTTGATTTTTATTATAAAAATCGAGAAATATTTTCTAAAAAATTGCCGTTAACAAATTATCCTGATGTTATGTATCCAATTATGAAAAAAATAGATATGGCATTGTTTGTGATAGAAAAAGACTAGAATTTTTTAACATGGAAATGTGCCGGTTTGGTGGCCATGCTCGTCAAATGTATAAACCCAGTTGCCACGTTTTACAGAAACAGTTGAACCGGTAAAACCATGTAATTCCCCAGGGATACTGGTTAATTGATGACCTTTGTCATCATATACATAAACCCAACTGCCGCGTTGAACTGCTGTGCCTATTGCCATTTTTTCGTCCTTTTTTATTCGTTGATTTCAACAGAATCTATCATTGTTTTGTTGATTGATTCCAGTTGAACAGGTTTATAATCGGCATCAATAACACCGGCATCGTTATCGTCGCTGTGTATTACGGTAATTACAGATTCTGGTTTTTGTGGTGTTGATTCTGTCATGTTTAAACCGTATGTTGTTGATTTATATTTGCGTTTATAACGGTCTGGGATTGTTATGTAATCATTTGGATTTATCCCAGATGTTTGCAATGACATAGATTCAGCAGGCTTTATTTGTCTTTGTTCAATATTATAAATTGGTGTTATAAAGTTTTCTGGGGCATCTTTAACCAATACAGGTGTGCCAGAACCATTTACAGTCATGATGCGCAAACCGCGTTCGCTGTCGCCGTTTGGTTTTAAACGAAACATGCCAGACATACCGTTATATCCACTGGGGTCCAATAAATACGATGCCGGCGCACGACCAGAATATACAGTCCCCATTGCGATATTTGCCGCATCGTATCCAAATGCCGCCAAACGCGATGGCAGGTTGCCATATGTTTCTTTATATAAATTTGTAAATGTTAAATTTTGTTCGGGCAGAGCCGCATATTTTGTTCCCATCATTGTATAATCTGCGGCGATATCTGTATTATCCAGCAGGGCAGAACCATAGAATTTTATGGTTTTAGAATCTGCACCATAATAACGCAAAAACGAACCAAGTGTTTTTGTGTCGTCCGAAGACCCCAAGAATAATACAGCGGTATATGGTAATGTTCCAATTGTGTCAGTTTTGGATAATTTATCCAATTGGTAATATAATTTAGATTTTTCAATACCGGTTAATTCTTCGCGGGTTAAAATGTCGGATAACACGGTGCGTGCCCGTTTGTGTGCCGCGGTGCGCGCCTTGTTCATTGATGCCATTTCGGCAATGTTTTTTAAATTATCATTGTCGCGTTCTTTGTATAAAAATATTCCAGAAACAGTTGAACCATAAATTTCGCTGGCGCGTTTTGCGGTGCCGGCCATGATTTTTCCGGATTCTGTATCGGGTGCCATTATGATAAAGTTTTTAATACCATCATCAAACATTTCACGAACAATTAATTCAACACTGTTTGTTGGCATTAACGCAATCGTCATAACACCATCGCCAACCGCATTTGCGTTTGATGTAAATGATATTGCCGGCATATAGTCAGGCTTGGTTGTGCGTAATGCAATCGCGTCGTTTGCAAACAATGGACCGATAATTATTTCAGGATTTTCCATCAATGCGTTGTTTATTGCGGTTGTTGTGTCGTTCGCAGTATCATAAAAACGCACATTTAATTGGTTCAAAGAGTGTTGTAATAATGCCAATTCCATACCATTACGGATTTCGCGTCCAGATGTTGCCGCAGAACCGGTCGTTGGTAATAAAACAGCAATGTTATGTTGGCTGTCGGCGGAATCGTATGTTGAATAATATGTGCCATATTGCATCTGGGTTGGGGTGCCGGTTGGTGCGTTTGTGTATTCCGCGTTCCAATCATGTTTTTCAGGTTTTTGACCCGCGCAACCCGCCAATATTAATACTGTTAAAAATGTAAAAAGAAATCTATTCATTGAAAACGCCTATTTATTTTTGTATTATTTTATCATAAAAGGATTAGAAATGCAATCGGGACTCTATATTGTTGGAACACCAATTGGAAATTTGGCTGATATGTCGCCGCGTGCGATAGAGGTTTTGCAATCTGTGGATTTGGTTGCTGCCGAAGATACGCGTGTGTTTGCCAAATTGGCGGCGCATTTTGATATTAAAACCAAGGCGATTTCTCATCATGAACATAACGAGGTCAAGGTTGTTGATTCTATAATTCAAAAAATTGAATCTGGACTGTCGGTTGCGGTTGTGACAGATGCAGGTATGCCGGGTGTTAGTGACCCTGGGTTCCGGTTGGTTCGTGCTGCGCGTAGTGCAGGGGTGCCAATATTTATGGTGCCGGGGCCAACAGCGGCGATTTCTGCGCTGGTTTTGTCTGGGTTTCCAACGGATAGATTTACTTTCTGTGGTTTTTTTGACGAGAAAAAATTGCGTGATGATAATAAAATTCGCCATACAATTATTTATTACGAAAGTCCAAATCGTATTATGGCAACTATTGCGGCGATTGCACGTGTTATGCCAGAAAGACAAATTGCAATTGTGCGTGAAATTACAAAAATTCACGAGGAAGTTATTGTTGGATATCCGGCGGATTTAATGCGTATAGAGCCGCCACGCGGTGAAATTGTTATTTGCGTTGCACCGGCACCAACACAAAAAATGACTGATGAAGAAATATCGCAAATCGTAAATGATATTGTTGCAGATTCTACAAAATCAGGGGCGGCACAATTGGCGGCGCGCACAGGTATTTCTAAAAAGGAAGCCTATAAACGATTGGTGGGGGATAAAAAATGATAAAATTTGTTGGGTCTTTTTCATCGGTCGAAAGTTTGCCAAAAACACAGTTTCCAGAATATGCCTTTGTTGGACGCAGTAATGTTGGTAAATCTTCGTTGATAAATGCGGTGGTTGGCGCGCCAATTGCGCGGACATCAAATACGCCTGGGCGAACCCAAGAATTAAATCTATTTAATATTGATGATAGGGTTTTATTGGTTGATTTGCCGGGTTATGGTTATGCACGTGTGTCGCGTGAATTGGCAATGAGTTGGGTTTTGCGTTTGGAAAAATATTTGAAAAATCGTTCGCAATTAAAACGGTTGTTTATATTGATTGATTCGCGTGTTGGACCAAAAGATTCTGATTTAGAATTGATGGATTTTTGCGATAAAAATGGAATTTTGTATCAAATCGTTTATACAAAAAAAGATAAAAAAATTCGTGAAGAAAAACAGATGGTTTTGTCGCATGAAAATCATGGTGCAATGGTTGATGAAATTTTAATAACATCGGCAACAAAAAAAACAGGTCTGGAAATTTTAAGGAAAATAATTGGCATCAAATAAAAATATTTTTTGTGTGACAAATCCTGGACATATGCTGGACGCATTATGGCGTGTGATTGAATCTGCAAATGTTTCGTTGCAAGATTGTTTGGTTTTTTTGCCCAGCAGGCGTGCGGTTCGTTCGGCGGAAAAAATGTTCGTTGATAAAAATCAATCGCGTGCAATTTTGTTGCCTAAATTGGTTGCGTTGGGCGAAGGTATCGATGATGGCGAAATAGAAGAAGATGTTTTTCAAAATGAAGTGTTTTCGAATTTGGAACGCGTTGTTATTTTGTCTAAATTATTATCGGCGGATTCGTCGGTGGGCAATATTTCAACGGCTTTGCCAATTGCACACGATTTGGTGCGGTGCCAAGATTACTTGGAAAATGAAGGGTTGAATAGTGCGGATATTGATTGGGAATCTTTGGTTGCAGGTAATGAATATGCCGAACATTTTAAATCCAAAGCCAAGATGTTAAATATTTTAACAACTGTTTTGCCAGGGTTTGCCAATGGTCGTATAACCGCGGTGGCACAAAGAAATAAAGATGTGCGTTCTTGGATTGGTGTTTGTGATAATTATAAATTGGTTATTGTGTGTGGTTCAACGGCGTCTGTACCGGCAACCGCAGATTTAATGGAATATATTGCAGGTATGCAAAATGGGCGGATTATTTTGCCTGGAAAAATTGATGGTCGCGCACAAGATTTTGAATTAAATACAAATCCGTATAATGCAGAATATAAATTTTTAAAACGCATTGGTATTGAACCACGTGATGTTATCCCAATTGATGTTGGTGCGTCATATATTGATTTTATGAACTATGCGTTTGGTAATGATACAGATAAATATTTGGGCGACAAAGATTTGCATAATTGTCATTTGATAACCGCAGATAGCGAAAGTGAAGAGGCGGCATCTGTGGCAGAAATTTGTGCGCGTGCGGTTTCGCAAAATAAATCTGTGATGGTAATTACACCTGATGCCGCCGGAAATCAAAGATTGCAAAGTGCTTTTTTGGATTTAGGATTAGAAGCGGATTTTTCGGGTGCGCGTTCGGGTGCAAGTGTTGCCGCCGCGCGTGCAATTTTAAATTTACTGGATTTATGGATTGAAGAAAAACAATCAAAATGGGAATCGTATTATACGAAATCTGGTTTTGATTTGTTTAACACGATTGCCGCGATTATAAATGATAATATTGATTTTATGCAGCCTGAATTTGAAATTGATTCTGTGGAATCTGGTCAGGTGTGGTTGGTAATAAAAAATTTGTCGTCTGTGTTGGCGCAATATGATATTAAATTATCGTGTGCCGATGCGCGTGCATTTATTGCCGATGTGCTGGGGACGGTTGCGGTGCGCGATGTTCCAAATATGTCTGCAAAAATTGTTGTGTTGGGAACCATTGAATCACGTATGCAGACCGCAGATGTCGTGATTTTAACTGGGTTAAATGATGGTATGTTTCCTGCGCGTGGGTATGAAAATGCTTGGTTGCCTGTGGCGGTTGCAGAAAAAATTGGATTGCCCAGTCCAGACAGAAAAGTATCTTTGATGTCTTTGGATTTTATGAATTTGTCGTGCGGCGCGCAAGTTTATTGGTTGCGTGCAGAAAATTCGGGTGGAACAAAAACCGCAGAATCTCGGTTTATATCACGTGTGTTGGCACGTGGTGGCGAAATTGATGAAAATACAAATGTGTTAGAATCTGTGCGCAAACGCGATAAAATTGATTTGCAACCTTTGGATTATACTGCGCCGAATCCGCCATCGGATTGGAGTGATGTTTATGTGACAGAATTAGAAAAATTGATTCATAATCCGTATGCTTTTTATGTTGCACATATTTTACGGTTGCGACCAATGGACGATTGGTGGGTTTCTGTTGATGCACGAAAATTTGGGACTTTGGTGCATGATGTGGTTGAACATGCACGTGATTTTTCATGCGCCACAACCATTAGTGAAATGGACAGGGCTGCGCGTGAGGTTTTAAATTTAACAAATACAGAAAGTATGATTTTTAAATTCTGGCATAAACGGTTTGTCGAAATTGCCAAGGTTTTGGAACAGCATGCAGATTTGCTATTAAATTCTGTGCCAGAAATAGAAGGCAAGGTCGTTATTGCAAATCGTTGTGTGTGTGCATTTGCCGACAGGGTTTGGGACGGTGGTGTGTTGGATATTAAAACAGGCAGTGCGCCAAATAATTCACAATTAAATTCTGGGACCATGCCACAGTTGCCTTTGGAAGCGTATATGTTGGCAAATAATGGGTTTAAAATACCAACAACTGAAAAATCCAGAAATCCAAAAATGGTATTTATGCAGTTGAAAAACTTTCATGCAAAAATGATATGGTTTGACGAGGCCCAAGTGCGCGATATGATGAACGCGGCAATTAATAAAGTGACAGAGTTATTTAATATGTATTCTGTGGGCAATGCACCGTATGAATATTTTGAAACCGGTGATGATAAATATAAAACCTATGATGATTTGGCACGCATTGATGATTAATCAATTTCCAGCATTAAACCACAATGGTCTGTTGGTTTTTGGGCGGTGCGTGGGCACAAATCTATTTCGCAATTTTTAACCATTTTTTCGGCTGTGTTATTGCATAAAAAATAATCCAAGCGCAAACCTTGTTTGTTGCCAACGGTGTCGCGACCACGATATCCATACCATGTGTAATCGATTGTGTCGGGGTGTAATTTGCGCCATACATCAACCCAGCCATCGTCTAGCCAAGATTGCATGATTTCGCGTGCCGATGGGGCCGATATAGATGAACCAATATAATTTTTTGGATTCCATATATCGCGGTCGGTAATTGCAACATTAAAATCGCCAGCGATAATTACAGCCTCGGGCGAATTGGTATATTGTTTGATGTGTTCGCTGAATGCGCGCATCCATTCCAATTTATATTGAAATTTTGGTGATTCAATATTGTCGCCGTTTGGCATATATGTATTTATAACGCGAATTCGCCCATCAATAACACATTCAATTATGCGTGAATTTATATCTGCATAATTTGGCATATTAAATGTGACATCTTCGATGGAAAATTTAGAAAATACAGCAACTCCGTTCCATGATTTTTGCCCAAAAATCTTGATGTTATATCCAAATTCGTCAAATAACATAAATGGAAAGTTTGCGTTTTCGACCTTTAATTCTTGGACCAATATTGTGTCGTATTCGCCATTTCGCAAAATATCCATAAAACTTTCCACATGGGCGCGTATAGAATTTATATTCAAGGTTAATATTTTCATGTTTGATTTCCTTATCTTTTAGGTCTATAATATACCCCGTCCAATATAAAAACAACAAGGAAATTTACTATGAGTATGAATACTATGTTAGAAACAGCGGTTCAGCAATGGCCGGAAAATCTGTTTCTGGTACGTGAAGGGATTACGTATTCAAAATTTATGGAAATGGTTCGCGCACGTGCGGTGACACTGATGGAACATGGCATCAAGGCCGGTGATACAGTTGGTGTGTTGTCACATAATATTCCTCAATTTCCGCTGACATTGTTCGCAATATGGTATATTGGTGCGCGCGCATTGATGTTGGATACAAATTTAACACCGTTTGAATATGACAATATGGCGACGATTGCAAATTGTAAATTTGTTTTTGCAGAATTGTCATTTTTCTATAAAACAGATGTGTTTAAATTTATTGATATTACCGCAAATGACGGTATGCCAAATCCAATGTTGCGCCCGTATGAATTCAAAGACAGTGATATTGCAACTTTGTCTTTTACATCTGGTTCAACCGGCAGTCCAAAGGTCGTGCCATTAACACACTATAATTTAACAGAGTGTGCAAATTCGTTGGAAGATATGGCTGAATATTTTGGTTCAGGCGATGTTATGTATGGATTTTTGCCTTTGTATCATATATTCGGTTTTTCCATCGGTATTTTGGCAACTGTGCATTTTGGGGCGGGTATTGTTTTACAGCCAACTGTTAATCCAAAATACATTATGGACGATTTTAAAAAATTCCGTCCGCATGTTATTCCGGCTGTACCGCGTTTGTGGGAATTATTTAGAAATAAGATTATGGATACTTTGAAGGCACAAAAAAAGTGGCGCATTGTGGAATTTATTTTACGCAATCGCGAACGCATTACCGATATGGGATTGGGATTTTTTGTGCGCAAAGTCCAAGAACCTATTTTGGATATTTTCGGCGGACGGGTCAGGTTGTTGATTGCAGGTGGTGCCGCAACCAAGCCAGAGGTTGAAACTTTCTATGAAAGTTTGGGTTTGGCATTTATTCAAGGTTATGGTTTAACAGAAACTGTTGGACCAATCTGTATTTCAAAACCAAATAAAAAACGTATGGCGTTTTCTGTGGGTGGCCCGACAACAAATAACGAATGCGAAATTCGCGATAAAGACGAAAATGGCATTGGTGTTTTGTGGTTGCGTGGTCATCAGGTGTTTGGTGGGTATTTGAATAATGATGCGGCAAACAAAGAAGCATTTGATGACAAAGGGTTCTTTAATACTGGCGATATGGTATATATGGATAAAAATGGTGAGTTGCATTTTGCCGGTCGCAAAAAACAAGTAATTGTTTTGGATAGCGGTAAAAATGTTTATCCAGATGAATTAGAAGCCATGTTTTTAGATATCCCGGGTGTAAAAAATGTTGCGGTGTTTGAACACAAGGTAAAAGATAAAACCGTTGCATACGGTGTGTTTAGTGTCGAACCTGGTATGACAATGGACAGGTTGGCAGATGCAGTTGCCGAGGCAAATAAAAAAGTTGCATCGTATAAATGGGTGACCCATTTTGCGATGACAACAGAAGATTTACCTGTGACCAGTACGCAAAAAATTAAGCATCATATTGTGCGGAAAAATTTAATCGATGGTAAATATCCTGACAGACATGAATAATTTATTCATTTATAAATAAAGGACATAAAAAATGACAATGATTGAATTGTTAAAACAGAATATAGCAAAAAATCCAGATATGGTTTTTTTGGTTCGTGAAAATATTACTTTTTCGCAATTGCCAAAGTTTATCAAGGCACGTGCGGCATCGTTGATTGCATCTGGGATAAAGCCAGGAGATACAGTTGGTTTGTTATCACATAATATCCCTGAATTTATTTATACTTTGTTTGCAATTTGGTATGTTGGTGGAACGGTATTATTATTGGATACAAATTTAACACCAATTGAATACGATAATATGACTGAACGCACAGATTGTAAATTTGTTGTTGCAGAAAAATCTTTCTTTTATAAAACAAAAAACTTTAAGTTTTTGGATATCCAGGCCAAAGATAAAGATGATGGTGAATCTTTGAAGGCTTATAAATTAAAAGACAAAGATATTGCAACACTGTCATTTACATCTGGTTCAACAGGTACCCCAAAAATTGTGCCATTAACGCATGAAAATTTGGTTTCTTGTTCGGAAAGTTTGGAAAGTTTAAGTATTTTCTTGCGCCATGGTGAAATGATGTATGGATTTTTACCATTATATCATGTGTTTGGTTTTGCAGTTGGATTTTTGGCACCTTTGCATTTTGGTATGAGTGTTTTGTTGCAATCAACAATCAACCCAAATGCAATATTGCAAGATTTTGCAACATATAAACCACATGTTATTCCGGCTGTGCCAAAGGTGTTTGAAATTTTCCGTAAAAAGATTGTCGATAATGTCAAAGCAAAGAAAAAATGGTGGTTGGTATCATTTATTATGAATCATCAAAAAACTTTGCGTATGCTGGGAATGGGCAAATTGGTTGATAAAGTTTTGAATCAAATTCGTTCGGTGTTCGGTGGTCGTGTGCGCTGTTTGGTCGCCGGTGGTGCCGCAACAAAACCAGAGGTTGAAAACTTTTATAACAATTTAGGTATGGCATTTGTTCAAGGTTATGGTATGACCGAAACAGTTGGACCAATCTGTTGTTCTAAACCTGTAAAAAAACGTGTGCCATATGCGTTCGGCGCACCACTGGGTGAAAATTGCTGTGAAATCCGCAGCAAAGACGAAAACGGTATTGGTATGTTGTGGGTCAAAGGAAAACAGGTGTTTGGTGGATATTTGAATAACGACGCGGCCAATAAAGAAAGTTTCGATAAAGACGGATTTTTCTGCACAGGCGATTTGGTGTCATGCGATAAAAACGGTGAATTCCATTTCGCAGGTCGTAAAAAACAAGTCATCGTTTTGGATAGCGGTAAAAATGTTTATCCAGATGAATTGGAAGGTTTGTTTATCGAAATACCTGGGGTTAAAAATGTGGCGGTTTTCGAACACGAGGTTAATGGTAAAACTGTCGCATATGGTGTGTTTTCTGTGGATAGTGATATGACCATGGAAAAATTGGCAAAGGCAATCGCGGAAAAAAATAAAAAAGTTGCTTCTTATAAATGGGTGACCCATTTCGCGATGACAACAGACGATTTGCCTTTGACATCAACACAAAAGGTTAAACATCATGTCGTTCGTCAATATTTAATCGATGGTAAATATCAAGAAAAGGGTATTTAAATTATGAATATGTACCAATTCTTTGAACAGACTGTGGAAAAGTGTCCAAAGACACTTTTCCTGGTCCGCGAAAAAATAACATTTGAAGATTTTCCAAAATTTATCAAGGCACGTGCAACAACACTGAAAAAAATTGGCGTTGGTTTTGGTGATACTTTGGGTGTGTTGGCGCACAATATTCCAGAATTTATTGTGACTTTGTTCGCCGCATGGTATCGTGGTGCGCGCGTGTTGTTGTTGGATACAAATTTAACACCAACTGAATATGATAATATGACGAAACTTACCCAATGCAAATTGGTCGCGGCGGAAAAATCTTTTTTCTATGATGCAGCGGGTTTTAAATTTTTTGATATTCAAACCCAGGACACAGAAACAGATGAAGATTTAGAACCATACCCATTAAACGCAAATGATATTGCAACATTGTCATTTACATCGGGTTCAACAGGCGCACCAAAGATTGTGCCACTGACACATTTTAATTTGATAGAGTGTGCAAATTCTTTTGATGATTTTAATCAATGGTTTGAACCGGGTGGGGTGTTATATGGTTTTTTACCGCTGTATCATATCTTTGGTTTTGCTGCGGGATTTTTGGCACCACTGCATTTTCAAATGGGTATTTTGTTGCAATCATCAATAAATCCAAAATTGATTTTGGCGGATTTCAAAGAATTTAAACCTCATGTGATTCCATCTGTGCCTAAAATGTGGGAATTGTTCCGCAAAAAAATTATAGAAGAAATTAAATCCCAGAAAAAATGGTGGATTGTTTCTTTTATATTGAAAAACCAAAAATGGTTGCAGAAAATCGGTCTGGGATTCATTGTGCGTAATGTGCAAAAACAAATCAAGGCTGTATTTGGCGGTCGTGTTCAGTTGATGATTGCGGGCGGGGCGGCAACCAAGCCAGAGGTTGAAAAATTCTATAATGATTTGGGTATCGCATTTATTCAAGGTTATGGTATGACCGAAACCGTTGGGCCGTTTTGTGGTTCGCGCCCGGTGAAAAAGCGCATACCATACGCGTTTGGTGCGCCATTGGGAAATAATGAATGCGAAATTCGTGATAAAGATGAAAATGGTATTGGTATGTTATGGGTTCGTGGTCACCAGGTGTTTGGTGGTTATTTGAACAATGACGAAGCCAACAAAGAATCTTTTGACGAACGTGGATTTTTCAAAACAGGGGATTTGGTCTATATGGATAAAAATGGTGAATTGCATTTTGCCGGTCGTAAAAAACAAGTGATTGTTTTAGATAGTGGCAAAAATGTTTATCCAGATGAATTAGAGGCACTGTTTTTAGATATTCCAGGTGTCAAAAATGTTGCGGTTTTTGAACATGTTGTCCAAGGTAAAACGGTTGCATACGGTGTGTTTAGTGTGGAAGAGGGTATGACCGCAGAAAAACTGTCGCATGCCGTTGCCGAGGCGAATAAACGCGTTGCCAAATATAAATGGGTGACGCATATGGCAATGACAACCGATGATTTGCCGATGACATCGACGCAAAAGGTTAAGCATTATGTGGTCAAACAGAATTTGATTGATGGGAAATATATCGAAATATAATAGAATATCTGCTTGTTGTTTGCTCGCTCATGTAGCCGCACGTACACTACGCTCGCAAACAACGGCGCATCTATACATTATCTTTCGATATTTAGTTTTTTAGTTTTGTGCTTTTGGGACGCGTTGCGTCCCTTTGTTATAATTTGTTATTTTTATTGTATTGAAATTGATGGGGCGGGGGGGTAAGATAGTTTCGTGACGATAACAAAAAAAGGAGAAAACATGAAAAAATTACTTTTGATTTTACCAGTAATGGCTTTGGCTGCATGTAATCAACAACCACAAACTTTGATTTCTGGGTGTGAAAAATTAACCACAGATAGAGAGGGTGGTGATATTTATAAATGCCCAATGACCGAAGAATTGGCTGCTATCCAAGCAATGGAAGCAGATGTTATGTTTGGTGGTTCGGGTGATACATTTGATAACAAAGTAATTGTTGCGGATACTGAAAATGTATATGTTAATGTTTTTGGTGACTGTGAAACCAAAGACCAAGTTGCTTACCGTGTTGCAGTGAAAAATCCAAAGATTGATGGTAAAACAATGTGGGCGGTTGAAGTCTGCAAATAATGCTTTTTTAGAATATAAAACAAAAACCGCCGAAACGGCGGTTTTTTATCCGCCTTCGCCGGTAAGGACGGGGTGTTGGGTTCAAGATAACGAACAATGCTACGGCGCGATGATCGATTTTTCTAAATAAAAATGGTATAAAAAATACCGTTTTTATTAATTAAAATCGTCATTTCCCCAGACACAGTTGAGAAAATGTTGCGTCCATAACATCGTTGGCGCTGATTACACCCAGAATTTTTCCAATGTTATCAGCGGCGGCGCGCACATGTTCGGCAAATATATCATAATTACCGTCATATTCGTCGATTGCGTGTTTTAATTCTTGTTCTGTATCAGTCAGCAATTTATGTGTGCGTGCATTTATAACAATTGTGTTTTTACCAGTGTCTATAAATTCATGCAATTTTTTTCTTATTGTGTTTAATAACTCGTCTATGCCTTGGTTTGTTTTGGTTGATGTATAAATTGCGTTTTTATTATTGTGTGTTGCGAAAGTATCGCATTTGTTGATGACGATAATTTCATTATCCTTTCTCATGGGGGCAGAATTAACCACCCCGTCGCTTTGCGCCACCCCTCCATGGGAGGGGAACTCGTTAGCATATACATGCAAAATTAAATCTGCGGAATCTTGTTCTTGTTTGGTTTTGTCGATTCCCATTTTTTCAATCTCGTCACCGGTTTCACGAATACCGGCGGTATCAGATAAATTTACCAAAAATCCATCGATATCCATTTGTGCAGATATTACATCGCGTGTGGTGCCCGGGGTATTTGATACGATTGCACGATTTGAACCAATCAATTTGTTAAACAATGATGATTTACCAACATTTGTTTCGCCAACCAATGCGATGTTAAATCCATGTGTGATTGCGCGTGATATATTATAATGTGAAAGTGTATTTTTAATTTCATTATATAATTCGCGTGTTTTGGTTAAAATCTGTTTGTCAATATTTAATGGTAAATCGTCTGCGTCATAATCCAGTATTGCCGCGGCGTATGCAGAAATTTCAATCATTTTGGAACGCCATGCGGTGTATGTTTCACTGTCGCCACCCAACATAGATTTTAATGCGAATTGTCGTTGTTTATCGGTTTGGGCATCCAACAATGCGGCCAGACCATCAACATCTGTTAAATCCATTTTGTTATTCATAAATGCGCGGCGCGAAAATTCACCTGGGTTTGCCATACGCATATTATTATAGGATAAAAATGAAAAGACTTTATTTATCACTGCGGTTGCACCATGTGTGTGAATTTCAATAACATCTTGCCCGGTAAAAGATTGCGGTGCGGCAAAATATATCGTAATACATTGGTCGATTAAATCACCATTTTCGTCCCGCAGGTTGCAAAAATATGCATGGCGAGGTTTTACCCCCCCCGCCACTGCGTGGTCCGTCCCCCCCAAGTGGGGGAATATAAGTTTGGTCGCAAAATCATGCAAATTATCGCCAGATATGCGAATTACTGCAACACCAGATTTTCCAAAACCACTGGAAAGTGCAAATATTGTATCGTTGTTCATTTTTTTATTTTCCGTTGCTTATTTCTTTTAATGCCATTGGAACCAGTTTTGCAACATCAAAATCTGGATTTTTCGATACCAGGTTTTGTGCCATATCAATAATGTCTAATCGCCTGTATCCCAATGATTCCAATGCAGATAATAAATCGGCCAGGGCAGAATTATTATCGCCCGATGTGTCGCCAAAATTAAATGTCGCGCCACCCATTTTGTTTTTCAATTCAACAATGATTTTTTCAGCAACTTTTTTGCCGACACCCGGGGCGGTGGAAATTGTTTTTGCGTCACCCGTTGCGATGGCCTGCATTAATGTATCTGTTTTTATTGATGACATAATCGCCAAAGCGACCTTGGGGCCAACACCAGAAACACTGGTTAATTGATTGAACAGGTTTTGTGCCGACAAGGTGCAGAACCCAAACAGACGGATAGAATCTTCGCGGACAATCGTTTCAATCCATAATGTCACCGTTGATTTTGGGGTCAGGTATTCTGGGGTATATACTTTATATCCAACAGGTCCTGCCATAATTATTACAAATCCATCGCCGGTATAATCAACTAATCCTTGCAATTTGCCAATCATTTGTTATCCTTTTACGCGTATTTTAAAACAATTTAATTAAAAGGTCAAATATGAGCGGACACAGTAAATGGCATAACATCCAACATAAAAAAGGTTTGGCGGATGCGGCGCGTAGCGGACTTTTTACAAAGTTGGCACGTGAAATAACAATGGCGGCAAAATTGGGTGATAAAAACCCAGATAATAACCCAAGACTTCGTTTGGCAATTTTGCAGGCGCGCAAAAATTCTATGCCAAATGATAATATTAAACGCGCAATAGATAAGGCGTCGGGTTCAAATACAGAAAATTTTGTTGCTGTGCGATACGAAGGTTATGGTCCGGGTGCGGTGCCCGTTATTGTAGAGGCCTTGACCGATAATCCACGCAGAACTGTGCCAGAAATTCGTAATATTTTTGCCAAAAATGGTGGAAATATGGGCGAAGAAGGCTCTGTTGTGTTTATGTTTAATCATGCGGGTCAAATTATGTATCCGGCATCAATCGGTAAAACCGAAGACGAAATGATGGAAATTATCATGGAAACATCTGTGGATAATATGGAATCTTCACCCGAAGGTTTTATTATCACGACAAAACCAGATGATTTTATCAATGTTCAAAAATTCTTGGCGGATAAATTGGGCGAACCTGAAAGTGCAGAATTGACATGGATTCCAAATATGCCAATGGATTTAGATGACGAGGCATATGCAAAAATCGAAAAATTGGTTGATGCGCTGGACGCAAATGATGATGTGCAGAAGGTATTCACTGCCGCCGCGTAAATAAATTATAATGGATATCTGCTTGTTGGTGGCTCGTTTATGTAGCATTTGTACACTGCACTCGCCACCAACGGCGCATCTATCTCATTCTAATTTATTTATTCACAAACAACTTCGCATCTGCGCCGTTCTCTTTTTAATTTGTGGGTGATGTATTTTGGGTTTTTTATATGGGGTGTTGTATAGAAAGTTTTGATACGGCAATAAAGGCGGCGGCTGGTAAAATTATTCCATTAGGAAATGCGGTTGCAAACGAGTTGAAGTTTCAACCGGATACAAAATTGTTTTTTGTTGGCGGACTTGTTCGTGACCATGTTTTGAACGAATTGTTTTCAAAACAATATAATTCCAAAGATATTGATATTATTTTATCAAAAAAACAAGATTTTACTCGTAATCCAAATATAACATTTATGCGCCAGAATTCTTTGGGTGGGGTAAAATTACAAACAAAAAATTTTGGCATAATTGATGTGTTTCAATATTATGTAGATGACCCGTGTTTTGTCGTTAGTGATGTTTTTGATTTTAACTGTAATGCCGTATATTATTCACATAATGAAAAGTGTATCAGGCCAACACCGCATTTTTATAATTTTATTCTGAATAAAACGATAGATTTAGAAAGGGTTATTTATAGTCCAAATGGTTTAGAATATAGTTATCCTGTGTCTTCTTTGGTTTCGCGGGCATTGAAATTCCAGATAGAGTTTCGTGAAAGATATAATTTGAATTCGCGGTTATCTGAAAATGTTTTGTATATGATATATAACATGGATAAAACCCAAGAACAAAAGATGATTGAATATACAAAATCCAAGGCCGGTTCGATTGATTTGCAAAATAAAATATTGTCTGAATATCAAAAATTAAGATGCTGAAAATAATTTGAATTTGGTGTATAATTATGGTTATGAGAATTATTGGTATTGACCCGGGTTTATTGCATACGGGTTGGGCGATTATTGACAGTCATGGGCCAGAGCGACATTATGTCGCCAGTGGTGTTATTTTGCCGCCTGCGAAGTTGCCTTTGCCGGAACGGTTGGCGTTTATATTTCGCGGTGTGGTGGAATTGTGTGAAAGTTTTAAGCCTGATGTTTGCAGCATAGAAGTTATTTTTGTGAATAAAAACCCAAAGACGACTTTGTTGTTGGGACATGCGCGTGCGGCGGCGATTGTGGCGGTTGCGCATAATGAAATCCCGGTGTTTGAATACGAACCAAATATTATAAAAAAGGCACTGACTGGGGCGGGGCATGCCGATAAAGAACAAATTTATAAAATGCTGAAAATTTTATTGCCGGCAGCAAAACCAAAAACGCCGGACGAAAGTGATGCAATCGCAATCGCAATGACACATGCAAATATGGCATCTGTTATGATAAAATAGCTGCTTTTTATAGAACCCCCTCCACCGACTTCGTCGGTCCCCCTCCCCAATAGGGGCGAAATTATAAAATTATGCTTTTTTTTAATTATATTTTATGATAAAATTGTTTGGAAGAGAGAATATGAGAATAATCACAAAAATTTTGTCGGTTATGTGTGTTTTTGCACCGCTGGGGTATGCGGTGGCGGCACCCATTTCACAAACCGCGGGCAGTAATTTGACCGGATATAATGGCGCAATGGGGTCTATTGCGGGCAATCAATGGAACACGATGACAAATCAACGCGGAAACGCCCCCGTTGCCAAGGCTGATTATGGTAATTGCGAGGCGGTTGTTTTGCGTTGTGCAAAACCAAAATGTTCAGGGACGGGCTGTGCCGATTTTAATGTTGCAAAATCTATCGCGTCGGGTTGTGTAAATTCAAATGATGCGTGTAAAAAACATGGTGATGCACTGATTGAATATATAGCAGGGCAGTTGGTGTCTTCGTCCCAGGCGGTCGCACAACAGCAACAAGCCGCCGCCCAGGCTGCCGCTGCGCAACAAAATGCCGAACAGATTGCTGTGATGCAACAACAAATGCAGATGCAGATGCAACAAATGCAAGAACAGAATAATGCACAAATGGCGTCTTTGCAAAATGCTTTGGCGGAAAGCCAACGCGCCGCCGCCGAGGCACAGGCTGCGGCAATTGAAAGCGCAACGGTGCGGGCGAGTGCGCCAGATGCAGATACCGGTTTGACCGCGGCACAGACTGCGGCGGCAAAATCAGGTGTTTCCGAAGATACTATTGCGCGTGCAACAATTACTGGACAAATTATGACCAGTTTAGATGGTGTCGATTCCAGTTTGGCAAATTTAAAATCAACCATGCGCGAGGCGTTTCGTTATGCCGGTTGCAATGAAATAAATGGTGATAATTGCACCGGACCAAAACGTGTTAAAAAATTCAAAGAATTGGCTATGAAATTCTTTGAACCATACGATGCGTTGGTTGATAACCTGGACGATGCGTTGGTGCGTGCACAGTCAGTTGGTGTTGATATGACCGATATTTATATGATGTTAAACGGTTCGTGTAATCGTTGGGGTGAATATATATGTCAGGCTTCTGCGGCAAAGTATGATGGAAATACGTGCAAAAATGGTAAATCTGTGAAAGGCGGGCGTGTTAAAAAGAGTGGTGCTGATTGTGTGGATGATGGACCGGTACCGCCAGAATATGATACCATGTGTGTATTGAATAAAGAACTTGGTGATGCGGAAGTTCAAGAAAAGTGGTTGTATCCTGAAGATAATGATAAACTTCGTATTGGTTGTGCCAGCAGTGCATTGGATGGGAGTATATTAGGGCGTCGTCGTGCCGGTGGTAAAAAGGGTGGTGTGAGTATAGATGTTTTAGAATATTTGATATCACAGGATGCACCAAATAGTTTTGGAAGTAGTAGCGAAGTTAATAGTGAAAAGATTAAACAGGAAATAAATAAATTTTGTGCTGTGTCTAATGATGATGATTTAAGGAGTGCTACGGTTTCGAAATCTTTAAAGGATGATATTTGTTGTGAACATCCATCTGCATCGTGTAAACAGAGTTGTGATACAGAAACAAATTCATATGTGAATCCTGCATATGCGTTGTGCAGTGTGCATGCATATAATGCCGGTGAAACAGAAAATCCGGATAAAACAGACAAACAAGAAGAAATCAAACGCATTGTTGGATTAAAATCAACCGTCATTTCACAACAGATGTATAAACAATATACTATGGTTGAATCTATGATTAAACGGTTAAAGGTTATGCTGGAAAAAGCGACATTAAAGGCGAGTTTGCAGGTCGCCAGCGGAACAAGTGATGATGGTGGTTCATCAAGTGATGATGATATCGCGTTGCAAGATTGTGAGGCTAGGGGAAGTCAGGAGGCTTTAGAGTGTATAAGAGCTAATTATACAAGTATGAAACCATTGGTTGAAAAAAATAAATTGAAGCCAAAATTAAAAGAGCAGTTGATAAATGATATAGGGGTGCTTGGTGCTCATTTGAATTCATCAAATACGACGGTATTTAATGCGTATGCAGATAAAGCAACATGTGGTTCTGATCCTAAAAAATTAGATAAGTCCAAAGCTCAGGCTTGTTTAAGAACGATTATGTTTGGAATGACTAAATTGAATACTCAGTTATCTAAAAAGAGTTCTGGGGGTGGATATACATTTACGATAAAAAATCCAGAAGAAGATGATTAGGGGTCTGTTCTATATGCACTGAATCAAAGGAAATTTTAAATCTGCAATTTTTGTTGCAGATTTTTTTTGATTAATTTTATTATCACAATTACCCCGTCACCCTGCGGGTGCCACCCCTTCTTTTTCGTCTGTCTTTGTTACAGTCCGTCGTGACGATAAAAGACGGGGAATGATTACAGTTTGTCGTCATACCGCAGGCGTGCGGTATCCAGTAGTCGCCGTTGGCGACTACTTGTGTAATAACGCCAAATGACACAAGTTTTGCTTTTAGCAAAACTGGATCCCGGCCTATGCCGGGATGACGATTTAGATTTATTTGCGGAAGGTTATTTTTGATATTGCATCATATTCCAAGTTCCCATCCGTTGGAGGGGTGGCGCGAAGCGGCGGGGTGGTAAGAGAATATGAAAAGAAATACTAAAACCACCTCCCCCTGTATTCGCAGGGTACTCCTCCGGTGGAGGAGAACTATTTTTTATATGTAATCTTTGATATTGCGGCATAGCCAAAATATTTATTTATGCGACGCAATATTTCATCGTTTGAATATGACAGTTGTAATGCCAATGCGGGATTTGTTGGTTTGATAACAATACTGTATTTATTACCAACTGTTTTTTTTATGGCGACCAATTTTGCAACAGCCGCAATATCGGGGCCCATAATTTCGTTCCATCGTTCAGTCAGGTCAGCCCCAGATGCAGGGCGATTAAATATTTGAAATACACTGCCAAATGCGGCGGCGATTGTTGTTGGTTTTTTTAATCGTGCGTTTAATTTGTTATCAAATCTATTTGGTTTTTCCACCATTTGTATAAACCTTTGGCAATAATATAAACATTTCGCCGGTTGAATGTTGCCCATGTGCGAATTTATATGCTTCATCGCCAGAACCAAAGAATATGTCTGCGCGTATCCAGCCGCGGATTGCGGAACCGGTATCTTGGGCAATCATCAATCGGCGGAATTTACGGCCGTCCGATAAATTTGTGTTGATATATACCGGCATTCCAACGGTATAAATACTGTCATCGACGGCGATACTGCGGATTTTGGAAAGCGGTGTGCCCAATTTACCAATCACGTGTTTCGATTCGGCTTCTTTAAAATACACGTATCTGGGGTTGTTGTAAATAACTTCTTTGGCCAAAGACGGATTTTTTTTCAGGTATTTCCAAACTGCATCGGCACTGTATCCGCCGTCGGGTTTTATTCCGCGGTTGCGTAATTGTTCGCCAATAGATTTAAATTGCATATCGTTTGTTGCGCCAAAATTTAATTTTACCAAACTGCCGTCTTCGAGTTTTAACATACCACTGCCTTGGATTTGAATGTTTTGAACATCGACGATGTTTGCCCAATATAAAACGCGACCGATTTTGTTTTCTACGATTTTCTTTTTATGGACATTTTTATATTGTGCCGGGTTTGAAGGCGCCGCCATCAATGGTTCGTTGCAGACGGATGTTTTTGTGCGGCATGCCGGGATTGTTGGTGAATAATATCCTGTATATGTTCCGCGGGTCCGCCCGGAATCATCGATTACCTGGTATGGTTGAAAATGCGATTCAAACCAATTGCGGACAGTTTTAACATCGGCATTTGGTGATGGCATCATGTCGCATTTTTCTTTGACCAATGCCGCGTCTGGAATTACACGACCGGTATATTGTAATCTTGCACGACATGTGTTGCGAAAGGCCTGCAAAGCATAACGGACGTCGTCGTTTTTCCAATCTGGCAGGGCAGAATATGGAACAGCCCGCAGATTTGATGCCGGCGCAATTGCGTTGTTTTCGGTCTGGGTTGGCGTGCTGAGGTCGCAAGATGTTAATGAAAATGCAATAAACAAACCAAACAAAATCCCAGAAAAGCCAAAGTTTTTTAAACGAAACATAATTTTTGCCCCTCGCTACTTGTAAAATCTTTTTCTAATGCTATATTATCATAAAAGCGAATAAAAAAAAAGGAGCAATCGCATGTCGCAATTTAAAATTATTTCTCAATTTTTAAAAGATATTTCGTTCGAAAGCCCAAATGTCCCAGAATTGTTCTTTAATCAAGATAATGGCCAGGCAAAAATCGAAATCAATATCGATATTCAAATCAAGGGTGCAGAAAATAATGTTTTTATGGTTGATTTGCTGACCAAGGTTCATTCTAAATTGGATAAAGATTCAAAATCTATATTTTTAATTGAAACAACTTATTCGGGATTGGTGCAAATGGAAGAAGAAAAAGACGAAGAAGCCAAACGCAGAACTTTGTTGATTGATGTGCCGACTTTGTTGTTCCCATCTGTGCGTGCGTTGGTGACACGTTTGACCGCGGAATCTGGATTTCCACCATTTACCATGCAGATTGTTGATTTTGAAGCATTGTATGAACAAAGAAAAAATGCGGCACAACAACAAAAACCTGCAAATCAATAAATTATTATGTTTTTTTAAGAATACCGCCCGAGAAATATTTTCGGGCGGTTTGTTTTATGTCGCAAAGTGTGATATAATATATCCGCCAATAAGTAATTTATTAGGAGAGAGTTTTGAATAAAGATAAATACATTTCTGTAAATGCAAATGTGTCAGGTTATTCGTTCGCAAATCTGGGGTTATTTACAGGTTTTGCATCGGGTGTTTATAATGCGGTTTATTCTTTGGTTATATTGGGTATATTTACAGAAATATTGGCAAATGAACAATTGGCATCATCGGTTGTTGGTGTGTATGTCGCGTTGTATTCTGTGTTCTGTATGATTGTTGGTATTTTTTCCAAAGAATTATTGCGGTGGTTTTCCAAGGCGCGATTGATGATGTTTGCGTTTTTGTTGGTTGTGGTTTGTTATTCTATGATGAGTTTTTCTGTTAAGCCGGCAACTTTTATAACATTGGATTGGGTGTCTGGTATTGGTTCAACAATCGTTGGTATTTTAATTCCGCTGTTTATGGCTGATTTTTCCAAAGATGTCGGTATGGCAAAATTAAATGCCAGATATTATTTGTGGGTGAATATTGGTTGTTTGTTTGCACCATTATTTGCGTTAAATATGGCGGCTTGGTTTGGTAATTACAGAATTCCGTTTTTGGCGGCAGGTATGATTTATGCTGGTGGATTATTATTCTTTAAACGGTTTGGTATTGTGCAAATGGACAAAGAAATTAAACGCGTTAGCCCAAAGCGAACATTAAAATCGTTGTGGATAAATACATTGGTTTTTTTTAGACGCTCTGGTATGCCGCGTGCATATATTGTGAATTTTGGATTTTATGCGTTGGCGGCTATGCGGGTTTTATATGTGCCGATTGTTGTGGTAGAGCAAGGTTTTTCAGCAAATGTTTTGGGCTGGGTTTTAACAATTGGTATTTTGCCGTATATTATTTTTGATTTCTTTATTGGAAATTGGGTTCGTCGTTTTGGGTATAAACCGTTGATGACGATTGGATTGGTGTCTTTTGTTGGGTTGGCAACGGTGGCAATGTTTGTTCATGGTTGGGCTTTGTTGGCGGTGTTTGTGTTATGGCAAATTTCTGGTGCGTTTATGGAACCTGTGCATGATTTAGCATTTTTTGATAATACACAAAAAAGCGAACAGGCGCGTTTTTATGGTGTGTTTAAAACCACATCTTATTTACCAAAGGTTATTGCGCCGATTTTGGGTGCGTTGTTTATTGCGATTGCAGGTACAACATCGGCGGTATGGTTGGTGTCGGTGCTGGTTGGGGTTATAACTTTGGCCGTTTTGTTGATGAAAAAATGATTGCTTATCGGGCTTGCAAAGTGCGTTTTTTCTTTGTATGATTTTATGGACAAATAAAGGGGAAATCTTATGGCAAAGAAAGAAAAAGATACAGCCGCCACACCAGCAAAAAATCCTGCGTTGGAATCTGCGTTGGCACAAATTCAAAAACAATTTGGTAAAGAAGCCATTATGAAAATGGGCGATGGGTCACAGCAAAATATAGAGGCCATATCGTCTGGGTCTTTGGGGTTGGATATTGCGTTGGGTATTGGTGGTTATCCACGTGGTCGTATTGTTGAAATTTATGGACCGGAAAGTTCTGGTAAAACAACGTTGGCATTGCATGCGGTGGCCGAGGCTCAAAAAAAAGGTGGCACATGTGCATATATTGATGCGGAAAATGCGCTGGACCCAAGTTATGCTAAAAAATTGGGTTGCAATGTTTCAGAATTAATTATTTCGCAACCTGATTCTGGGGAACAGGCTTTGGAAATTGCAGATACATTGATTAAATCTGGGGCGGTTGATGTTGTTGTTATCGATTCTGTGGCGGCTTTGGTACCCAAGGCAGAATTAGAAGGTAATATTGGTGATTCTTTTGTTGGAACAACTGCGCGTTTAATGTCACAGAGTTTGAAAAAATTGGCAGGCAGTGTTTCACGCAGTAATACATTGTTAATCTTTATCAATCAAATTCGTATGAAAATCGGTGTTATGTTTGGAAATCCAGAAACAACATCTGGTGGTAATGCATTGAAATTCTATGCGTCTGTGCGTTTGGATATTCGCAGAACGGGCGCAATCAAGGATAAAGAAAATGTTATTGGTAATGAAACACGTGTTAAAATTGTTAAAAACAAAGTTGCACCACCTTTCCGGACGGTCGATTTCAAAATTATGTATGGCGAAGGTATTTCGCGCATATCAGAAATTTTAGATATGGGTGTTAAATATAATTTTATCGAAAAGGCTGGCTCGTTCTATTCATATAATGATGAACGTATGGGTCAGGGCGAGGCCAACGCGCGTCAATGGTTGAAAGACCACGAAGATGCACAAAAAGAGTTGTTAGATAAAATTATGGCGCGTGCAAATGGTATTGCCGAAGAAATGACAACAGGTCCAAGTGACGATGATGAAACGGTGGAATCTGTTGAAGAATAAATTTTAAAAGCGGCGTTTTCGTCGCTTTTAATAACATTTAATAAAAGCAAAAAGGATAAAAAATGAATCTGGCACGATTTTATGCAACAAGCAAAATTGTTTTATTTGGACATGTTTTTAATCCGTTATGGTGGTCGCGCGAACACAGACGTGCGCGTCGTTGTAAAATTTTGACATCTGTATTACCGCAATATTTTAAACGTTATTTGCCAGCGGCGGCGGCAATTCCAGAACGTAAAGTTATCAACAATGATTCAAATGATAAAATTTGGACTATATGGCAACAAGGTGAAGAAAAAGCACCTGCGTTGGTCAAGGCATGTTTTCGCAGTATTCGTAAAAACTGCAAACAAGAATTGGTTGTGTTGGACGATACAAATATTTTTGATTATATAACTTTGCCACAAGAAATTGTTGAAAAATACAAGGCTGGTAAAATTAAACGCGCACATTTTGCAGATATTTGTCGTGTGGAATTATTATATGAACATGGTGGATATTGGTTGGATTCCACAGGCTTTGCCACAGCACCGATTCCTGATTGGATTGAAGACCAAGATTTCTTTGTTTATTTGGCTGGGCAAAATGTTGGCAGTCCATATTCATATATGCAAAATTGTTTTATTCGCAGTCGCAAAGGGGCATATTTGCTGGACGCATGGCGGGCAATGATTTTGGATTATTGGATACATGAAAATCGTGAGTTTGATTATTTTATGCATCAATTGATGTTTAAAACATTGGTTGAAAATGATGCGCGGGCAAAAAAATATTTTGCAAAAATGCCACATGTTGATCAAGACCCAACACACGCGTTGTGGTGGGCATATGGTGCAAAACCATTTGATAAAAAAACTTTTAATGATGTGACATCTGGTGCGTTTTTTCAAAAAACAACCTATAACAGTCCATGGGCAAAAAATATTAAACCAGGAACTGTTGCAGATGAAATGATTAACAAAATGTACAAGGATTAAAATATTATGCAACTGTCTGTGGTGGTGCCTGTATATAATGGCGCAAAGTTTTTGTCGCGTTGTTTGGATACCTTGCAACAACAAACTTTTACCGATTTCCAGGTTATATTTGTTGATGATGGTTCGACAGATGAATCACCAAAAATATTGGATTTGTTTGCCGCCCAAGATAATCGTGTGTTGGTAAAAAAAAAAAAAAACGCAGGTGTATCCGCGGCACGCAGTGATGGTATAAATCATGCAATTGGTACATATATTCATTTTATGGACGTTGATGATGTGTTGGACGAACATTATTACGAATATATGTTAAATAATGCAAAAAATGCCGATGTTGTTTGTTCTGGGTTTGTTTCTAACAGTAAATATTCTGCGGATTTGGTATATAAAAAATCGCATGTTTTAACAACATTGTTTGGAAAATTGTTTTGGTCCCAGGCATTGATAAAATCTTTCGTTTGGCGGTATTTGTTCAAAACAGAATTTATTAAAAAAAATAATTTGCGCTTTGATACAAATTTAATTTCCCAAGAAGATGCGATTTTTGTTTTGCAGTCTTTTGTTGTTGCAAATAAATTGGTTGTTGTGCCAAATGTAAATTATCACTATTTGTTTAATGAAAATTCTGCGTTGAACAAAAAAGCACCTGAACACCGCGCAAAATTAAAACAGCAATATAAAATTGGAAAAAATTTCAAAAGACAATATGTCGCACAAAATCATGTCGCGTTTTTGTGGTGGTTTCGCAAAATTATAAAATGGTTTATGTAAAACAAAGGGGTATATAATGCCGAATAAAAAACCGAAAATTTCAATTATTATTCCAATGTATAATGTGGAAAAATATTTAAAACGGTGTTTGGATTCTGTGCGTGCGCAGACTTTTACTGATTTCCAAGCAATTCTGGTTGATGATGGCAGCCCTGATAAATCAGGTGAAATTGCGGAATCTTATGCGGCGTTGGATAAACGGTTTATTGTTGTTCATAAAGAAAATGGTGGTTTATCTGATGCGCGTAATGTTGGTATGTCACACGCATCAGGTGAATATATCATGTATTTGGACAGTGATGATTTTATTCACCCGCAAACAATGGAAATTGCATATACCTTGGCACAACGTGATAACAGTGATATTGTATCTTTTACGTACGACAGATTGTATCGTCCGCAGTTAATGATTCGGCATAAATTGGGTATGACGACAGATGATGTTGTGCCGCGTGGAATAAAAAAACATTATGATATAAATAAAATCAAATCGCGTAAAATTACAGATGTTTATGAATATGCAACGGATTCTGCGCATAACGCGTTTCGTAAAAATCGCAAATGGTTGATTAAACATTGTCAAGTTTGGAAAAATTTATATCGTCGTGATTTGATTGCGGATATTCCGTTTATCAAAGGAATTGTGTTTGAAGATTTTCCATGGTGGTCGCGTGTTATGTTGAGAAATCCAACTGTCACAGTTGCGCCATTACCATTATATTATTATATTCCAAATTTTGGTGGAATTGTATTAAGTGCAAAACAGTTGCGTATCATGCAAAGTTTAATTATTGGGATAAAAGATTCTTTTGTTTTGTATAGCGACCAGGCATCTGTATATCAAATGAATATGTGGTCAAAAAACTTTTTATGGTTTTTTGTTGCCAAGGCTTTTTCCAAAGTTAAATATTTAAAAACAGCGGAAGAAATAAATTTGGCAAAGCAGGGCTTTACAGAATTGTATGAAATTGGTGTGTTCCGGTCTGTGCCAAAATCACGCATAAAATTGGCTGTGAAAATATTAGATTTTATTGATAAATAAAAAATCAGGGATTTATATCCCTGATTTTTTAAAGCGCGATGGAATTTTTATAACCCATTTTAATCCCAACATACCGGGTTTATCCAATGCGTAAATTGGACGGAATATTTGTTGCATTATGCGCGCGCGGTGCATATATTTTTCGTGGCGCGGTGTCATGGTGCTGACCGCGTTAATTGTGCCGTTGCCACGTCTTTGCAAATGGTTTAACCAATCGGTACCACGTGCGGCAGCCTTGGTTTCCAACATCTTTAAATCAATTGCGCCAAAGTGCAATAAATATAAATTTTTATCAATGTGAAAATTTTTACCACGAATACTGTGAAAACCACTGCCCCAGGAGGCCGGTGTCACTTTGACAACAGGTTTTGTATAACGCGTCGAAAGCAGGGCATATTCACGCTGTTCTAAAAATGGTGCGTCGCGGTCCAGTTCTGGTTCGCAATTTAAATTTTGCCCAACATCTAATCCCAGTCCAGACAACGAAGTCTTGATTTTTTTGTTTGATAAATATTGTGCCAAAGATTGTTTGGTGTTTGTATCAACAATTAAAAATTCGTCTGTATCACAACCAATGACTATATCGTATGTTTTTAATAATTCTGTTGCCAGGTTAGATAATTTGCCAATTCTGTATTTGTCGCCAGATGCACGTGACAGGTTTTTATGTTCCAATTTTGTTATATGTGCGTTGCCAGCATTTTTTGGAATTTTTTGGTCTGTGCCGTCCAATATGATGTATAAATTTTCTGTGCCGAATTGTTTGCCGTAATATGCAATCCAACGCGACAGGAAAAATTCATCGTCGCGCGCCATTGTGATTGCAGCGATTCGTTTTAATTTTTTCATGATTTGTTCCTTTGTTTTTGAACAATATATTTTATTCCACGTGTAAAATATGTTAATGGATTTGATGTTAAAAACCATGACATATATTCATGGCTATACGCATCGTTTCCGGCATTTTTTATAATTTTTGATGCCGCATTATCGCAATGCGATAATACATAATTTATTTGATATCCCAATGCGCCATTGTGACGGGTAAAAGATGCCTTTTTAATAAATGGACAACCGCGTAAAAACAGTTTTTTGGGTTTGTTATATGTATATCTGCCGCGGACATGATATATGCCGTCCCATGTGCAATTGTTGTTGGTGATTAAATTACTCAAACCATGTTCGTATTGAACAGTGATTTGATATTTGTGTTCCAGATGCGTTATAGATTGCATAAAGTCGTTAAACCATTTTGTCATAAATACAGATTTATTCAATCGCACAAACCAAGATTCCATAAATGCATGTGTTTTATGTTTTGATACGATTAAGCCCGCGGCATCTGTTGAAATTTGTTCAATATTGTTAATTGTGTGTTTCAATGGTTTTGTTGGACCATACACAGAATCATTTACCAAATACAAAACATTATAGTTTTTTAATATATCGCAATCGCGTGCATATTGAAAACAACGTTTATAAGACCCAAAATCATATTCGCCATGATGTGTCGCGATTGTGTGAATTGTGTGTTTTTTGACCCTATTTATTTCGCCATCGTTTAAGTTCGAATCCATACACAAAATCACATCGCCAAACGCAGATAATGATTTTATATAATAAATCAAAGAATCATCAATTTTGCCATTGGTGGTGAAACCTGCAAATAAAAAAAGTCGTTTTTGTTTCATGTCTTTATCATACATTTTATTTATTGGTTTTGCAATGTGGTTATTAAAAATCCCCGAATATATCGGGGAATATTTAATCAAAATGTTTTGTGCCGATATTTATACCAAACAGGTAATAACGTTTTTTGCGTGGGTAAATTTCAACGCGTGAAATTACACGATTAAACATTTTAAATGTTGTGATGTGTGACGGTTTATCGGGTGTATTCATCAATTCTGTGGCACCATATTTGTTTAACAGTTCGGCATAACGCGCCCATGCGCGTCCGGTTTCGGCGTTTTCATGTGCGGCTTTCTTTTTCTTGTCTTTGCCAAGTGATGTTGGCTGATCGCGGACGGTATAAATCGCCCCTGGAACCGTTGCCACAGAATCAGCCATGCAAATTGCAGATTTTGAAAATATGACATCTTGGGCACCCCAAACAGATGTTTCAAACAATAATTTTGTGCGTTGTAAAAATTCGTTTTTATATGCATATCGCCATGCACAATTAAATGCGTTCGCGTGGGTCATGAAAATTTTGTCAGCCAATTCAGTCGCGATTTCTATGTGGTCAAATTCTGGAAAAGACCAACCTGGTTCATTAACGCAGCCACATAAAATGTCGGCATCTGTCCCGTTTGCAGCGATTGCCATTTTTTCAAAATATTCTAAATTTACAAAATCATCGTGGTCATGTATGCAAATATATTTTCCGGTGGCATTTAATATGCCTGTATTTGATGCGGCAGATACACCCGCGTTTTTTTGTTGTATTAATTTGATGCGTTTGTCGTGCGCGGCATATTGTTTGATAATTTCAGCGCAATTATCGGTTGAACCGTCATCTACAATCAATATTTCAATGTCATCAAAAGTTTGATGAATTAATTGTTCAATTGGTTTTTTGATAAATTTGGACGCGTTGTACATTGGAATTACAACTGTAAATAAAGGTTGTGATTTTTTCATATTTTTATCCTTTGAAATATTACCATAGACCTGTTTGTGTGGCATGTTTCCACCAGAGTTCAGAAAATATTGGTCGTTTATTTTTAGCATGCCATGGTTTCATCCAATTTGAAAAGTGTAATACAACCAAATGATATTGAATATCGGCAATTTCACATGGGGTGTGATATTTGTATATGTTTGCACCATCCATTGGTTGAAAATTATATTTTAATGGTAGGTATAAAATACGACCACGGCAAGTGAAATTTAATAAATCTTGGTCTGGGTTTGGATATTGTTTGCGTTGTGATGCATCAATCCATTTTTTATACAGGTTGTCTTTCCTGATTTGTTTTAAATTCATTATTAAAAATCCAGAATTTATATAACCGTTATTAAAAGTCTTTACACCGGCAATATAGTTTTTATCCATGTCTATATTATATGCTTCTATTAAATCGTTGCAGAATATAACATCAATATCGGCATAAATTATTTTATCAACATCAGGTAATAAATCGGGTAGCATTGTGCGATAATATATTGCGCGTGTCCAATGACGAACATAAGATTTATCAAAGTCATGATTAGGCTTTAAAAATATGATGGTTGATTTTGTGCCGTCGGTCAATTTTGATATGCTTTTCTTTTCGGCAGATGTGACATCTGTATCAATCACACAATATATGTTGTAATCGCATTTGTTTGCAGATACGTTCAACAATGATTTTATTGCCACCGCCATTAATTTTATACCGCGTTTGTCGGAGCAAAAAGCCACATTTATTTTAGTTTTATTATATATCTGTTTTGATGGTGTTGTAAAAAAATTAACATTTGTTTCCAATATAACATCGCGAAACATTAAACGGTCACGAATGCGACGACGTTGTGTGCGTGTAAAACCAGGGAGTGCAACAAGATTGCAAAAGAATTTTTTTATTTTCCAGTTCATTGATAAATCCTATTGTTTTTAGGTTAAATGAATTTTAATACATAGGATTTTAATCCGCAAGAAATAAAAAATGCCCCGAAATTTCGGGGCGGTTTTTGATTAATCAGTTTCGGCAAATCTGTATGCCTTTTTGCGTTTGCCGCTGTCTAATTCTTTTTTGCGCAGACGGATTGTATCAGGTGTGACCTCTACTAATTCGTCGTCTTGGATATACGACAGGGCTTCTTCCAATGATATTTTGCGTGGTGGTGCCAAGAATAATTTTTCATCGGCTGTGACCGAACGGACATTGGTTAATTGTTTGCCTTTGACTGGATTTACCTCGATATCATTTTCTTTGCTGTGTTCGCCAACAATCATACCAGAATATACTTCAACTTGGGGACCAACAAACAAAACACCACGTGGTTCCAAATTGTGCAGGGCGTATGTTGTTGTTTGTCCTGCCTCCATTGAAACCAGAACACCTGGGCGATATTGTGTGATTGGACCGCGGTATAAATCATATTTATCAAATACGCGGTTCATAATGCCGGTGCCACGTGTGTCTGTGCGGAATTCAGACAGGTATCCAATCAATCCACGCGATGGTGCCGAAAATACAATTCGTGTTTTGCCGATTCCTGATGGTTTCATTTCTGTAATTGTGGCTTTGCGTTTAGTCATTTTTTCAATAACGACACCACTGAATTCATCATCAACATCGATAACGACTTCTTCGATTGGTTCTGTTTTTTCGCCGTTTTCATTTTGTTGCATGATAACGCGTGGGCGCGATACACTTAATTCAAATCCTTCGCGACGCATTGTTTCAATTAAAATTCCCAGTTGTAATTCGCCACGACCGGAAACCTCGAAAGCCTCGTTGTTAGAACTTTGTGTGACACGCAGGGCGATGTTTGTTTCGGCTTCGCGGAATAATCTTTCGCCAATCATACGCGATGTTAATTTTTTGCCAGATTTACCCGCCAATGGTGATGTATTAACAAAGAAAGTCATTGTCAGGGTTGGTGGGTCAATTGGAATTGCTGGAATCGGTGTTGTGACAGATGGGTCGCATAATGTGTCCGCCACAGTTGCCTTGGAAAATCCAGCAACAACAACAATGTCACCCGCAGATGCGCTGTCGCGGGATACTTTGTTTATACCGGCATGTTCAATAATCTTTGTGATTTTTGCTGTTTCAATTGTTTCCCCAGCCATATTGATAGCCTTGACCGTTTGACCAACTTTGACGGTTCCAGATTCAATTTTACCGGTTAAAATACGACCAACATAGGGGTCGGCCTCCAAAGTTGTTGCCAACATTGTAAATGGTGCGTCTAATTGACAACGCGTGCCATTACAATCAGGTGCCGGCACATGATCAACAATTAATTGAAACAAAGGTGTTAAATCTTTGTTTGGATTATCAATGTCTTTTAAATCGCGCACAGCCCAACCGTCGCGGCCAACCGCGTATAAATATGGGAAATCCAGTTGTGAATCGTTTGCACCCAATTTATCAAATAAGTCAAATGTTTCGGTTAAAACCTCTTCGGGACGTGCATCGGCGCGGTCAATTTTGTTTATGCAAACAATAGGGCGCAAACCCAATTTTAAAGCCTTGGATAATACAAATTTTGTTTGGGGCAGTGGGCCTTCGGCACTATCGACCAATAACACCACACCATCAACCATGGATAAAATGCGTTCAACTTCGCCACCAAAATCGGCGTGTCCCGGTGTATCAACAATATTAATTTTGTATTCGCCCCATTGGATAGATGTCGGTTTTGCAGAAATTGTAATGCCGCGTTCGCGTTCAATGTCACCACTGTCCATAACTCTGTCTTCGACGCGTTCGTTTTCGCGGAATGTTCCCGCCTGTTTCAGCATATTATCGACCAAGGTTGTTTTACCATGATCCACGTGTGCAATAATTGCAATGTTGCGAATTTTCATCTGTATTTTCCTATATTTTGTTAATAAGTGTATAGATTATACTATATTTTTATGATTTCAACAAATTATATGTAAAATATGCGTGCTGTCAATAAAAATATTGACATTTAAATAATTTTGTCTATAATTATAATAACACAAGAGGAGATTGTTGATGAATACAGAACAAATGATAAAAAGAGCAGAATTGAAACCTGTTATTAAAAAATGTTTTATGGATATGTATATTGTCGCGCGTGCGGATATGAAAAAACATTTCAAGGCAGATAAACGTCAGGGCAAACAATGGGATTTTGCGCGTTCTTTGGTGTTTTTGGCGGACGTTGCAAAAAATCCAGATAAACATTTTGCACCGGCATTCACAAATGCAGCATGGAATAAACGCACATTTGATTATATGGAAAAATCTGCATTAACAAAACAAGATATTGCAAAATATGGGGTTGATTATGTTGCTGCTGTGACCAAGGGGTCGTTGGTTTCGGGACCTGGTGCGATTGTCGCAGACAAGATTGGTTATGCCGTTCAAAGCAGTGATGTTTGGAATTTTTGTGATGCTGTTCAAGATTTTTACTATCAAGATAATTATGAAACATATGTTAATGAACGTTATATCAAAGATGTTGCAACACAATTTTCCAAATGGGCATCGGTTGCGCAATCTAAATCATGCGTTTCACGCAAGTTAAAAGAATTTGTTTTTGGCGGATATCAACGTCAATATGTTTAACCAAGGGATATATAAAAAATGAAAAACAGATACGAACAAAAAATTATGATTTTTATGGGGTGGTTGGCAAATCAAAATAAATTGCATCGTGATTGTGGCTTTGATGTGATGTTTGATAATATAGAGTCTGTGATTGATAATCCAGATGCGCATATTTCTTTTATTCAAATGCCATATAATTCGTTGGTGTCCAAAAAGGATAATAATTTGGTTGATTACAGCGTTTATTTTTCTGTTATGGATTTGTATAACGCGATTGTTTTTTATTCCAGATATCGTGCAAAATATAATATAAAAGATGAACGTTTGGAAAATGCTTTCAATGTTTGGGATAAAAATGTGCATACAAAAATAACAATGAAAGACATGTTAAAAATTGTAAAACGTAATTTTATTATAGAAAGATAAAAAAAACTCCCGTTTGGGAGTTTTTTTGTTTTAGTGTTTTCCACCAATCTTTGTGCGACCGCCCATTAATGGTTGTAATTTTTTTGGTATATTTACCGAACCGTCTGGGTTTTGGTGGTTTTCGATTATTGGAACCAATGCACGGGGCAGGGCTATTCCGGTGTTATTTAATGTTGCAACAAATTTGACATCGTTTGTGCCATTTTCGCGATAGCGGGTATTTGTTCTGCGTGCCTGGAAAGTGCCAATTGACGAACAAGAACCCAATTCGCGATATGTGTTTTCCGATGGAATCCATGCTTCTACATCGTTCATTTTTACCTTGTTAAATCCCATGTCGCCGGTTGAATTCGCAATTACACGATATGGTAATTCAAAGTCTTCCATAATTTCACACAGGTTATTCAACAATAATTCGTGCATTGCATCACTGTCTTCGGGGCGACAGAATATGAATTGTTCAACCTTTTTAAATTGATGAACGCGAACCAGTCCCCGCGTGTCGCGACCGGCGGCGCCAGCCTCGCGACGAAAACATGGTGAAAAACCGGCAAGTTTTATTGGTAATTCGGCCTCGGGTAAAATTTCATCGGCATACAAGGAATTCATAATAATTTCCGATGTGCCCGCCAAACATCTGTCGGTGTCTGCCAACATGAATACATCGTTATTCATAACAGACATATCCGAACCCATAAAATGTCCCGCATTAAAAATAGTCTGGGGTTTTGTAATTGATGTGCAATCGATATATCTAAATCCTTTGCCAATTAATTTTTGAATAACGTATGTTTGAACCGCCAATTCTAATTCTGCCAATTCGCCGCACAATGCATATACGCGCGAACCGCAAATGTTTGCGATTTTTTCAGGAATCCACCAATTATTCATATCCAGTAAATCCCATTGGGCGCGTGGTGAAAAATCAAATTTGCGTGGTGTGCCTTTGCGTTTTATTTCCACATTTGCCGAATCGTCATTGCCGATTGGTGCATCGGCACTGGGGATTTGTGGAACGCGGTGCATTAAATCGTTTAACAAAATTTCTTTGTCCGCCAATTCTGCCATGTCAGCAGCAATTTCATCGCCGATTTCTTTGCTGCGTTTGATTAATGGTGCCTTGTCAGCGGCGGTTGGTATTTCCTTTGAAATTTTATTTTTTTCAGCCGTTTTTGTTTGGGTAATTGTTTTTAATTCGCGAACGCGTGTATCCAGATTTAATAAATCATCAACGATATCTGGAAAATTTTTAACCCGACATGCGTTTTTTACGATGTCTGGATTTTCGCGAATAAATTTTATATCCAACATTTTAGTTATCCTTTGTATTTATATATGCGATTGCGTCCATTGCGGCACTGCATCCGGAACCCACAGCGGTTGCCACCTGCATCTTTATACCACTTTTTTCGTCGCCTGCAACAAATAATCCGCGGGGCAGGTTTGCCGATTCGATTCTGCCGACATCATCGCGTTTGATGGATTCTGTTAAATAATCGGTGTTGGCCTCGTGTCCAATGGCAACAAAAATTCCATCACAAACAATGTCATCGTCGGTTGTTGTTGTCGCAATTAATTCACCGGTTTCTGGGTTTTTACGGATAGATTTTAATTCAGTGTTAAATATTGGTTTGATGTTTTCGCGTGCAGCAACACGGTCGCGAACGATGGCCTCGGCACGTGTAAATGCAGATTTGCGATAAACAATTTTAACCTCGGCTGCCAAATCGGCCAGGTATAAAGCATCGTTTAATGCACTGTTTCCGCCGCCAATTACCAATACGCGTTTGCCAGAATAGAAAAATCCGTCGCATGTTGCGCAATATGAAACACCATTACCCACCAATTCACGTGCGCCTTGGATTTCCAATCTGCGTGCGCGTGCGCCAGTTGCCATGACAATTGCGCTGGCAGTAAATGTTTTTCCATTGTCGCATTTAACGGTGTATGTAAAATTGTCGTCCCATGTTATGTCGATCGCCGATGTATATGCAATTTCAGCACCGAATCCGGTTGCCTGTTTTAATGTGGATTGTATCCAATCCATGCCGGAACCCATGTATCCAGGGAAATTTTCCAGGTTTGCAATTTCGCCAGTTTGACCACCCAGTGTGTCACCGGCAATTATCAAAGTTTTTTTATTTGCGCGTGCGCAATAAATTGCAGCCGTTAATCCCGCAGGACCAGAACCTAAGATTATAATATCATACATTTTTTATCCTTAATTTCCTTTTTTTTGTTTTGCACAGCATAGCACAGCCCATGGCATTTACGCAACATATTAAATTATTTGTTAAAATATTGCTTTAATGTGTTGTATGCGTTTGTGATTTTTGTGAATTCTGTGGTTGCAGATTCTTTGTTTTCGGCGGTATCTGGGTGGTGTTTTTTTGCCAATGCGCGATATTTTGCACCAACCTCGCGCCAGGTGGCCGTAATAGGTAAATCCAATGCGCGAAATGCATTTGTTATATTTGTTCCCAATTTGCTGGGTTTTGGCGCGTGGTCAAAGCGCGAACGTCCAGTTATAAAATCGTTTAAAAATTGGACATATTCGGCCTCGTTCGCGTTTGCGGTTTTTGTGTCTTTTAATGGTGCGCCAAATGTTTGTCTTTCCCAGTCTTCTTCGATTTCTTGGGGCGTCATATTGGCATAATAATTCCAATTTTTATTGTATTCAGCGGCGTGTTTTTGACAGAAATGCCAATATTCACGCAAATCACGATTTTTTGGCGCACGACATGTGCCGGCCTTGGTACATCCTGGGTGGTCGCATTTTGTTATCATTGTTCTGGGTCCTTTGATTTTTTAGATAATGGGTGATAATTTTCAACCGTTTCACGCAGTTGTTCAGGTAAAACATGTGTATAAATTTGCGTTGTTGAAATGTCTTCGTGTCCCAACATGGTTTGTATCGCGCGCAGGTTTGCGCCATGTGCCAATAAATGTGATGCAAACGAATGTCGCAGGACGTGTGGCGAAACATGAGTTGGGTCCAGGCCCGCCAATACGGCGCATTTTTTTAAAATTTTAAAAAATCCATCGCGTGTTATATGTCCGGTTTTTCCGGTGCCTGGAAATACATATTTCGAATCGGGGGCATCACGCAAATCTAACCATTTTTGTAATGCAGATATTGCGCCTGCGTGCATTGGAACCATGCGTTCTTTGGCACCTTTGCCATGAATTAGTAAGTGGTCGCCCAAAATCGCAGTCATTGGTAATTCGCATAATTCAGACACGCGCAGCCCCGATGCATACAATAATTCAATCATTGCGCGCAGTCGCACAGATGTTTTTATATCGCCAGCCGATGATATCAATAAATCTATTTCATCGGTTGATAATAATTTTGGTAATGGGCGTGCGCGTTTTGGTAATTCCAAATTTTTGGTTGGGTTTGTTTGAATAATTTTTTCCAACATTAAAAATTTATAAAATGTGCGCAGGGCACTTGCCTTGCGGGCAATACTGGACGCGCGTTCTGTTTTGGTCAAAGATGATAAATAATTTTGAATATCGTTATCGGTTGCGTTCAACAGACCGTTTGGTAATGCACTATCTGCCAGATTTAAATCAGATTCATAACTGGCGATTGTTTTTTCGCTGCGTCCTTTTTCGGCAGATAAAGCTTCAAGAAAAACATCTATGTAATTCATGGGTACAATTCCAATTCAATCGGTGTGGTTGTTGGTTCAAAATACATTATCATAAATAAAACCAATACAATTACACATAACCAAATCAATATCTTTTTTGTATTTGTTTTTTTCTTTAATGGCATAGTATTTATCCCCTTTATATCGTGTCAAAATGTTCGATAAATGCCCCAGATGCCGCGATAATTATAATCGGTGGTGCAATAATCGCCAATATCGGTGGCAGTGCGCCTGTTGCGCCAAGGGCATTAAATGTATTGATTAAAAAATACATCAAGAAACATGTAATGATGCCCAGACTAAATTTCAAGCCAAAATTAAAATTTCTGCGTTGGCGTGTTTGTGAAAATGCAATTCCCAATGTCGCCATTGCCACCATGGTTAATGGCAAGAATAATAGTGTCCAAAACTGAACCAGATGCCCACGCATTGGCACACCGATTGCAGACATTTTATGTATAAACCCGGGTAATTCCCAAAATGAAATTTGGTTTGGTTGTAAATATCGTTCCAATACGGTTTTTGGGGTCAGTTTGGTTTTTATTTCCCATTTGCCGTGTGTTGTGTTTCCGCGTGTGTCCCATATTGTTGCATTTTGTGCAGCAATTCCGTCATTAGATAATGTGGCGGATTGTGTTTCAATACGATTTAATAATTTGAAATTGTTATCTTGGATAAATATTGTTGCGTCACCAAATATCAATGTTTCGTTGGTTTTGTGCATATCGTGTGCAGACATTGTTAAAAAATGATTGTCGGCTTCTTCACGAATCCAAATTGTATTATCAACCAATTGTAATTCTTGGTCGGTTATGTTTTTTGCGCTGATACTGACAAAATATGGGTTTATAACCGTTGTTGCAAATATGCCAACCAAAAAAGCCCCTAATAAAAAAGGTCGTGCAATTTGATATGGTGACCGACCGGCACTGGATATAATAATAGCCTCGCTGGATTTGGTTAAATTATACATTGCCAGCAATGTTCCCATAAATACCGTTAATGGTAAAAACATGGGGATATATTCCAATAATCGCACCCATGCGTCCGTTATTGCAGATATTGTATCGGGGTTTGATGGCAGGCGTTCTACAAATGTGACCGCATAAATAATACCACACACAATCAGCAATATAATGCCGATGCCACCAAAGAATTTGCGTAATAAAAATCTAAATAAAATACTCATAATATTGGGAATTATACCTTGTTCATTTGATAATTGCAAAATTAAAATGAAAGTGTATAATTTGGCTTTGAAAATAATGTTGATAAAGGTGGTTGTTATGGAAAAAAAACCAATTTCGCGGGACGGATTTGATACACTGTTAAAAGAATTAAAGGATTTAAAAGAGGTTCAAAGACCTGAAATTTTGCGTGTTGTTCAATGGGCGCGGTCGTTGGGCGATTTGTCAGAAAATGCGGATTACAGTGCGGCACGTGAAAAACAAAGACAGATTGATAAACGCATACAATATATCGAAAGTATTGTTGCAAATGCTGATGTTATTGATATTGACAGTTTGTCGGGTGATAAAGTGGTTTTTGGTGCGCGCGTTGTTGCCGAAGATGAAGACGGTAATCGTATGCAGTGCCGGATTTTGTCTGATGTTGAATCTGATGGGCGACAAATTATTTCTTGCACATCACCAATGGGACGCGCGTTGATTGGACGTTGCGTGGGTGATTGTTGCACTGTAAAATTGCCAAGTGGTGAAAAAGAATTTGAAATTATCGAGGTTAAATTCAAAGACTAAATATAATAGGTAAAAAAGGTTGGAAAGGTTTTTTGATGTCGGTTCGTGTGTTGCCTGATTTTTTGGTGAATCAAATTGCCGCAGGCGAGGTTGTTGAAAACCCAGCCAGTGTTGTAAAAGAATTGGTTGAAAATGCGCTGGACGCGGGGGCAGACCAAATTGTTGTTGATGTTGTTGATGGGGGACGCACATCGATAACGGTTGTTGATAATGGGCGCGGTATGGTGCGTGATGATTTGGCAAAATCAATAATGCGACATGCAACATCAAAATTACCAGATGATGATTTAACAAATATTACATATATGGGGTTTCGTGGCGAAGCATTGCCGTCAATTGCATCTGTTTCCAATATGACGATTGATACATATAATGACAGTGAGCCAAACGGTTGGCAATTAAATGCAACAACGGGCGAAATAAAACCGTCTAATTGGGATTCTGGAACACGAATCAGAGTTCAAAATTTGTTTGGAAATGTGCCAGCACGATTGAAATTTTTACGTGGTGACCGCGCAGAAACAATGTCGGTTTTGGAAATAATCAAACGCTTGGCGTTGGCGCGACGGGACGTTGGTTTCGTTTTAAACAACAAATGGTTTTTCCCAAAAGGACAAGATTTGTTGGAACGTATGATTGCCGTTATGGGTGATGATATAAATGGTCGTATGTTGGAAATTAATGCAAAATCTGAATCTGGGGATATGACATTAACGGGCTTTGTGTCAGAGCCCACATTGCGTCGGGCATCGTCGGTTGATCAATTTTTATTTGTGAATTCGCGACCAGTAAAAGACAAGGTTGTTGTTGGGGCTTTGCGTGCCGCGTATATGGACGTTATGCATGCGCGCGAGTTTCCGTTGTGTGCGTTATTTTTAAATCTTAATCCGGCAAATGTTGATGTAAATGTGTCGCCCGCCAAGACAGAGGTTCATTTTTTAGAGCCATCGCATGTGCGTGCATTTATTATTAAAAATTTAAGAAATCGTTTGGCGGAAACTTTGCAGACAGTTGTGCAAAATAATTTGTCCAATGATGTATCGCATGATTTGGAATTTGTGTCACGCCCACAACAAATGAATATACCGGTTGCAACACCGCATCATGATAATTTTAATTTGGCAAATCGTGATACAAATACTGTGCGGCATGTGTTGTCTGTGCGGTCGCCAAATGTAAAAAATTTTTTTGATGAACAAAAATTAAATGATGAAAATGTTGTGTGTGAAAAAAATATTGTTTCGCCAGATGATGCGTTTGCGCAAAGACCGTTGGGACATGCAATTGGACAAATTGGCGATAAATATATATTGGCGGAATCTGGGGATAATTTAATTATTGTTGATCAACATGCGGCGCATGAACGTATTACATATGAACGTGTGCGGACCCATACAATAAAGGTTCAACCATTATTGACCCCGATTGTTGTAAATATGCGTGCCGAAGATGTTGTGGCGGTCTTGGAAATCGCAGATGAGTTAAAAAATTCTGGGCTGACATTGGATTCGTTTGGGGATACCGCAATTGCTATATTTGAAAAGCCGGCTGATTGGGATTTAAATTGGGCAACATTGTTGCATGAAATTGCAGACGAGGTGCGTGCAAATGGACATTCTGTTCAATTAAATGAAAGGTTGCATTTGAAATTGGCAAATTGGGCGTGTCATCATTCTGTGCGTGCAGGGCAAAAATTAGATATTACACAAATGAACGCGTTGTTGCGTGATATTGAAAATACCACACGTGGCGGACAATGTAATCATGGACGCCCGGTGTATAAAATTATTCCATTAACTGATTTAGATATTATTTTTGAAAGAAGTTAAATTTTTCAATTGTCAAAATTTTAAAACTATGATATCATTATTTCCATAAAGGATTATCGTATAGATAGAAAGGAAAGGAAAATGAAGAAAATTGCTTTGTTTGCTGGATTTTTTGGGGCTGTGTTTATTGGCTGTGGTGCATATGCGGCACCCACAATTCAAACGGCATCAACAAATGTTGTTCGTAAATCTGTTTATGATATTACATATGGTGATGGAACGGTTGATACCAGTACCAGTTCATCTACATACGATTATGGTTATAGACGTGGAACGGTTCCGCAAACTGCGAAATTGGCTTCTGTTGAGGGTGCGGCGATTAACAATGTTATTACAAATGTTGGTGATACACCGACAATTACAGGGGTTGCGGTTGGTAATTTGGCGGCAACGGCCAGTACAAATATTTCCACGTCCAGTATTAAAAATAACAAGGCAAATGTTGCGGTTTTGCAACGTGATAAATTATCAACTGCGTATGCTGGAAATTGTGGGTCCAGTGATGAATGTGGTTATGTGACAATCGGCAACCATGCAAATCAGCCAGCCACAGCCAGTAGCGATAATGGCAGAACGTGGATGAAAATTGCAACTGCGGCTGATGCCCAGTAAATAAGAATTTTAATTTCTGGTTCGGCATATTTTATGCCGAATTTTTTTTGTTGAAAATGATTGTGCGACTTTCCGCTTTTTTTCTTTACTTTTTTGGGTTTTTTGTCTATGTTTCAACCATAATCAAAAGGAGAAATTATGGAAAATACAGTTGAATCTGCGAATATGATGGCAAATAACGTGGCTGCGGCCGAACAGGGCAGTTGGTTAGGATTGTTGTTATATTGTGCGGTTGTTTTTGGAATTATTTACTTTTTAATGGTGCGGCCTGCGAAAAAACGTATGGCGGAATATCAAAAAATGCTGAATTCATTGCGTGTTGGTGCGCGTGTGTTGGCGGGTGGTATTTATGGAACCATTAAATCAATCAATGAAAAAACAATTGAATTAGAAATTGCCAAAGGCGTTGTTGTTGAAGTTAATAAAAATGCTGTGGCAGGTGTGGAATCTAAATAATAAAAAGGGTGTGGTGTTATGTTAAAAAAACTGGCAATTGTATTTGTTGCAGTGTTTGGTGTTTTGTTGGCGGTGCCAACTTTTGTGCCGGGTGCGGCAAAATATTTTCCATCATGGATTGGGCCAATCAATTTAGGATTGGATTTAAAAGGTGGCGCACAATTGTTGTTAGAGGTCAATACAGACCAAATGTTTCAAGACAAATCTGTGCAATTGTATGACGAGGTTCGTTCCGCATTGGTGGATAGAAATCGTGGTATAATTCGTTTTTCAAACCTGCGTAATGTTGATGGTGTAATTACATTGGCTGTGCGTGAAAATGGCGATGTTTCCAAGGCCAAAGGCAGATTGAAATCTGTGTTGGGTGCCGGTGTTGATGTTTCATCAAGTGGAAATATTGTTCGTGTTGAATATACAGAAAAGCAAAAGCAAGAAATGGTTAATGATGCTTTGACCCGCAGTATCGAAATTGTTCGTCGTCGTGTTGATGCATTGGGAACCAAAGAACTGTCTATTCAAAGTCAGGGCGGAAAATATATTTTGATTCAATTACCGGGTGTTGATAACCCAGAACGTATCAAGGAATTGATTGGACAAACTGCAAAAATGACTTTTCATTTGGTAAATGAAAATGTTAGTTCTGAACAATTGGCGTCGAAACGTGCGCCGGCTGGAACTGTATTTTTGCCATATATGGAAAATCCAGAACAGTTGGTTCCTGTGTATTCGCATGTCGAGGTTTCTGGTGAATCTTTGAAAGATTCCCAGGCGGATTTTGACCAAAATAATATGCCGGTTGTGACGACTGTGTTTGATGCATCGGGCGCGCGTCGTTTCGCAAAATTGACCACAGAACACGTAAATGAAAGATTTGCAATTGTGTTGGACGGCAAGGTTTTGTCGGCGCCAAATATTCGCGAACCGATCCCTGGTGGTCGTGGTCAAATATCTGGTGGATTTACTTTACAGGGCGCAAAAGATTTGGCGGTATTGTTGCGCAGTGGTGCGTTGCCGGCACCATTGACGGTTATCGAAGAACGCACAGTTGGTGCTGGATTGGGTGCTGATACAATTGCATCTGGTAAAATCGGTTCGGCGGTTGGTGTGTTGTTTATTATTGTGTTTATGATATTGGTGTATGGATTATTTGGTGTCTTTGCCGATATTGTATTGTTGGTTAATTTGGCGATGATTGTTGGTGTATCGGCGTTGTTGGGTGCAACACTGACTTTGCCGGGTATCGCGGGTATCGTTTTGACATTGGGTATGGCGGTTGATGCGAACATTTTGCCGTATGAACGTATTCGTGATGAGGTTCGTGCCGGTGTGCCGACATTACGTGCCGTTGATATGGGATTTTCGCGTTCTGTCAAAACAGTTATGGACGGTAATTTAACGAATTTGATTTGCTCGCTGATTTTGTTTGAATTTGGCGCGGGTCCAATTCGTGGTTTTGCGGTCACTTTATCAATCGGTGTGATAACTACTTTATTTACATGTTTGGTGTTGTCGCGTGTTTTGATTGATTGGTATATGAATGCGAAAAATAAAAAAATTGGTTTTATTAAAAATAAATAAAGGTGGGGCTGATGAATTTACACTTTATGAAATATCGTAAGTTATCCTATTGGATTTCTGGCGCGTTGGTTTTATTGTCGATTTTGTCTTTGTGTTTTAAAGGACTGAATTACGGTATCGATTTTTCTGGGGGAATTTCGATGGAGGTTCAGCCCACAAATGCCGAATATACCATTGATAAAATGCGTGTGGCTTTGGCTGAATTTAAACCAGAATTACAGGTCGTTGATGGTGGTTCTGTGTTGGTACGTGTTGGTTTGCCCAAAGGTTCTACCGATGCACAACAAAATGCACGTGTGACGGAAATTAAAAATATTTTGGGTGATAATGTGACATATTCCCAGGTGCAAATTGTTGGACCAAAAATCGGTGGCGAACTGGTTCGTGGCGGTATTTTGGCGGTATTGGTTTCATTTGTGTTGATGAGTGTATATATTTGGATTCGTTATCGCGGTGGTTATGCGGTTGGTTCCTTTGTGTCGTTGTTGTTGGACTTTGTGTTGATGTTTGGATTCTTTTCTGTCACAGGATTGGAATTCAACCAGACGGCAATCGCGGTTATTTTGATGGGTATTGGTTATTCTATTAACGATAAAGTTGTTAATTATGACCGTATCGATGAAAATATCCAAAAATATCATAAAATGCCAATGAACGATTTAATTGATTTGTCTGTTAATGAAATGATGCGCAGAACATTGATGACCAGTATTTCAACCATATTGGCGATGGTTGGTTTGTATGCCTTTGGTGGTGTGATGTTGCGTGATTTCGCAATTGCAATGACTTTCAGTGTCGTTATGGGAACATTAACATCTATTTATATTTCTAATGTTATTTTGTATCACTTTAATTTGCGTGAAACAAAATATTAATAATGTCGGTCAATGTAAAGAGAGTAAAGGGAGGAATAAAATGAAATTTGCACATATAATTTTTTCTGGGCTTTTTGCATTGACCGTTTTTTCTGCGTATGCAGATTCCGGTATGCCAGAAAAATCTGTGAATATTTTTGCAGAAATTTATGAAAAATTAGATTCTGTGCAATGGGGTGGAAAAAATATCGGTGTAGTTATCGAAGGTTTGGAAAATTTAAGTCCCCATGCACATTTGGCGGCAACAGATGATAGAATTATTTTAGTGTGGCGTGATTCTATTGTTGGAAATTATCAACAACCACAAAAGGGTGATTGGTTGCAATACGGAAAAATTACAACATCATTGATTGATAAAATGCGTGCGCGTGATTCTGGGTTGGCGGCTTTATCAAATGAAGAAATTTATGAACGCGCAGTTGCGGCATTAATGCAAGGAATTGATGAGTCTGGAAAATATATATCGCGTGAAACAATTTTAAATAATTCAGGTAATCGTATTTTAACCAGTGTTGGTCTGTCAGGCTGGCGCGAAAATAATGGTGATTTTCGTGTTGGTGCGATTGTTCAAGGCTCGCCTGCGGATATGGCGGGAATAAAGGTTGGCGATTTAATTGATGTTGTTAATGGACGCGATGTTTCAAAAATGACAGATACAGAATTGGATTCTGTTTTTCAAGGTTTAAATAGTGGAACTGCCAAGTTGCATTTATTAACACCATCTGGAAATCGTAATGTTGTGTTGCGTCGTGCAACAATTGTGTTGGCGGACGCTGATATTATTTATCGACCAATTGATAAGGGTGGTTTGTTGGAAATTGTTGTTAATGAAATGACGGATAATGCCACAAATATTGTTAATGAGGCATTGGCAAAATATAAAAATATTGATGGTATTATTTTAGATTTGCGTGCGGCATCTGGGACTGATGCCAAAGCTGCAACAAAAATGGCTGGATTGTTTATGGGGGCAAAACCTGTTATGCGTGTGTCACAAACCGCTGGCGAAGATGTTGAATATGTCCCGGGTGGTGATGCGGTGACTGATGCAAATATTGTCGTTTTGACATCTAATACCACGCGTGGCACAGCCGAAGGTTTGGCATCGGCAATTTATGAAAATGGCCGCGGGGTTTTGGTTGGAACACCTACGGCAGGTGCGGCACGTATTGCAACCCGTATTGATTTATCAAATGGCGGTGCGTTGGAATTATTAAATAAGTCTATTAAATCTGTGGGGGGATATGCATTGGACGGACGCGGTATTTTCCCGATTGTTTGTTTGTCTAATATTCGGTCAAGCAAACAGCAAAACGCGTTCTTTGTAAATGTTATAAATAACGATTTTAAAATTCAGGATTTTAATAAAGATGATAAAGTAAATGTTGCATCTGTGCGTCGTGGGTGTCCAGTTATTACCAGTGGTGATGATGAAGATATGATGTCGATGGCGGTTGCAACAAAAATATTAACTGATAAAACTGTTTATAACAGGTTAATCGCAGAATAGGGGATTTATATGTTTATTTCAAAACAAAATAAAATTAAATGGTTGCGTTTGGTTGTGGCGAGTGTTTTGGTTTTGGCGACTGTGATTGTCGGGGTTCGTTGGTTTGATGTGCCAGTATATTTATGGTTGCAAAATTATGATATTACTTTGTGGCATTGGTTCGCGAATATATTTGATGGCAAGGTCTGGGTTGCGGTATTTTTATTGGCAACAATATTGATGTATTTGAAAAAAACATACGAATTGCGTAATAATCCAACAACACAGATGCATTGGTTTAATGTGCAATTTTTATTCAAAGATGCGTATTCAAAATTAAAAAACAGTAATGCGTTTTTGGTTTTGTGTTCGCTGTGTTTGTCTGGCATCGTTGTCGAAATATTAAAGTTTGTTATTGGTCGTATGCGCCCAAGATTTTTTGATATGTTGGGTTTAGACGGTTTTTATCCATTTACAACAAATTATTGGTTTAATTCTATGCCGTCTGGGCATACCGCGTTATCGTTTGCCGGTTTGGTTATGTTAGGTATGTTAATGCCGCGTTTCAAATGGCTGACATGGACTTTGGCAATTGTGATTGCTGTGTCGCGTGTGGCAATTGGTGCGCATTGGCCGACCGATGTTATATTGGGTGCGTTTATTGGTATGGTCGCCGCAGATGTCGTTTTGGCGATTGTTAGACGGATAAAATAGAAAGTCGGGATTATCCCGATTTTTTATATTGTCCCCCTTTAATTTTAGGATTTTTTGTGGTATAATCGGGGCATGGAAGGAAAATCTAGATTTTTACCAGAAAGATTGTCTGGGGCGTTGAAAGACCTGGCTTGGCGGTTGTTGGGCGGGGTGATGTTTGTCGTTGGTGTATTGGCGATTTTATCGGCCTTGTTTTATAATTCTTATCTGGACGGTTGGGCGGTTTCCAGCACATATGGTAATCATGGTATATTTGGGTGGGTCGTTGGTTTTATGCGATATGTGTTTGGTTTTATTCCAATGATATTTTTATTTTTGTGTTTAATGCGTGCAGGTTTTTATTACATGGGCGGACGCGATGAAATGGCAACGCCTGAATATAATATATTGCGTGGATTTATTGCGTTATGTTTGGGGTGCGCTGGGTTTGGTATGGTGTTTCCAGGGTCTTCGTTTGGTGGTATGTTTGGCGCGATTGCATCAAATGATTTTGGTGCGTTTATGGGTAATTGGCAGATTATTATTGGTTTGCTTTCGTTGGCTGGATTTGGGTTGATGGCTGGAATTTTATTGCATATAAAATGGGATTATGTGGTTAGTGTTGCGCATTTGGTTTGGGGCGCAATTCGTTGGGTGCTGTCTGCATTTCATATTTTGCCTGTGCGTGAAGAAGATGAAGAGGAAGAAGACGCAGAAGAAGAAACCGAAGAAGCAGAGGAAGAAGAGAAACCTAAGCAAAAGAAAACACGTGCGGTTCGTAAAAAAGTTGTGGTTGAAAATAGCGAATATGAATTGCCTGACCCTGAATTTTTGGAAGAATCTGTGTTTGGCAAAGGGGTTGTGACACCTGAATTAAGGGCCCAAGCAGAATCTATGGAAACACATTTCGCAGAATACAATGTGTATGGCAAAGTGACGGGTATTCGCCCAGGACCAATTGTGACACTGTATGAATTTTTGCCGGAAAGCGGAACAAAATTGATTGATGTGACCAAGACTGTCAAAGATATGACGCGCGCCATGGCGACAAAAACTTTGCGTATTGCGCCAATTCCATCAACGCAATTGATTGGTGTGGAAATGGCAAATTTAAAACCACAAACGGTTAAATATCGTAGTCTAATAGAAAATGATATGTTTGTAAATTCGCCTTTTAAAATACCGTTGGCGTTGGGAGTCGATATTGGTGGAAATCCATTATATTATGATTTGGCAAAAATGCCGCATATGTTGGTTTCTGGACATACGGGAACTGGAAAATCTGTATTTGTTCAATCGATAATTACTTCTATTGTGTATCATTTTACACCTGATAAATGTAAGTTGATTATTATTGACCCAAAAGGTGTTGATTTTGGATTTTGGGACGATATCCCACATTTAATTACGCCAATTGTGAAATTAGATGCGACGGCGGCTGTGAACGCATTGAAATGGGCGGTGCGTGAAATGGAAGAACGTTATAAACAGTTGCAGGTTGTTAATGCGCGTAATATTCAAAGTTATAATGAAATTGTTGCCGCCAAGCGCGAGGCCGGTGAGAAAATTACTCAACAGGTTGCCATTGGCACAGACGAGGAAACAGGTGAATTGTTGTTTGAAACCCAAGAAGTCGATTTGTCTGATATGCCATATATTGTAATAGTAATTGATGAGGTCGCAGATTTGATGGCTGTGGCGCGTAAAGAGGTTGAAATGTGCGTTCAACGAATTGCACAAAAGGCGCGTGCCGCCGGTATTCATTTGATTATGGCAACCCAGCGTCCAGACGCAAATACCATTACGGGTGTTATCAAAGCCAATTTCCCAATACGTGTTTCTTTCCATGCGCGTAGTGTAATCGATTCAATGACGGCATTGGGCGAAAAGGGTGCAGAACAGTTATTGGCATGTGGTGATATGTTATACAGTGATTCTGGACATGATTTGGTACGTATTCATGGTGCATTTATTTCGGATAAAGAATTAACGCGTATTGGTGATTTCTTGCGTTCCCAAGGCGAACCAGAATATGCATCGGGTGTGACGGATTCTGGTGATGATATTGCGTCTGGGGCGGCACCATCGGCGGCAGATGTTAAAGCCGCCAAGGACGGTGATTTGTATTCCCAGGCCAAAGAAATTGTTTTGCGCGATAAAAAGCCAACAATTTCATATCTGCAACGAAGATTAGGAATTGGTTATAACAAGGCGGCTGGATTTATGGAACGTATGGAACAAGAAGGGATTGTGAGTGCGCCTGATGCCAACAACAAACGCCAGATTTTATAACGGCATATCTGCTTGATTCCGGCTCACTCATGTAGCTCTTGTACACTACGTTCGCCGGAATCGTCGCATCTACACCGTTATAAAATCTGTTTTTATTTGTTGTGGCATATCTGCTTGTTGTTTGTTCGTTCATGTAGCATTTGTACACTTCACTCACAAACAACTGCGCATCTACACCGTTCTAATATCTGTTGGGTTGGCGGCATGTTTGCTTGTTATTTGCTCGTTTATGTAGCGCTTGTACACTGCACTTGCAAATAACTGCGTATCTACCTCGTTCTATTTACATATTTATATTTTATTTTTTACTTTTTAATTCAAATGTAATTATGGCTTTTTTATTGGGGTAAAATGTGATATAATTGACGGGAAAGGAGAATTTAAATGAATATCAAATTTTTTGGGATTTTCGCAGTTTTGGGCTGTGTTGCGTTTGGTGCAGATGTTAATGCGGCGGGCCGCAGTTCTATGTATTCCAGTATCAATATGACAAATTCTGATGGGGATACTATCCGTATAAATCGTAGTGCGTATGAATCTTATTCTAATGATTATGCGCCACGTGCGTCGCGTGCGGGTATGTATGATAATATCAATACAAATTATGAACCACGTCATTATAGTCAGGTAAAACCACGTGAAAATAAACAAACATATGTTCGTGGTGAAACATATCGTAAATCTGCAAAGCGGAAATATTTTATTGCAAATCCTTTTTATCAGCCTTTGCAATTTCAATTTGGTTCGGTGACCACCGGTGAATATTTAGAGGGTAAATATAATTTTGGTAATGCCACAGGCGAAGTCGCCAGAAAATTAAAAGAATTGTCTTTAAAGGAAGATTTGAGTTTTGGTTTGACTGACCGTATCGCTTTGCAGGCAATGGGTAAATACAATCGTGATAAATTAATATGGACAGATACCGCCGGTGCAGGTACAGATGAATATAAATCAAATGGTTTGAATCTGTATGGTTTGGGTTTGCAGGGGCGTATTGTTGATACAGACGATTGGATTGCAACGATATCTGGGTATTATGAACATCAAAAACATGGTGTTGATTATTTTATTGCTGATTTAAAGGCAGGGTATAAAGTCGCAACATCAACAATCTATGGTTTGGCACGCGGTTGGTTGGTGAATATGGACGGTGATGTTTATGGTGATTATATGGAAAACCTGACCACGAACGAATGGGGTATGTTGGTTTATGGCGATTCAACAGATACTGTTTTTATGGGCGAATTAGGTATGGGTGTTTGGACCGTATTGGCAGAAGATTGGACTTTAAATGTTGAAGGTTTATATGGTTTCTATGATTGGCATGACCAGTTTTCTATCAAAGGTGCATTCGGTTGGCAGCCAAATGATTGGTTTGCATTGAATCTGTATGCAAAAACATCTTTGTATGACAGCGCAGATGACAAGACTTTGGTCGTGCATGATGGAACTTTGCCTGCAACGGCGGCACAGTTTAATGACCCGGCACATTATGCGTATGTTGATTTGTCTAAATTCCGCGAATGGTCGGTTGGGTTGCAAGTTATGTTCCAATTCTAAACAACGGGTATAGTTTTACATGAAAAAGTTATTATGTGGTTTTGTTGGAACTGTTTTGTTGTGTGGCGTCGCATATGCAGATGATGATTATTTGATGGCAGATACATCTGATATGTTGTATCTGTTGGACGCAGAACATTTATTATCAACAACATCTGTTGATTATGGTAATGATATTTTGCGTTTAGGTCAGGCTTTTTCATATGGTTTGAACAGTCGTTTGACCGCCGGTGCAAATATTCATTATCAGTTCGATTTTGTGCATGAACGCAAAGAACGCGGTTTTTCCAGTATTGAATTAAACGGTGTTTATCGTGCAGGATTGGCAGATAATAATTCGGCACGTATTTTAACAGATGTTTTGTTCGGTGCGCGGTTTGGTGGTAATCGTCATGTGCGGGAACCAGACTTTGCAAAATCAACATATTTTGCGGGATTGCGCGTCGGTCGTCAATGGGCAGGTGTGTCTTTGGCGGGAACTGTTAAATCAACATGGATTTTTGATGATACACGTGGCATGTCATATATTGATTTTATGCCTGATTCATATTTTCGTATGGTTGATGGTTGGCGTTTGGGTATTGGTGCAACAATTCGTGTTGCGACAAATCCTGACTTTGACCGCGAATGGTTGCGTTTCAAATTGGTGCGTCAATTTGGACGAACACAATATGGCGCAACATATTCATATGAATATGAAAACGAAGAATCTGCGGTTGGTATGTATTTAAATATTTTGTTTTAAAAAATAACGCCAATTTGGCGTTATTTTTTATTGTTTATTTTTTCGCGTAATCCGTCCCAATAATCAACACGTTTTTTTATTTCACGTTCAAATCCGCGTTCAACTGGTGTATATAATTTTGTGCGTTGCATGCTTTCTGGGAAACAATTTTGACCAGAAAACCCAGATTTTGTGTCGGGTTCGTAAATGTATCCTGCGCCATATCCCATATCGCGCATCATTTTTGTTGGTGCATTTAAAATGTTTTTTGGTGGGGGCAGGCTGCCTGTTTGTTTGGCTAATTTATATGATGCCATCAATGCGCGGTCGCTGGACGTACTTTTGGGTGCGGTGCCCAAATATATAACTAATTCAGTCAAGGCAATATCGCCTTCGGGACTGCCTAATCGTTCGTATGCGTTCCATGCCGCAATCGCGATTTGTAATGCGTTTGGGTCGGCCAGGCCAACATCTTCCATTGCAAATCGGGTAAGACGACGGAAAATGTATCGTGCGTCTTGACCAGATGTCATCATGCGTGCAACCCAGTATAATGCCGCATCTGTATCACTGGCCCGTAAAGATTTATGAACCGCAGATATTAAATTATAATGTTCGTCACCGGTTTTATCACTTAATGGTGCGCGTTTTTGTATTGCGTTATCCAATGCATCGATGTCTAAATCGTTTTTAAAATTCGCGCTTGATAAATATTCAACGGTGTTTAATAAAAATCGCGCGTCGCCATCAGCCATTTGTGCCAAGTGAATTTTTGCGTCCATGGTTAATGGTAATTTTTTATTTAAAAATTTTTCGGCGCGGTCCAGTAATATCATTAAATCATCAGTGCCCAATGGTGTTAAAACCCCAACATGACAACGTGACAGCAATGCATTATTTAAATTAAAACTGGGGTTTTCGGTTGTTGCACCGATAAAGACAACTGTGCCGTCTTCCAGATATGGCAATAATGTGTCTTGCTGGGTTTTGTTAAATCTGTGAATTTCATCTATGAATAACAGTGTTCCACGACCGATGTCGCGATTCATACGTGCCGCGTCCATTGCTTTCTTTATATCGGCGGATCCAGAAAATACCGCAGACATCGGGACAAAATCCATATCAACAGAATGTGCCAATGCGCGTGCAATTGTTGTTTTACCGCAACCTGGGGGACCCCATAATATTAAATTTGATAATTTGTGGTTATCAACCATACGGCGTATCAATCCGTTTTCACCCAATAAATTTTGTTGCCCGACAACTTCTTCTATGGTTGCAGGGCGCATAATATCGGCAAGTGGTCTGGTATCTTTTTTCATTATAATTTGACTTTCGTTTTATTTGTAGTTTATTTGTGGTATAATATTAGTAAATAAAAGGTGTTTTAGCAAATGGTAAATAATAATACGAAAAATAATGAATTTACATTGGCTGTTGCGAATCTGGCGGCGGCGGCAATGGCGAATAATCCTGATTTATCTATGGCGGACGCGGTTAATTCTGCGCGGGCAATTTTGCGTGGAACGGTGGTCAGTCCCCAACAAATTGCTGATTCGGTCCAACCAGATAGAATTCAATGTCTGGAAGATGGAACGTGGCATGTTATGTTGCGGCGATATATTAAACGGCGATTTAATATGACGCCTGAACAATATCGTGCAAAGTGGGGATTGCCAGATGATTATCCATTTGTTGCACCAAATTATGCAAATGTCAGGTCGAAAATTGCAAAAAAATCTGGATTGGGTAAAAAATAAAAATTCCCAGAATCAATGCGTATAGAGGCGATAAAAATGAAAGTTTATGTTAATTACAATGATTCACGTTGGAAAAAATATAATATAGATTTTGAAAAAATTGCAAATGCGGTTGTTGGCGCAAAATATCGTGATGCCGAGGTTTCTATTACTTTGACTGATGATAATGAAATTCATGCGATGAATAAAATGTATCGTAATATGGATAAACCAACAAATGTTTTGTCTTTTGAATTGGGTGACGATATTTTGTTGGGGGATATTTATATATCGTTGGATACTGTAAAACGTGAAGCGGCGGCGGCGAATATTTCTGTGGCTGAACATACGGCGCATATGGTTGTGCATGGTATGTTTCATTTGTTGGGTTATGATCATTTGACTGATGCCCAGGCGCGTGTTATGGAGGCCAAAGAAATTAAAGTTTTGAAAAAGTTAGGGTTTAAAAATCCGTATGCTGATGAAAATGTTTCTGGGTTTAAATGGTGGAAATATGTGTTGGTTGGGGTGCTGGGTGGTTTGGCATCGTTGGGTTTTGCGCCTTTTAATTTATGGTGGATAACAATTTTGGCATTTGGGGCGGCATATTGGTTGCTGTGTATGGGTGATGACAAAGTTTCTTGGTGGCGGGTTTGGCTGCGTGCGATTCCGTTTGGTGCCATGTATTCAATTTCTATGTTTTGGTGGTCGTTAAATTCCATATATGTTGTTCCGGAATTAACAAAACAATTTGCAATTTGGACCGGGCCGGCATTGATTGGATTGGCATTGGTTGGCGCAATTATATTCACAATTCCATTTGTATTGACACGATGTATATACAATGAAAATAGTGTAAAACCAATGGTTTTTGCTTTGTCGGCAACTGCGGTGTTGTGGTTGCGTGAATGGTTTTTGACTGGGTTTCCATGGAATCCAATTGCAAATATTACTTTGGGTGGCGCAATTATTTCGAATTCTATGTCGTTGTTTGGTGCATTGGGATTAGGATTTGTGATATTTGGTTTGATTGCATCGTCTGTGCAATTATTATATAATCGTGGTGGCAAAGCGAATTGGTTTTTGTTTGTGTTTTTTATGCTGGTTTTGGTTGTTGGGTTGTTTGCAGGATATAATAATATTGGAATATCAAATATGGGTAATAGTGCAACGCGAATTCGTGTCGTTCAACCAGTGACCAGTCAAGAATCTAAAATTTCTATGACGCGTGCGGACGCATTGAATCAGGCAAAAAATCGTGTTGATGCATTGATAAAATTGGCGGGTGATGTTCGCAATATTGATGTTGTTATTTATCCAGAAACATCGTATCCGTTTGCATTGCGTCCAAATGATTTTATGCCGATTGCAAAACAATTAAATGTTCCTGTGATAATTGGTGCGCATGTTGTTGATTATGATTCGTCAGTATATAATTCATTGGTTTTGGCAAATGAAAATGGTGATATTTTAGATTATTACAGTAAATCTCATTTGGTGCCGTTTGGTGAATATGGTCCAATTAAATTTATTCCAACACCTGCAAATTTGACGGCTGGGCAAGGTGCGCGTTTGATGGATTTACGTATTGATAAAAACACCAGTTTTGTTTTTGCGCCGGCGGTTTGCTATGAAATTATATTTTCAAATGCGGTTGTAAAAAATGATTATGTTGATGCGATTGTGAATATAACAAATGATACTTGGTTTGGAAAAACGCCGGGGACATATCAACATCTGGATATGGTGCGCAGGGCGGCAATCGAATCGGGTGTTCCGGTTATCAGGGCTAATTATTCTGGAATTAGTGCGTTTGTTGGTGCGGACGGTAAAATTATATCGCAATTACCCATTGGACAAATTGGTGTGTTGGACGGTGTGGCAACTGGTTCCCATATGACTTTGTATAGGTTGTTGGGGCGTGATGCGTGGTTTGTTATAATTGTTCTAATTGCAATTTTTGGCGGTTTCATTGCGTATAGACTTGATAAACGTAATTAAAGATATATAGTGTTATTTGTAAAAAATAAAAGGCGGTTGTTATGTTTAAAACTAATGTTTGGTTGGATTATGACAAAATACGGGCGAATGTTGATATATCACGTGATGCATTGGTACAAAATTTAAAATCTGTTTATGATACAAGGGGTGGTCGCAAACGTGTTTTGTTTCGTGACGGTCAATATTTTTTACATAAAGATTATTTTGATGAATTTGTTAATAGGTTTAATTTGGTGAATTTAAAAAAAGTTCCAGTGCAAGATATTCATTGGACGCCTGTGATACGATTGGTTTCATTGTATCAAATACCTGTTTCTAAAATTATTAATTTGGTGCGTGATATCAAAGATAAAGATTTGGCATCTATGCGTGATGAAAAAGGTATGCCTTTGATTCAATTTCGCAGAACCGCGCATGGTCGTAATACAGTTTTGTGTTTGTTTAATTCAAATGATGCGCGCAAAAAATTAGCAACAGAATTAGGGGTAAAAATAAATACTTTGTCACCCATCAAAGTTCCATATAAAATGCAATATAATTGGTCGGCAAAAAGAAAATTTTCAGATGATGAAATTCATAATACAATTATATCTTTGATGGAGAAAAATTATGATTTCGTGACAGAATCACAATGCGCAGATGCTTTGTTGAGTGAGTTGCCAAAATCGTCACACCAAATATTGTTGGCACATTTGGCAGAACAAAAAAACAAACAAAAAGATTAGTTTTTTATATTGTTTAAAATCCAAACGCGTATTGCAGATGATAAATTTGAATTTGCACTGCGCGTTTTGTCTATATTGGAAATAATTGCCGCGACCGATGTGTTTTGATTTTTGGCTATACGCTGTAATTCCAATATAAATTCAGGTTCCAGTGATATACTGGTTTGATGTCCAGATAAAGATACAGATAGTTTTTTCATTTAAATTTTTCCACCCATCAGGCAATCATATAATGCGCGATATCCGTCGTCGTATTTGCGTAAAATGCTGCCATTTATATTGCTTAACATATAACATGTTCCAAAAGAATCAAATGCAAACCAAAATAAATCGTTGCGACCAAATAATGTTTTGTTTTTCAATGCCGGTATGTTTTGAATTTCTGTGTTTATATCTGTGATGCTGGGGATTGGAAAATTGTTTCCATTTGGTAATTCCGTTGGACCAAATATATATCCGGATCCTAAATTTATTCCAGCCGTTTGTGTATATAAACTAATCATAAAATTAGGAAACATGGCACATTTTTTTTGCTGTAAATTAGAATTTGCGTATTCAATGGCGCGTGCGTTCGATGGTCCCCAAATCAATGCGCCTTTGTTTTTTATTGTGTCTAAAAATTCTGTTTGGTTCATGTTTTACCCCAATGAATTATCTTTGGCAATTTGTGCGGCGACCTGGGACAGACGGTCAGATGTTGCGTTTCCGCCGGTGCCGCCCGTTGCCGTATGTGTTGTGATATATACCGCCTTTTCAGGATTAGGCAACCATAATGTTTCGTTGCCGGTTTGTTCCATTATGAATCTGTCTAGTCTGTGACTGTTTGGAAAAGTGCGGCATAAAAACATATTTTCAATCGACATTTCACCACCCAGTGTAATTGGTATGCGCCACCGAATAGATGTGTTTCGTGGTAATGCACGTCCGGTTAATAACCCCATAAATTCATTTTGTGATAAATTCATAAATGCGATTTCGGTTGCATAATTTGATAAAGATTCCATAAATTCGTGGCATAATGCGCGATAACGCATAAACCAATCATTCGGTAATAGTTTTGGTTTGGGTGTGTATTCTATCAGGGGCATATCGTCCATGCCCAGTTCTGATATGCGTGCAATAGCGTTTGTTTCACTTATTTTCATTATTTATTTCCCAAATATGTCAAAACGGTTTCAATATATCCAGCAAAAGCGTCCATACTGTCGTTTTCGTCAGATTCAGGTTCGTTTGGAATATTTTGGATTGCGGATTCTAGTTCTTGAATATCTTTTAAATCCAAAATTGCATCTACGAAATCTGTATCTGTTGGGTTTATTATAAATGCATTTAAATCTATTTCAATATCTTCCAGTGTTTCGTTAAATACATTTTTTAATGTCAATATTATATCACTCATTTGTTCGTGTGATATATCGGTTGCGCCAATCCATAATGTTTCGTTTGCACCAATTGCAATCAATGACAAAGGAATACGATTGATTGGTTTTGGTGTTAAAACCATAAATTTATTTTTTTCAAAAATTTCCCGGATTTCATGCGTATAGCGCGCAACGGGTTCTTGTTTTTTTGTTTGTTGTGGTGTGTTTTGGGTTGCTGTGACAGGACGATTTACTGTTTTTTGTGGCATTTGAATATGCAAACGCGGTGGTTGTGCCATTATTGGATTTGATGATATTTGTGTGTTTGTCGGTTGAATATCGTTTTTTTGTTCCAGTGGTGCGGGTTGCTGAACCGTTTGTTCGGGTTTGATAATTGGTTGTTGTGGTGTGGTTTGTTGCGTCACAGTTTTTTGTGATATGGGCAATTTTATTTTTCTAAATTTTGGACGGAATAATAAATATAACCCCAATATTCCCATGGTTATTGATACAATAAATGCGATATAAAAACCACTGGATATAGGCAGATTTTGGGCCTGGATATTTGATATATATTCCCAATGTGCCGCAGAAAACATGTTAAAACGGTATGCCGTATTTAACCAAAAATTTAATATCAGCACTATGGCCAAAATCCATAATGTTCCCAATAGTAAAAAATTTAATCTGTCGTATAATTTCATTTGTTTTAATTATATCATATTTATGATAAACTAGAAAGCATAATGATAGATATAAAAGAAATTTTTGATAATAATGTTGATGTGGCAAAATCTGTGTCTTTGTGGCTGGGGGATAACCCAGATGGTGCGGAATTGGCCGGGGCGGCGGAATATATGGTTGAAATGAAAGTGCCTGCATTATCGGTATCGCCGACATCGGTTCCTGTGATTTGGCCATGGGTTGAAAAATCAAATATAAAAATATATTCGCGATTCGATTGTGTTGCAGGTGATGATATTTCTAATTTGGTGGTTAATATTAATTCTGTTTTTAAACAGGGTGCAACAGGTGCCCAATTAATTGTGAAATTAAATGATTTAAAACGATTCGCTGAATCGCTGTCGGCTGTGCGTGATGATTTGTTTTTTAACAAAGATTTATCAATCGGGTTGGATATATTTGAAATATGGCCTTTGGATTGGGCTGATGTTTTCGCAGATTTAGATAAATTGCATGCCTCATCTGTGTTATTGATTATGTCCCACGAAGATATGAATACATCTGATTTTGTTGGCAGAATTTACAGTGCATTAGAAAATTGGACGGCACAAAATATGGAATTACATGTTATGTTGGGGACCAGTTTTATACGTGCAGAACAAGTTTATCGTTTGGTGAAAATAAATCGTCCAGAATTGATAGATAAATTAAAATTCTTTGTTGCGTATTAATTGGATAAAATTAAATATTTGGGTTCTGTGGTTTTTGCCATATTTTTTTCTGCATATCGTGTATGAATTACAGATTGTGCCGGAAACGATGCGTTAAGCGCCGTTTTTTTACTTTGTTCGACAATCCAATCGAAATATTCCCAATGGTCTGTGCCGATGATAATTTGACCGTTTGGCATCAGTTTTGTTCCCAAAACAGATAAAAAATCTGCATTTAATAATCTGCGTTTTTCGTGTCGCGCCTTGGGCCATGGGTCAGGGTGCAAAACCCATATTTCGTTAAATTTTGCGTCCAATTCATTAAACATTTTTCGAACATCATCTGGCCAAATTCTTATGTTTTTATATTCGTTCATAATTTCATTGGTCGATTCGTTTGTTATTGCCGATAATAATGCCGCAACACCGTTCATAAATGGTTCGGCACCAATAATAATAGATTCAGGATTGCGAATCGCCAAATCGCGAACATGTTCGCCATTACCAAAACCAATTTCCAAAATTAAATTCCCGGCATTTTTGATGTTTTTTGGCAAAAAAGCCGGCAAAACAGTTTCTAATAATAACTGTTTTCGTGGCGATAATTTTTTGCCGTGTCTGCGACCAAATGTTCTTATTTCTTGTTTTTCCATATAATTAGTATAGAATCATAAAGTTATAAACACAAGGGAAACGAAAATGCGTAATGGATTAAAACCAGAATTAATTGAACGGGTTTTGGGCGGAAAACCAAAATATACATTGCATGAATTGGAAGAAAAATTCCCACCTCGCGATTTGCCAGAGGGGGCTTTTGTCACCCGATTCGCACCCAGTCCAACTGGATTTATGCATATTGGTGGTTTATATCAGGTTTTGATAAACTCAAAATTAGCACAACAATCAGGTGGTGTGTTTATGTTGCGCATTGAAGATACAGATACTAAACGCGAAGTTGCTGATGCGGTAAAAATTATTATAGATTCATTGAGTAAATTTGGACTTGCTTATAATAATGATGAAAAATATGGACCATATTTTCAGTCACAACGCCGCGATATTTATCATTCGGTGGTGGCTGATTTGTTGGCGCGGGGATTGGCATATCCTTGTTTTTTAACAGCGGACGAAATGGAAGATATACGTAATCGTCAAACCGCGGCGGGCTTTCCAACCGGGATATATGGTGAATTTGCACGCGACCGCGATTTAACAGACGAAGATATTATTGCGCATTTGGATAAAGGTGAGGTTCCATCGATTCGTTTGTATTCAACGGGTAATCCGGCACAACGTATTTTTTGTAAAGATGCGGTTCGTGGTTCTATTTCTTTCCCAGAAAATAATGAAGATTTGGTTTTGATTAAATCAAATGATGGTTTGCCAACATATCATTTTGCGCATTTGTGTGATGATCATTTTATGCACACTACACATGTTGTGCGCGGGGCAGAGTGGTTGTCGTCTTTGCCGTTGCATTATCAATTATTTCGTATGATGGGTTGGGCACCGCCACTTTATATCCATACATCGACATTGGATACAATTGATGCGGAATCAGGAAAACAACGTAAGTTATCAAAGCGGCATGACCCAGAATCTAATGTTGCAAATTTATTGGCTGATGGGTGGCCAACCAATGCGGTATTGGAATATTTGTTTAATATTATTGCGTCTGGATACGAAGAAGCAAAATTAAAAGGTGCGGTTAAATCTATTTGGGATTATGAATTCAAACCGAAAAAAATTCCAATGTCTGGGGCATTATTTGATATGAAAAAATTAGAGTGGTGGGCCAAAGAAAATATTGCACAGATGCCTGTGGATACATTGGTTAAAAATGTTATTGATTGGGCGCAAAATTATGCGGATTCTGTGCGTAAAGACCAGGTTGCCGATGTGCAATATTTGCGTAATGTTTTATCTATTGAACGCGATAATCCAAAACGTATTCGTAAAGATTTTATTACATGGCGCCAGACATTAGAAGAGGTTGCTTATTTTTGGGATAATTTATTCCAACCAAATCGTGAATTTGAATTTAATGCAGATGTGTTAAATGCGTTTTTATCAACATTTGATATTAATGATGATAAAGATTCTTGGTGGAATAAAATTGTCGCGATTGCGGTCAATGCGGGTGTTAAAAATGGCGATGTTGCAATGAATTTGCGTGTTGCATTAACAGGTCGCACAAATACACCGGATTTGTATTCAATCATGCAAGTGATGGGTAAAGATAGAGTCATAGAAAGAGTGAAGGGAGCATTGAAATAAAATGACAAAATCAAAGAGAGATATAAAAGCAAAATTGCGTGCTGTTAAAAAAGATTCACATGCATCGACTTTGTTGCGTGTATTGCGGGCGACTGGTTTGTTCCGTTGGGAAAGACCGGTGACGCATAGTGAATCGGTATTGAATATTTTAACGCATGGAATTGGTATTGGACTTGCAATTGCGGGACTGGCGATGTTGGTTGCCTATGCGGTGTTGTATCATAATGTGTGGGCGGTTGTGTCGTGTTCTTTATTTGGTGCAACAATGTTCTTTTTATATTTTGGTTCAACAATGTGTCATGCGATGATTGGCGAAAAGAGTGAGTGCTTTTTCGAGGTTTGGGACAGTATCGCTATTTATGCGTTAATTGCCGGAACATATACACCGTTTTTATTGGTGAATTTAAATAGATGTCATCATATGGGGTTGGGGTGGTCTATGTTTGGTGTGTTGTGGGCTATTGTTATTTTTGGCGCAATCATGAAGTTTAAAAATCCCAAACAGCAACCAAAATGGGTCGTTATTTTATATTTAATTATGGGTTGGGCGTTGTTGTGGATTTTGCCTGCAATGATTCAAACAATATCGCATCGCGGAATGTGGTTTGTGTTGGCGGGTGGTTTGTCTTATTCGATTGGTGTAATATTTTATCTGTGGCGCCGTATGCGTTTTTCGCATGCGTTGTGGCATTTGTTTGTTATTGGTGGGTCGGTATGTTTCTTTTTTGCCGTCCTGTATGGCAGTATTATCGATTTCCCAACAGTTGCATGTTTAATATAAAAAAAGCGGTTTTCCCGCTTTTTTTATATCATGGTATTGACTTTTAATATATAAAGTCTTAAAATAGTGGCATGTTGTTGAAAAAAATATTCTTTACTACTTTGACTTGCACAACCCCCGCGGGGGTCTAAGGGTTCTGCTTGCACTAAAAAATGGTGCGTATTATAATCAAAAACAGTTTCAAAAAAATTAAACAAATATAAATAAAGTTAGAGGTAGTTAATATGTCTTATCCTATTGAATTGATTCGTCATTCGTTGGCACACGTTATGGCGGCGGCGGTTAAAAAATTGCACCCAGATATTAAATTTGCGGGTGGTCCGGCTATTGAAAACGGATTTTATTATGATTTTGATACCGATTACAGATTCAGTGAAGATGATTTTGAAAAAATTGAAAAAGAAATGCGCGATTTGATTAAATCAAATGGTCGTTTCGAACAACGAATCGTGAGTTTAGAGGAAGCCAAAGAGTTGTTCCATGACCAACCATATAAAATGGAATGGTTAAATGAGTATGACGCCAATGGCGAAAAATTGTCTGTGTATTCTTTTCGTGATTTTACGGATTTGTGTCGCGGGCCACACGTGGAAAGTTCCAAAGATTTACCACGCGATGCTTTCAAAATTCGTTCCGTTGCAGGTGCATATTGGAAGGGGGATTCTAAAAACAAAATGCTGCAAAGAATCTATGTTGATGCATTTGCCAGCAAAGAAGAATTAGACGAATTCTTGAAAATGCAAGAAGAGGCCGCAAAACGCGATAACCGTAAATTGGGCAAGGAAATGGATTTGTTCCATTTTGAACCTGAATATGCGCCAGGTGCGGTGTTTTGGCATGACAAGGGATTTAAAGTTTATCGCCGTTTGATTGAATATTTGCGTATGCGTCAAGAACGAGCAGGGTATTTAGAAATATCAACGCCATCTATTATGGATCGTTGTTTGTGGGAACGTTCTGGGCACTGGGCGAAATATGGCGCGCATAATTATTCCGGAACGACCCAAGATGGCAAAGTGTTTTGTGTCAAACCTATGTCTTGTCCGGGCGGTATGTTAGTATTTGGTCAGGGTATTAAATCATATAAAGATTTGCCTTTGTATTTGGCTGAATTTGGTAAAGTTTGTCGTTACGAGGCCGCCGGTGGTTTGTCTGGTTTGATGCGTGTGCGTGAATTTACCCAAGACGATGCACATATTTTCTGTACCGAAGAACAACTGGAAGATGAAGTTGTGAAAGTGTTGCGTTTTATCAAAGATATTTACAACAAATTTGGATTTGAAAAAATCATGATGAAATTGGCAACGCGTCCGCTTTCTGAATTCCGTATTGGTTCTGACGAGGTGTGGGATAAAGCCGAAGGTGCGTTAAAGCATGCATTGGATGCCAATGGTATTGAATATGAAATTGCAGAAAATGATGCTGCGTTCTATGGTCCAAAAATTGATAATTATTTGAAGGATTCTATGGGGCGTGTTTGGCAGTGTGGAACTGTGCAATTAGATATGAATTTGCCAGAAAGATTTGATTTGTCTTATATTGGCGAAGATGGTGAAAAACATCGTCCAATAATGTTGCATCGTGCTTTATTGGGGTCAATTGAACGATTCTTTGGTGTTTTGTTGGAATCAACGGGTGGTAATTTACCATTGTGGTTGAGTCCAGAGCCAGTTGTTGTGGTTCCTGTATCTGAAAAATATCGTGAATACGCAGATTCTATTGTTGCAGATTTGCGTGATGCGGGTGTTTATGCACGTGCAGATTTGCGTGACGAAAAGGTTAATTACAAGATTCGCGAATTGTCTTTGGCAAAAACGCCGATTATTGCCGTTGTTGGTGAAAAAGAACAAAATGATAAAACGGTCACTTTGCGTAAATTGGGTATTGATGCCCAAGAGGTTGTGGCATTAAATGATTTTGTTCGCCAAATGGTTGATGCGGTAAAGATGCCTGCATAAAAGTTATTGCCCCAATCGATTGATTGGGGCATAATTTAAAAAAATAAAGGGCATCTGCTTGTTGTTTATTCGTTTATGTAGCAGTTCTACACCGCACTCATAAACAACTGCGCATCTGTCTCGTTATTTTTTTAAATAGTTTTAAGATTAAAAGGAAAAGAGATGAAAAAAGCTTTGTTGATTTGTTTGGCGGTTTTGTCAGTGGCGGCGGTTGCCGGTTGTTGTAATTGCGAGGTTGAACCGATTGTAGAACAAAACCAAAAATTGATTGTGCCACCACATTTTGGAGCACAACCAAAATAAAAATGATATCTGTATTTGTTTTAGTGTGTTTTTTGTGATATAATATCCCTTAGATAAAAGAAATTCTAAGGGAGTTTTTTATGAACGAAGATAATACAAATTTAGATTTATTGGATTTAGATGCAGACGCATCTGATTCTTTGCCAGAGGCCGCGTTTGTTAGCCCACGTCCCCGGAAACCTTGGTTGTTATTGGGAATAGGGTTGGTTGTTATTGCGCTGGCAACATATATTATTGTGCGGACTGTGTCTGGCACACCGTCTTCGTCCGTAGAAATTGATTTAGATGCCGAACCAGAGGTTGTCGTTGATGGTGGCGATATGCCAATGCCATCGGCACCGGTGATGGACGCAAATCAGCAACCTTTACAGGTGCCTGATAATGTGCGTGTGGAACCAAAACCTATGCCAATGCCACCTGTTCAGGTTCAGGCACAACCACAACCCCAACAGGTTGCGGCCAACCCAGAACCAGATGTGCGCGTTGTGCAAGATAGACGCGAGGTTGTATTTAATCCAAACAAGGTTGATGCGGCACCTGCGCCAAAACCTGTTGTTCAACAAAAACCAGTGGCCAAACCTGCACCAAAGTCAGTGAATAAGCCGGCGGCTCAAAAAACTGTCGCAAAATCTGGGGCAGCGTGGTATGTGCAATTTGGTTCTTATGCTACGCGTGATGCGGCAAATGCGGCGGGCAAAAAAATTCGCGCGGCGCACAGCAGTTTGTTTGCTGGCAAACAGTTCGTTGTTTTGGCATCGGTGTTGAAAGATGGACGGACAACATATCGTTTGCGTGTCGCGTTTAATAACAGCAGTGATGCAAATGGTTTTTGCCGTAATGCAAAATCTGATGGATTGGATTGTTATGTGGCCAAATAATAAAAGGGGGCAAATATGGGAAGATTAGGTTGGATGGAAATACTGGTTATTGTTGTTTTGCTGGTCATTTTGTTTGGTCATAAATCTATACCAGGCATGATGAAAAATCTGGCAGATGGCGTAAATGTGTTTAAACGCGAAATGAGAGATTCTGCCAAAAAAGATGATAAAAATGACAAATCGCATGTAAAAAAAACGACCGCAAAAACAAAGACTTATAAAAAAGTCAATAATAAAAAGCAAAAATAGTATTTTTGTGCTTGCGTCAGTTTTATTATTTTTACTACCCTTTTGATTAAGGGGAAAAAGTAATAATGAGACTGAGAGCAACAATATCCAAATTTTTGTTGTTTTCTTGCGTTTTTTGCGCTGTTTGTGGCAATTTTGCCATGGCTGCGGATACGCAACTGGCTTCTACGTCTTATGTCGATAGTACGATTAAGCGCGAGTCAGGTAATGTCGTCATTAAAAATACTGGTACTAATTCCTCTGTAACTCTGTCTCAAAATCCCCAAACAACCACAGTTCAAACCTCTTCTAATAAAGAGGTGGCAACTATTGGTTGGACAGACGCAAACAGAACATCCAAGGTCAGATCTGGTGGTGAAAATGGAACCGCTTTGGTCAATATGTGGATTGAATAATTCACATTCCTTGGGTGTTTCTGTTTCTTTTTTTATAAAAAAACGGGTTATAAAATATAACCCGATTGTTTGATATCACATAACGATTGTTTATTTTCTGGATTCGTATTCTTCCTGTTCTTCGACAGTCATTGTTGCCAATGGACGTGCCAACATACGCGAAATACCAATTTCTTCGCCGGATATAACACTGAATCCAAATGTCCCATTTTCTAATCTTTCCAATGCGGCATCGATTTTCTTTAATAAGTTATTGTCGCGTTCGGTCATGCGCAGATTCATTGTTAATGCCTGTTCTTGTGATGCGTTGTCTGCATCGTCGCCACCGCCACCGTTATCATTTGAATCAGCACCACGAACGGTGTTCAAAACACCCGAATTGCCATCGGTTATTTCTTGTTTTTGTGCCATCAAAATTTGATAGAAATACGCGCGTTGTTCCAAGCACATGTATTCTTCGCTTTTCTTTGGAACGTATTTTGCAGGTAATTCCAGTGTTTTGTAATCTTGTTTTGCCATTTTTTTACCTTTTGGTTTTGTTTTTCCTTAGGATTGTAATTCTTTAATCCATGCAATAACGGTTTCTTCGTCCATTAAACCTGTGCGGGCCTCAATCAAATTGCCATCGCGGAATGCCAGGACACTGGGAATGCTGCGGATACCAAATTTTGTTGGTGTTGCACGATTGGTTTCATCAACTTCGAATTTAACGAAATTAACATCAGGAACCTTTTCGGATACAGATTCGAAAATTGGACCAAACATACGGCATGGACCACACCATGTTGCCCAGAAATCCACCAATGTTAATCCATTTTGAATTGTGTTTTGAAAATTCTCGTCTGTTGCATGTTGTAAAGCCATTTTTTTCTCCTTGGGTTGTTGATATTTGGTTTGAGTGTATTATAATCTTTGTGAAATGCAAGGATTTTTATATATGAACGAAATCGTATATTTTGATGCCGCGGCAAGTTTTTTAAAGCCTGAATCTGTAATTCAAAATCAGGCGGATTTCCTGCGTAATCGCTATGCTAATGCGGGGCGGGGGGTCTGCGCACGTGCGGTGGCGGTTGATGATATGGTTGCAATTTCACGCAAAAGGGTGGCCAGTTTTATAAATGCAACCGAATCACAGATTGTTTGGACGGCAAACGCAACTGATGGTTTAAATAGAATCGTTAATATAATTGCACGTAATTTTATTATGACAGATTTTTCTGTGGCGGTATCGAATTTGGAACATCATTCGGCGCGGTTGCCATGGCAAGATGCGATAACAAATAAAAAAATTAAACAACTATCTGTATATGATTTAGATGATGATTTTAATATTAAAATCGATTCTATACCAAAAACAGACATATTGGTTATAACTGCGATGTCAAATGTATTGGGTATGCCCCAAGATGTCGCGGAAATTATTCGCGTCGCCCGGCATAAAAATCCAAATGTTATAACTATTGTTGATGCAACGCAATATATCGTGCATAAAAAAATAGATGTGCGTGCGTGGGATTGTGATTTCTTGGTTTTTTCGGGACATAAAATTGGTGCAGATACAGGTATCGGTGTTTTATATATCAAAGATGCTGATAAATATATGCCGGACAAATTTGGTGGCGGTATGGTGTTGCGTGTCGATGATAATATTCCAATCTGGAATAATGCGCCTGATAAGTTCGAGTCAGGTACTTTGCCATTGACCCAGATTTCTGGGCTGGCGGTTGCGATTGATGAATTAGAAAAATCACGTCCTGATTTGAAATTAATTCAATATATGTATGATGAATTGCAAAAAATTAAACGTATTAAAATTTTATCATCACGTGATGCGGCGGTTTTGTCTTTTGTAATTGATGATATGCATGTGTTGGATTTTGGAACTTTGGCGGGGGCAAATGGAATATGTCTGCGTGTTGGTAATATGTGCGCATCGTGGATTCATCATGCAATGAATATTGATGGTTCAATACGTGTGTCTGTTGGTCCATGGAACACATTGGCGGACGCAAATAAGTTTATATCGGTTGTAAAAAAGATTATAAAATGACAGTAAATCGTGATGATGTTATAAATGCTTTGAAAACAGTGTTTGACCCAGAAATTCCTGTGAATATTTGGGATATGGGTTTGGTGTATGATATTAACATAGATGATGATAATGTTGCGATAACTATGACTTTTACCAGTCCAACATGTCCAATGATGGAAGAATTATTGGCACAGGTAAAACAGGTCTTGTCAAATGTTCCAGGTGTTAAAAACGCAGAGGTTAAATTGGTTTGGGAACCTGCGTGGGATTTATCGCGTATGACAGACGAGGCGCGTTTGGAATTAGATTTAACAAATATGGGTTGGTAATTAGTTATGCAATATGAAAAAATGAAAAATCTTTTAAATTCGTTGGACAATCCTGTGGATAAATTAGAATTGGTTATGGATTTTGGTCGCGAATTGGAATCTGTGCCACAAAGTGCCCAATGTCATGAAATTACGGGTTGTGCATCGCATGTTGAAATATGTGTTGGCCCAGATGGTCGGTTTTATGGTGTTGCTGATTCGGCGATTGTGCGTGGTGTGTTGGCGATATTGTTGGCAATGGTTGATTCAAAAACACTAACCCAGATACGTGAAATGGATTTAATGGGCGAGTTTTTGGGCCTGAAATTGAATTTGGGTGCCGCCAGATTGTCTGGGGTAAATTCTATGATTAGTTTTTTACAAAATTTATGATAAAATACTATTCTGGCGAGGGGACGGATATGAACGAAGAACAGAAAATGTTTAAAATTGGTGTTTGGGCATTGGCTGGGTGCGTGTTTGTTATGGTCGCATTACAGGTGGCAAACAGAATACAAAGACGAACATTAAATTATACCAATGCAGAAATTGTAAAAACACAACAACAAATTGCAGTGTCCCAGGCAAAATTTGAATCTATGATAAATGCAGAATATTTGCAAAATAGTGTTATGGCGGTTGTCCCACGTGTTGAAATAATCGGTTTTAAAAAATACACAGATGTCGATGATTTACCATTAAGGAAGCAATAATTATGTTCGAATTAGGAAGTGATGTTTATAAATCTAAAAGACGTGTGACAAAACGCCGCGATACAGAACGTGTGAGATTGCGTTGGTTGTTGGGTGGAATATACCTGGTGTTTGCTTTGTTCTTTGCCAAGACTTTATATTATGGAATTATTGGGACCGACAAGAAAGGTGGCACATCTGTTGATGGTGAATGGGTTGTCACACGCGCAGATATCGAAGATAGAAATGGTGTAAAACTGGCAAAAAATGTTATGAGTGCTAAGGTGCAGTTGGTTTCTAAATTTGTTGTTGATGCAGATGCGGTGGCACAAACAATTCATAATGTTTTTCCATATCAATATTCTGTGAATCAGGTGTATGAATTTATTCGCCAAGGTAAGTATGTTGTTTTGCGTGAAAAGGCAACACAAAGTGAAATTGATGCTTTGAAAACGGCAATACAACAATCGATTGCGGACGCGCGATTAAAAAAACAACCTAAACACAGTTTGAGTGGTTTGGAAATGGTCACAGAACAAAGACGCGTTTATCCAAAACACAATTTGTTTGCGCATATCGTTGGTTTTGTCGGCAAAGAAGGCGAAGGCTTGGACGGTGCCGAACAAATATTTGATTCGTATTTGCGTGAAAATCGCGACCCTTTGCGTTTGTCTTTGGACGCCAGAATTCAAGAACAATTCCACAGTCGTTTATCCGAAGCGGTACAAAAATATCATGCCAAGGCCGCAATGGGAACTTTGATGAATTCACGCACAGGTGAAATTTTGGCTATGGTGTCTTTGCCGGATTATGACCCAGAACATGTGTCGTGGTACCCGATTGAAAATCGCAGATTTAAACAAATGCGCGATGTGTTGGAAATGGGGTCTGTGTTCAAGATATTTAATACCGCGATTGCGTATGAAAATAATATTGGTGGGCGGTATTATGTCGCAAAACCATATATTTTAAGAACCAAAAGTGGTAAATATATTCATACGTTTCATGATGTCACAAAATTTAAACAAGATTGGATGGGTGTTGATGATGTGATGGTTCATTCTTGTAATGTTGGCAGTGTGCAAATCGCAGAAAAATTTCCCGAAGGTGCCCAGGCCAGATTTTTTCATCGTTTGCATTTGGACGAAAAATTAAGTTTGGATTTTGGTAAAACGGAACATCCTATTTTTCCAAAAAAATGGGGAATTACCGATATCGCATCTGCTTCGTTTGGACATACGGTGGCCGTCACACCTATGCATTTATTGTTGGGGGTTAATGCTGTCACAAATGGTGGTATTTATATCAACCCAACAATACGAAAACGCGATGTTGGTCGTATCAAAGGCGAACGTGTCTTAGATGAAAAGATATCTGCAAAATTGCGCGAAAATATGGTGCGCGTTGTCGAAGAAACCAGTGGAAAATTAACGCGTATTAATGGAATTAAAATTGGTGGAAAAACAGGAACCGCAGAAAAACGTATAAATGGTGTTATTGATAAAAAACGCAATATGACAACGTTTGTTGGTATTTTCCCAGCCGATGCACCACAATATATTATAATGGTGACTTTGGACGAACCCCAGGCTATTGCAGAAACAGGTGGTTGGCGAACCGCATCACAAAATTCTGTGCCGACTGCTGAAAAAATACTTGATGGAATCCTGCCGTTGATATTTGAATAAATTTCCGCTATAATATATTTGATAAGAAAAGAGTATAGCGTGAAAAAGTTAGTTGAAAAGTCCCTGCTGGGTCAAGCATGGGTGATGGAGCATGGTATAGATTTTGGTGAAACTGCGAATTTTGCTGATGCGTTGGTTAAAAATATTTTGGCAGGTCGTGGTTTGGTTGGTGATGCAGAAATTGAAATGTTTTTGGCACCAACAATCAAAGAATATATGCCAGACCCATTTGTTTTAAATGATATGGAACGTGCGGCCAAGATAATTGCCGAGGCAATTTGTTCGCATCGTAAAATTGCGGTTTATGGTGATTATGATGTTGATGGGATTACATCAACCGCGATATTTGTAAAATTCTTGCGTTCTTTGAATGTAGATGTTGTTTGGCATGTTCCAACCAGGGACGGTGAAGGTTATGGTTTGAATACGGGTGCCATTGATGAATTGATAAATTCTGGGGCAACGGTTTTAGTGACTGTTGATTGTGGCATCAGTTGTGTGGCCGAGGTTGAATACGCAAAATCGCATGGTTTGACCGTTGTTGTGACAGATCACCATTCGCCTGATAATGTTTTGCCAAATGCCGATGCGGTTGTGAATCCTAAACGTGTTGATGATACATCTGGGTTGGATTATTTGGCGGGTGTTGGTGTTGCATTTTTGACTTTGGTTGCGGTTAATCGTGAATTGCGTAATTGTTCAAATGGAACTGTTTGCGAATTACAGTCACAAATAAACTTGATGGATTATATGGATTTGGTCGCGTTGGGAACAATTTGCGATACTATGCCATTGGTTGGATTAAATCGTGCGTTTGTATCAACCGGATTGCGTGTTATGGACGGACGTAAAAATTTAGGTTTGCGTATATTGATGGATGTTGCCGGGGTCAAAGGTGCATCTGTGTATGTTTCAGGTTTTGTATTGGGACCGCGCTTGAATGCCGCCGGTCGTTTGGATTCAGCAAAGCCTGCGTTGGAATTGTTGCTGACTGATAATCCGTTGGTGGCGCGTGCGCTGGCGGAAAAATTAGACCAAATGAATAAAGACCGTATTGATATTCAAAATGCAATCATGTTGGGTGCGGTTTCCCAGGCAGAACAATGTTGTGCAGATGGTCGATGCAGTTTGTTTGTATGTGGCGATAATTGGCATGGTGGGGTTATGGGAATTATTGCTGGACGATTAAAAGATAAATACAATCGGCCTTCGTGTGTGGCAACCAAGATAGACGGGGTTATAAATGGGTCAGGGCGATCGGTTGCAAATGTTGATTTGGGACGGATTATCCATGATGCGCTGGCACGTGGTATCGTGACCGAAGGTGGCGGACATGCCGCCGCAGCAGGATTTTCTTTGCCGGCGGACAAAGAACAAGAATTTCGTGATTTTTTAGAAGCATCAGTTATAGACCAGTTGGGTAATAGTAAAATAGTCCCAGAGGTTATGGTTGATGCAGAAATAGATGCCAGTGGTGCAAATATGTCTTTGGTGCAAAAATTGGCTGTGTTGGCACCATTTGGTCAGGGAAATCCTGAACCAGAATTGGTGTTAAATGGTGCGATATTGCATTATGCAACGATTATGGGAAATGGTTCGCATATTCGGGGGTCTGTAAAAACCTCGCTGGGAACATCTCTGGCATTTGTTGGGTTTAATTTGGTTGGAACACCGGTTGGTAATTTTTTACTGGACGATGCGAATACAAACACTACAATATCTATGCTGGGGCGGTTAAAAGATAATGAGTTTAACGGACGGCATACGGCTCAATTTGTATTAGAAGATATTGCGGTTAGGTAAAATGAAACAAGAAACAAAAATTTTAATTGAAAAAATAAAATCAGCAAATTCAATTTTGCTGACGGCACATAAAAATCCTGATGGTGATGCCTTGTGTTCTGTGTTGGCTTTGTACCAGTTAATTTATTTGAATTATGGCAAGGATAGTGTGTGTGTCTATGATGGTAATGTGCCAGAATCTTTTCGCTATATTTCTTTGCGTGGGCGTGCGCATTATTTTGAACAGGTTGATTTGTCACAACCTTTTGATTTGGCGGTTTTGATGGATTATGGAACAACACGCAATATTGGTGGAACGCGTGGTGCGCTGGATTCGGCAAAATTCTTGGTTGAAATTGATCATCATAAAAACGATGAAAAAATTGGAAATTTATGTATTGATGATGAAACTGCGGCGGCAACAACATGTTTGATTTATGATTTGATGATTGATGCTGGCTGGGAATATGATGACAAGGTTTTAAACCTGTTGGCAATTGGAATTTTAACCGATACAGGTAATTTTAAATATGCCAAAGATGGTCGTTCTTTGCGAATTATGGCTGAATTGGTCGATAAAGGTGTTGATATCCAAAGACAATTAGAATTATTAAGTCATAAACCACGTAAAACAATTCAAACCGAGGCGCGTGTTGTCGCAGATGCTGAATTTTATTATCATAACAGATTGGTAATTGCGACCGTTGATTCGGCGGCATATAAAAATTTAGATGGACGCGGTGAAACGGCTTTGTCTTTGTTGGGACAGATTAAAGGTATCGAATATATCGTTTTGTTAAAACAACAAAAAGAAAACCAAATCGGTGTATCGTTGCGCAGTAAATTTTTGCCAGTAAATAAAATTGCTGAAAAACTGGGTGGTGGTGGTCATATATGCGCATCTGGGGCGGTTGTTAATGACAGTTTGGAAAATGTAAAACAACGTGTAATAGAATTATTCAAGGGGGCTTGATAGAGATGAAAAAATTATTTGTTGTGATTTTTGCAATGTTTGTGGCGGTGTCTGCAAATGCAGAGGTGGATAAAAAATATGTCGCGGCGGCTGAAAAATATTTAAATTCTGTGACCGGATTGACGGGCGATTTTATGCAAACGTCCAAAGGCAAAGTTGCACGTGGTTTGTTTTCTATGTTGCGCCCAGGACGCGTCCGTTTGGATTATAAAAACGCACCAATTCAATTGATTGCAGATGGTAAAGATTTATATTTCTATGATAAAACATTAGACCAAATTACAACTGTGCCATTGACCAGTACGCCCGCGGGAATTTTGGTGCGTAAAAATATAGATTTGCAAAATGCAGATATTGTTGTGACAGATACTTTTGAAGAAAAAAATTCTTTTGCGTTAAATATGTATATGCGTGATAACAAGGGTTTGGGACATATGACGGTCGTGTTTGATAAATCGCCGGTTAAATTAAAATCTTGGACGGTGACAGATGCAACCGGGGTCAGCACTGATGTTGTTTTTCGTAATTTAAAACCAAAAACAGATTTTGAAAAAAGTTATTTCCAAATAGGTCGGCATAAAACAATCAGTAATGCCGCCACAGATGATTTTTATGATTAAAAATGTTTGGTATCAGTTGGGCTGAATTTTTAGTAATATTGATTGTCGCAATTTTGGTTGTGCCGGTAAAATATTGGCCTGATGTGGCACGTTTTTTGGCGCGTGTGATAAAATATATTCGTAAAATTATTTGGCAAATTACAGATGCAACCGATAAAATCAAAGACCAAATAGATTTAGAAAAACCTATAAACGATATAATAAATACAACAACAAATGATATGTTGAACGATTTTTCAACACCGATTAAAAAAACACGCGGACGCAAGAAAACAGCGAAAAAATGAATAATAAAAAAATGACTTTGATGGAACATTTTGCAGAATTGCGCCGGCGATTTTTGTGGTGCGTTTTTATATTTTTGGTGTTCTTTGTTTTGGGGTGGTATGTTGCGCCATGCGTCCAAGAATTTTTAACAAAACCATTGCTGAAAATTTGGAACGGAAATTTGTTATATAACGGGATAACAGACGGTTTAATGATACGGTTGTCGTTGTCTGTGACGGTTGCAATATTGTTGTCGATACCGGTTGCGTTATGGCATGTGTGGGCTTTTGTTGCCCCAGGATTAAAGAAAAATGAAAAGAATTTTATTTGGCCAATAATGATTGCATCGCCAATATTATTTTTGATTGGGGCTGGATTTGCTTTCTATGTTTTATTTCCGTTCGTATTTGGATTTTTCATAGAATTAAATCAATCATCATCTGTGCCAGCAATTATTTTGCCAGCCGTTCGTGATTATTTGACATTTGCAATTCGTTTATTAAAGGTTTTTGGAATCGCATTTCAATTACCTGTGATTATGATTTTGTTGAACAGAATAGGGGTTTTGTCGCGTGCGCGTGTTGTGGCTATGCGCCGATATGCAATTATTTTAATAGTTGTTGCCGCGGCGGTTTTGACCCCTCCAGATGTTGTGTCCCAGATTTTGTTGGCTGTGCCAATGTGGGCTTTGTTTGAAATAAGTGTTTTGTTTATGCGTGGGGACACCAACAAATAATTTATTTGTCGATTAAAATATGATATAATCGTTAGCGATGAAAAGGTTTTTTGGGATTTTTTTCGTTGGTATAATCGCTGTTGTTGCGGGCTGTGATTTACAGCCAAAAATAGCATCTATTCCTGATGATGTTGGTGATTTTATTTCCACGCGGTATCCAACATTGTTGGCGGAACCAGACAGTGAAATTTATAAAACGGCTGTGGCGGATTATGGTGTTTATGCATCGGCGACCGAATATGGTAATGGTGATGTGACCGAACAAGATTATGTTTTATATTCGCCGGCTGATGATTACACAATGCCGGCCCAAGACACAGATGTCGCGGACGATGATGTCGGTATGCCAGATGATGAAGAATCTGTCGATGAACCAGATAACAAAGAAGAACCTGATACAACAGATACAGAAATCAATGAATATGGTTATGCGCCGGATACCGATGTTCAAGATTTAAAAATCCCAGATTATGTTGCGGGAAAACCAGTTGTTGATGATAAAGTAGAAACAAAGGCGGAGGCAGAAAAGCCACAATCAAAAAAAGTCGAAGATAAAAAAACAGAATCAGTGCCCCAGGTTAAAAAATTAAATGATGATGAAAAAGTGCCGGAAACAATGCGTGCGCCGTTGCGTGATGTGACGGTGGCATCGGGTGATACATTGTATTCTATTTCGCGTAAATATTCGGTGCCGGTAAATGATTTGGCGGTGTTGAATAAAATATCTGCGCCATTTACTTTGTCGGTTGGGCAAAAAATAAAAGTCCCAGATGTTTTGTCTGTACCGAAATATAATGCACCAGTGCGTGTGGCGGTTAAACCACAGGTTGAAACCAAGATGTCTGGGGCAAATACGCAATCAAAGTCGCAATCGTTAAAGCCCGCCACCACAAAGGTTGATAATAAAAAAACGGATGTGAAAAAAACTGTGCCGGAATCTGTGAAGAAGACAGAGGTTAAAAAGACAGATGTTAAAAAAGTAGATGCGACCAAAAAGGTGGATACATCAAAAAAGGTAAATGCAAAAACAGAAAAGGTTTCAACAAAAACAACCGCGAAAAACACCAAGGCGACTGTGAAAGATACAAAAACTGGGACAAAAAAACAAACATCTAAAACAACAACCAAAACAACATCTGGGGTGGAAACCAAAAAGACAACCAAACAACGCACAACCAAGACTTTGGCAGCGCGATCGGCATCTAAATTTTCATGGCCTTTGCGTGGCAAAATTTTATCTGGGTTTGGTTCAAAGCCAAATGGTTTGGTTAATGATGGTATTAATATTGCAGGAACCAAGGGCGCAAAAGTTATGGCGGCGGAAAATGGTTTTGTTGCGTATGCTGGAAATGAAGTCAAAGGTATGGGAAATTTAATTATTATTCAACATAGTGATGGTTTTATGACGGTCTATGCACATATGGATACAATGAGTGTGCGTCGTGGTGCAACCGTTGTTGTTGGGCAAAAAATTGGGACGGTTGGTCAGTCAGGCAAGGTTGATAGACCACAGTTGCATTTTGAAATTCGTAAGGGAACACGCGCATATAATCCAGTGAATTATTTAAAAAAATAAAGTAAAAACTTGATTTTGTGATATTTTATAATATAATTTCATCTGTTTTAAGTTTTGGATGCATAGCTCAGTTGGTAGAGCAACTGACTCTTAATCAGTGGGTCCAGGGTTCGAGTCCCTGTGCGTCCACCAAAAAAATTAACGGCCCACAGGGTCGTTTGTTTTTTTAGTTAGGGATAATAATAATGACAAAACAAGAATTGATTCAAAAAACAATAGCTAGAAAAAGCGATAATCCAAATGGGTTGGCATATATAAATATAGATAATGAAAATAAGTATCGTGGCTGGGTTGCTGATTTTGGTTTTAGAAGAAAAGGGGATACAGAGAATATCAAATTAAATTTACATAAAGAATACGATTTGTTTTTGTTGTTTTTTATGGCGTCTGTGTGGTCAAGACCCGGTCCATTTGAAAATGCCGCTTTTTTAATTGGTGCTTTGGTTGGAAACAATAAAATAGATGATAGTATTGTTAATGTTGTGGCGCGCATTAGAGAGAATTTTGATATAAACCAATTTGAAGGAAGATTGGTTAATGAATTGCGTAAAAAGTTTTCGGTTCGCAATGATGTTATAGATAGTTTAAAAGTGTTGTTGAAAAATTGGAATGATATTTATAAAAAACTAAATGAAAATCATACAGAACGGGATTGGAGGCAATTTGCCGTATATATGAATTCTATACAAGGATTGGGTTATGGCAACAAGGCAATGTTAATAAAAATTCCTTTGATTTTGCGTGAATTGCGCTGTCAAAAAGTGTTTGATAATATCCCAGGAAAATATTGTTGTGTTGCGGATTCCAGAGTAAAAGAAGCATTCAAAAAAATAACAGATACGAATTTTTATACCGGTAATATAGATAATGTTTTAAAAGTGTCAGAGAAAATATATGCAGATTATGGTGATTTATATGATATTCCATTATTTGCCTATAAAGATTTGATGTAAAAAAATCCCGAATTTTCGGGGTTTTTTTACATGCTGAAATTTTCGCCCAGATATACTTTTTTTACCTGTTCGTCGGCGGTGATTTCGCGGGCGGTGCCATGTTTTAAAATTTTTCCATCGTGTAAAACATAACTGCGGTCGGTGATGCCCAATGTTTCGCGAACATTGTGGTCGGTGATAATTACACCCAAGCCTCTGTCTTTTAATTGTGATACCAAATCACGAATTTCATTTACGGCGATTGGGTCAATGCCGGCAAATGGTTCGTCCAATAATATAAATTTTGGGTCGTTTGCCAATGCGCGTGCAATTTCAACACGACGACGTTCGCCACCAGATAATGCAGTTGCAGGACTGGTGCGTAAATGAGAAATCGAAAATTCATTTAATAATGATTCTAATTTTTCAATACGTTTTTTGCGTGATGGTTCGACAACTTCTAATATTGCCATAATGTTTTGTTCGACGGTTAATCCGCGAAATACACTGTTTTCTTGGGGCAGATATCCAATATGCAAACGCGCCCTTTGATAAAATGGCAGGTGTGTTATATCTTGGGAATTTAAAAATATTTGACCAGATGTTGCATTTAATTGACCTGTTATGCAATAAAACGCAGTAGTTTTTCCAGCACCGTTTGGCCCCAATAATCCCACAGATTCGCCTTGGCGAACAATCATTGATATATCGCGAATAACTGTTCGTTTGCCGTAATTTTTAGATAAATGTTCAACGCGTAATACAGATTGTTTCATAATTTTATCACCATTTCTTGTGTTTGGGCTTTGTCGCCGTTGCTGGAATCAATATGGACGTTTCCAATTAATCGCAAATCACGATTCGATTGATTGAATTCTGCCGAGTTTGCACGAATTTTATCGGTTATGTGTTTGCCATCAACAATACGGACGGTTGTTCCATTTACAGATTCCATAAATATTATATCAGGACGTGAATATTCTTGGCGACCAATTTTTGCATGAATTGAAAAAGGTTGGCCTTGGTGGTCAATGCCTGCAAAATTTGCATTTGTCATTTTAAATTGGTTGCTGGCAATATCGACCATGCTTATTGCAGATATCGGTGTCCAAATTAACTGCTTTGTAAATACCGCGCCGGCGGCCAGTGCGGCGACCATAACCAATCCCCAACCTGTGAATAAAAACTGCCACAGACGGGTAAAACGCCGGTGTTTTTTGAAAATGATAAATGTTCTGTTATCTTGTGTCATCGGGTAAATGGTTGCATAACATAATTAAAAAAGCAATTTTTATATTTATTCATGAATTTTTTTATGATATAATGTTCGCATACGGAGATGAGAAAAAAAATTTCTTTTTTAATGGGATTGATTGTCTGCATGTGTGGTGTTGTTGCCAATGCGGCTGATTTTCAGGTCAAAAAAGCATCAAATGTTAAAAAACAAGAAACATCGGGTTTGGAAAGTATAACATCGGGGTCATTGTTGCCAGGCGTTATTGGATTGGTGTCCAATGTGTCGGCTTTGACCAAGCAACAAAAAGAATTGGCGGCAGAGTGTGTGCCGACGGCCACAGAAATTAACTGGGTTAATAATATGGTCAAAGAATATGCCAAGGCCGGTGCGGTGACCGCAGATAGTATGTTTAAAACTGTGACGTCTGGACAAAGGTGTGATGGTAATAATACCTATGCTGATGATTTAAAGGTGGTTGCGACAACAAATTCTATTGAACCTTGTACTGAATTTTTTGGTCAGTCTGGTGAGACTGATAAGGGTATGATTTGGGAAGGTTATCCAAAGGCTTCGTATGGATATTATTGTGCCGATGGCATGCCAACATGTGCGTCGTCCAAACAAAAATATAAATCAAATATATATAAAGTTTTTGGTGCAATTGATTTTACCGTTGTGGATTATACCAATGACGAGGCAACCATGTATGGTAAAATGATGGAAAAAATGGAAAAGTGTTCGCCTGAAAATATTACTAAACGCAATCGCGAGGCATATGCTTCATTTTTAACCACAACCATTTCCAATGCGGGTCAAAAAACCAACACCGGCAGTATTATGCAGGCGGTTGGGGGGCTCACCAGTGGTGGTGGGTTATCTGGGATAGGGTCACTTGCACCCACAGTCACCCAATTTTTAGATAAATAATGGCACATCTGCTTGATAAAAACTCGCTCATGTAGCACTTGTACATTACGCTCGTTTTTATCTTCGCATCTGCACCATTATTTATCTAAAAATCTTTCGTTGAACGAACTGTTGATGGCTCGTTTATGTACGTTTTGTACACGGCACTCGCCATCAACTGCGCATCTGCACCATTATTTATCTAAAAATCACCCGATGAACGAACTGTTGGTGGCTCGTTTATGTACGTTTTGTATATAGTAATTGCTAATTATTTTCGTTGTTTTTTTCTGCTTTACTGACTGACAAAAAAATAGTATAATACAAGGGATTAAATACAAAGGAAGGAATTATGGCAAACAAAATATTTTCACGTGTTTTTGGTTTGGCTTTGGTGTCGGCTTTGACGGCATGCGCAGGAACCGATAATCGTTATGAAGATGTATCAACCCCAACAGTTGATTATGTCGAAGGTTTAGATGTTTATTCGGCACCACATCAGGATTCTTTTTTGAATCAGTTGGCGATGAATTATCGGTCTTATGCAATTTATAATGCGCGGACATCGGGTTATCCGGAAATGGGTGAATTGTTTGCGCAAAAGGCTGTGACGGCTTTTTCAGGGGAAACACCGTTCCCGGAAACTGTGGGAAATTGGCCAATCGATGACGAGGCAACTGCTGAAATGTTGCAAATGGCATATAATGACATGATTGAAGAATTCAAAAATGATGCCACAGAAAATCGTCCAGATGTTGCAGCCGAGGCACAGGCGAAATTTGATTGTTGGTTGTCTGCGGAATCAACCGCCCAGGAGGAAACTGCGCATCAATGTCATGACCGTTTTATCGCGGCAATGGACGTGTTGCGTAATTGTAAAAGTGGTGGTTGCAAGGTTGCAAAACGCGCGGCGGAAAAACCTGCAACAATCGAAATTAATAAGAAAGAATTTTATCCAGATACACGTTCTTTGAAAACTGTGGGTGGGGCATCGTATCCACGTGACGGTATCGTGATTGTAAATAATGTTAATGTTCCGGCAAATTTGGTGCAAACTGTGCCTGTGGGTAATGGTGCGCCGATGGTGTTTAACCAAAATATCTATGGTGGCGATAAACATGTTTCCAACAGTGGTAATACTGTCGCGGTGAATTCAAGTAATGGGTCAAAATGTGACTGCAATACAGGTCGTCCTGTTGTAATAAATGTTCCAGATAATGAACCGGCGGTGGAAACATGCCCATGTAACCAAGATCCAACATTAGGCGAAGAAGTTGTCACCCGTGACGAGTTTATCAATATGATGATGGCTATGCGTGCAGAAATCAAGGCCATCAATGACCGTTTGGACGCATTGAAACCAAACGATGAAAAGGCTGTTATTAAAGTCCAACAGATTCCATTGGAACCAACACAACATGTAATGGAAGAGATATTCGAAGTTCATTTTGACTTTAACAAAGCCATTATCAAACCTGAATATGATGCGTTGATTCGTGAATTGGCGACCGCAACCCAGACAAATAAAAATATAAAGGTTTCTGTGGTTGGTCATACGGATACATCTGGCAGCAACAGTTATAATTATGCATTGGGTGGTCGCAGAGCCGAGGCTGTCCAGAAAATGCTGATTCAATACGGAATCCCTGCAAGTCAAATTGTCGCGGTTTCCGCAGGTGAAGAAGATTTGAAAGTTCCAACGGCTGATGGTGTGCCAAATGCCCAAAATCGTCGTGTGCGCGTTGTCAAAGAAACGCATTACACCGAACCAGGCAAGGTTGTCCCAATCGCTGTTGTGACCGATGGTGACGCAGAAATCCAGGAAATAGGGGAAGAATGTCTGGATTGCGGAATGTAATCGTAATAAAAAACTAATAAATACTTGACAAAAAGAATTTATTAGTGTAAATTAACGGTTGCCAGAGAGATTTTTTAAGAGGCAAAAAGATGACAGACGTAAAAAAGAAACTGAATTTGGCAAAGGCTACGATGATGGTAAAACAACAAAATTTGGAGCCTATCAATTTGGTTGAAATGTTCAAAGACCGTGGAATCGATTTAACAGGCTCTGACAACGGTTTATAAAGAACAAGGTTAGTTTTATTAAGGATAAAAAGGCCGGTGGCGTTATTTGTCACGGCCTTTTTTGTGTTTATTGACTCTTGCTTTTGTGATACAATGTATTTGTTAATTTTTGCATGGGGGGATATATGAAAATCGTTGGTTTGACATCGGCACAGGTTGCGCAAAACAGAAATAAATATGGTGAAAATGTCGTGCCTGGGGTAAAACCCAAGACGGCATGGCGTTTTTTGTTGGAAATGTTTGATGATAAAATCAATGTGATTTTATTGTTTATGCTGGGGTTGTTTTTGGTCTTGGCAATGGTTGGTGTTGGTGGCTATGCGGAACCAATTGGTGTTGGGGTGGTTTTGGTTTGTGTTGGGGTTATTGGCACAATTACAAAGTTGCGGGCGCAAAAATATTCAATCGATTTAAAAAATAAAACGGCAATGCGACACGCAATTGTATTGCGTGATTCCAGAAAGAAAACAATAAATACAGTTGATATTGTTGTTGGTGATATTGTGTTTTTGCAATCAGGGGAAACTGTGCCGGCCGATGGTTATATTATTGATGGTGAAATAAATGTGAATAATTCGGTATTAAATGGTGAAAGTGAAGAATGTCCAAAATCGCCAATAAAAAATTTTCGTTATAATGGTGCGGCACAAATTACCGCCGAAGATTATGTCAGTCAAAATTTGTTGTTCAGTGGTACAACTGTGCAAAGTGGTGAATGTTATATGCGGGTCACGCGTGTTGGTGTTAATACGGAAAATGCACAAACTTTATTGGCTATGCGTGATATAGATGAAGTAAAAACAGATTTGGATATTAAATTAGATAAATTGGCACAAAAAATAGGTTGGTTTGGTTATATCGGTGGCGGGATTGTTGCAATTGTGTTGTTGGCTGATTCTGTGGTGCATGCGGGCGGTATAAATATGTTTTTGTCCCAGGGACTATTGGTTGTATTGCATCAAATTTTAATGGCATTGGTTGTTGCATTAACAATTGTTGTGGCGGCTGTTCCCGAAGGATTGCCGTTTATTATCACTATGATTATCGCACAAAATGCGCGTAATATGATACGGCATAATGTGTTGGCAAAAAATACGCATAAAATTCCAGAAGCTGGGAATATTCAAATTTTATGCACTGATAAAACAGGAACTTTGACATATGGAAATTTAATTCCTATTACTAATTATCTGGGCGATGGCAGTCAGGTTGGTTTTGATACTGATTTGCTAGTGGCACGATTTATTGCCGCAGATATTTTATTTAATACGGGTGCAACATATGATGATAATGGTAAAATTTCTGGTGGAACCAGCACTCAACGTGCTTTGTTATCTGCATTAAATCCAAAATCACATTTGGTGCATGCGGTTTTTCGTGATATTAAACCTTTGGATAAAATTCCGTTCGACAGTGCTAATAAATTTTCGGCGGTGCGTATTATGCGACGCGTGGATTCAAAACAATTTACTTTATACACAGGTGCGCCAGAAATTATTTTAGAACATGTGACAAAATATATCGATGTTAATGGTGTTGCACACAAGATAAATAAAAATAAAATGATAGAAATTATACGTGATAATGCACGCCAGGCAAAACGTGTTTTGGCATTGGCATATTGTCCAAATAAAACATTGAATAAAAAATTGCCGGATAATTTAACTTTGATATCCTTGGTCAGTATTCGTGATGATGTTCGTCGCGAAGTCCCCAGTGCTGTGGCGCGTATGCACAGGGCTGGAATTCATGTTATTATGATGACAGGTGATATTTTGGATACGGCGCGTGCGATTGGTGTGGATACAGGGATTGTCGTTAATCCTGATGATATGGTTTTAACTGCACATGAATTAGATTTGATGACAGATGCGGAAATAAAAAAGAATCTGTATAAAATCAAAGTTGTTGCACGCGCTGTGCCACGAACAAAATTGAGATTGGTTAAAATTGCCCAAGAAATGAATTTGTGTATCGGTATGTGTGGCGATGGAACAAATGATGCACCCGCATTAAAACGTGCAGATGTCGGCTTTGCAATGGGTTCAGGGACAGATGTTTGTAAAGAGGCGGGCGATATCATAATTACAGATGATAATTTTGTATCTATTACAGACGCGGTGTTGTTTGGTCGAACTTTCTTGAATAATGTGACTAAATTTTTAATGTTTCAAATGCCGATAAATTTAATGTTGGTGATTTTGAGTTTGTTTTATCCAATTGTTTTTGGTTTCCCGGCATTTGTCGCAGTTCAAATTTTGGTGATAAATATTGTTATGGACAGTTTGAATTCTTTGGCATTTGGTGCTGAACCCGCCAAACCAGAATATATGATGGTGCCACCATCAAAAAAGGGCACGTCATTGTTTTCATGGAAAACATCATTGCGAATTTTTGCCAGTTGTATTGAATTTGGAATTATTTTTGCGTTGCTGTTTGTACCGTCTGTGGAAAATGTATTTGGTGATAACGAATTGGTAAATTTAACTGCGCGATTTGCGTTGATTATGTTGATGGCGGCATTTAATGGATTTAATGTGCGTGTTGATGATATGCACTTGTTGCGTGATTTACATAAAAATCCAATGTTTTTATTTATTGGTGCAATAATTGTTTTGGGGACGGTTGCAATTGTTGAATATGGTGGTGGTGTGTTTAGTGTTGTACCTTTGACATATGCACAATGGCGATTGATATTTGAATTGGCTTGTTTGGTTATACCGTTGGATTTGATTCGCAAGATGTTTATCAAATAAAAAAACAGTCGCATTTGCGACTGTTTTTTTGTGGTTATTTTTAATCCAAAAATCCCCATGCGGCACGATATCCTTTGTCGCGTTCAAAGAATATTGTTGCGCCTTGCAAGTGATTGGTGTTTATATTTTTGATAATAAATGTTTCTTGCAGCATTGGGGATTTTTTGTTTTTACGTGTCAAAGGCATTTCCAAAGACATTGTTGTTTCTTTGCAACATGTGTCTGGGTTGGTGCATTTCGCATCTTTGCATTGATATATTTTTGTTGTGTAATCGATATCATCGCGCAATTTATCAACATTTACGACCATTTTTACACCGCTGTCGATATCATAGAATTTAACATAACCGATTTCACTGGCTTCGCCATGATTGTTGCGAGTGTACATTTTTGAATATAATTTGTTTTTATGTTTGTCGTTGTAATAATGTTTTTTGTGTTCGCAATTTTTCTTGCCACATTTTGTGCAAATCTGTTCGTCGTTGTAATAATGTTTTTTATGGTTGTATTCATTTGTATTTGTGCAGCCTGCAACAGTCACTATCACAGCCAATGCAGATAATAGTTTAAGTATTTTTTTCATATTTTTCTCCTTTGGTTTTTTATATGAAATACAAAACTATTTTATAATAAAAAATTTAATTTGCGTTAGGTATGATTGCCTAGAAAATCCCAGAAACAATGCGTATAGCGATGTTTTTTGAATATTGTCCTGTTTTGTTTTATATATAAAAGATTTAATTTTTTTATGTGTAAAACACAAAGGAGGAAAATATGTATGAATTGATTCAGCATTTAATTGCATTAAAATATTCTTGTAAAATAAATCATTGGACCACAGATGATTATTCGCGTCATTTGTTGTTCGACAGATTGAGTGAAGATATTGATGATTGGGTTGATAAAATTGCAGAACGTTATTTTATGGCAACCGAAGATAAAAGTATTTTCAAAGCTGGGATTTTAAATCCAAAATTTGTTGAATTGGATATTGTAAAAAAATGTGTTCAGTTGATTGAATATATTGAACGCGCGGTTGCCAACGAAGAAGTTAATCAAGGTATGGTATCTTTATTGACCGATATAGAATCTGGGCTGTTGAATAAATTGGCATTGGCCAGATTATAAAAAATATTGATTAAATGTTATGCCGACCAATTTGGTCGGTTTTTTTATTTTGTGTTTTGTATAAAATAAAAACCCATACAAATCTGTATGGGAAAATATTTTTTTATGATGTTTTTTTTAGAACATAAATCTGACACCAACATCGGCACCAAAGTTATGCAATCCAGCCTGGACATCAACATATGTGTATCTGGTTGCAACATCAATCGCAAATTGGTCCATGTCAAAAGTCATACCCAATATTGCACCAGCGGCAAAACCACCTTTGTCATCGGTGTGTTGTTCGATTGTTGCACCGGAACGACCGATTTCTGTAAATCCAACACCGGCACCCAAACCAATGTATGGGCGAACAATGTTATAAGAACCCAAATCCATGTATGTATTTAACAACAATGTTTGTAATTTTGTTTTTACTTCCACATCTGTTGCGGCACCAAAGTCTGCGTTGTCTTTGGCATCGCCATAGATTGCCCATTCAAGTTCTGTCCGGTATAATTTGTGCATTTGAATACCCAAAGCAACGCGTCCGTCCAAAACCATATCGGCGATAGATTCTTTTTGTCCATCAAAATTATAGTTTGTATTGGTATATCCAATACCGCCACGCAACGCAATATATGGGTCTAAATCACTCCAAAAACTGTCGTTGCAATGTTGGCCCGCAAATGCAGGGCATGCGATTAATACAGCAAGTGTAGAAATAGCAAGTTTTTTCATGTTTTCTCCTTTTTGAGTTTTTTGTTTGTTTCTTTCTGTGTCGATACTTTAATCGTATCAAAGAAATGTCGTGTTTTATATAGGTTTAGATGCCCAATGTTTTTTTAGGAATTTTTTCCTTTGTTTTGTGATTGTGCTTTATTAGACTTTATTATATGAGATATGTAATGTTGGCATCTTGTATGGCGGTTGAATTATTTATCACACGTGCTGTGTTTGGTTTCGTTCCGCCAATTGAAAGTCCAGCAGATTTAGATTCGTTATCTCGGCCAGTAAATGAAGAGGTTGTTATCATAGGTGGTAGTGGATATTCATTGAGTGCTCTGGATAACATTGGTGCGACTGTTTTGAAAATAGATGGCGGTTCGCAAAGAATTGCATTGTTGGTTGATGGGTCGTTTTTAACAGATAATGATTTTAATACAGATTTATCAATTCAAAACGATAATGTTGTGTTTCGATTCCAAGAACCTTTCTTGAACGGGATAAATGGCGAACAAAATGATTTGGTTGTTTTTCATAATTTAAGTTGGAATAGGGCGCCTGATATAGAAGAAGCAAATCCATCAAACGATTTTGTGTATGAGTGGGGTGCATGTGACGGTGGTTCGGGTAGGTGTATAAATCGTCGCTATTCGGCATCATATTTGGCATCACACCAGGTGTCTGCGGGTTTGACAGGTATTGATTCAATGTTGCAATATACGCCATCGGTATTATTGCGACCTGTATCGGCGATAAATCAACACGAGTTATTTGCAAAGTTTGATTTTGTTGATGATTATTTTTTATCTGTGGCACCTGATTATTATAACGCATCGGATTTTAATGGAATTGGTTTGCGTTTGAATTCTGGCGCCAAAGTTGCCGGTCGGTTGTTTGTCGGGGCAACGGCATATTTATCTGGGGCAGAATTCAAGTATGGGGTTGATGATTTTGATTATGCGATATATGGTGGAAATCTGCGTGTGTTATATGAATTAAATGATGTTATGTTTGTGCGCGGTGTTGGTGGTTTAAGTTTTGCAAAAATAAAAACATCATCAAATAACAATCCAAATGTGGTTGGATATTATTTTGGAACAGATATTGGTGCAAAATTTAATTTTGAATCAGGTTTATTTTTATCACCGTTTGTTGGAATTAGTGCAAATGATGTAAAAATTTCAAATGCGCATGATAATATGTATTTGTTGCATACAGGAACAGATGTTGGATTTAAATATTTTATGGACGGTGTATCATATTCATATAATTTACGTGGCGGTATAAATTCAGCCGGGTATTTAGATGCCGCGATTGATTTAGCAATATGGACGGTTGCTGATAAAATTGGTGGTGGCATATCAATCGGTGTGGTTGATACAGATTTTGGTTGGACTGGTAAATTTTCTGCAAATGTTAAACTTGCTTTTTAATCAACAATTTTTCCATGCAGGCATGATTTGTTTCCAGATGTGATTTTTATGCGTGCCATTGGGGTTGGATTATCCGTTTCAACAATACATGGCTGCATATATGGGGTGCGATAAATTTGTTTTGTACCAGTTTTATCAGCACCTTCGTATAAGCAATCAAAAACTTTATCTTGGCATGATAAATTAAACTCGCGTTGAATATCGTTCAATACCGCGTCCAGTTTTATTAAACGTTCGCTTTTTATGTTTTCTGGAATTTGATTTTGCATAATTGCCGCCGCAGTATGAGGCCGGGGCGAATATTTAAATGAATAAGAATTTATGTATTTAATCTGCTTGGCTATATCGACGGTTTGTTCAAAATCAGTATTCGTTTCGCCAGGAAAACCAACGATAAAATCACTGGAAATTTGTATGTCTGGACGGGCAATTTTGAATTTATTTATTATTGTTATATATTCGTCCAGATTATATTGACGATTCATTTTTTGTAAAATATTATTAGAACCACTTTGAATTGGCATGTTCAAAAATGGTAATAATTTTGATTCGGTTTTAAATAGTTCAATTAAATCATCTGTCATTTCGGTTGGATAACTGGACGTAAAACGAATTCGTTTCACAGAATCAATTTTTGCAGTTTGTTTTATCAGGTCTGATAAACGATATGTTTTTCCATTTTCATCGGTGTATTTATATCCATTTACATTTTGACCGATAAAACAAATTTCAATTGCGCCAACGGCGGCTGCATGCATTGTTTCCGCCAAAATATCGTTATATGGTCTGGATATTTCGCGACCACGCGTGAAAGGCACAATGCAATATGTACAACAATGATTGCAACCTTCCTGGACAGGAATATATGCGACAAATGGTGATTTAGTTATTGGTGGTAATTCATCAAATTTTTCCAAACCACCCAAATCAATGTCCAGTAATTTACTATCTGGATTTTTAATTATTTCAGGCAATTTATGATAACTTTGTGGCCCCAAAACAAAATTCAAATCGCGGATTTTACGAAATGCATCGGCACCAGATTCGCGTGCAACGCAACCAACAATGCCATATATTGCATCTGGTTTTTTTGCGCGTCGTATGCGTCCCAATGCAGAATATACTTTATCGGTTGCCTTGGCACGAACCGCGCATGTGTTTAATAAAATTATGTCTGCATCGGCGACATTGTCTGTGCTTTCGAGTCCATGATGTTCCAACATTGCGGCGATACGCAATCCATCATAAACGTTCATTTGGCAACCAAAAGTTTTTATATAAAATTTTTTTGCCATTGTTGTTTAACCCAACTTCTTTTTCAAAATTTCATTTACGACACCTGGGTTTGCCTTGCCACCGGTTGCACGCATGACGGCACCAACAAAGAATCCAAACAATCCAACCTTGCCAGATTTATATTGTTCAACCTGAGATGCATTTTGTGATAAAACATCATCAATGATTTTTTCAATGGCGCCGGTATCTGTCATTTGTTTCATACCAAATTTGTCGGCAATTTCATGTGGTGTGCCGGTTTCGCCGTCTAACATTTTGATAAATATTTCTTTGGCCTGTTTGCCGTTGATTTCGGATGCCCCAATCATATCAACCAATTCGGCAATATTTTCAGGTGTGATAATGCGTGGTTCGTCCGCATCACGTTCGCGCACCGTATTTGTAATATCATAGTTTTCAGGGTGTGCAAACAATTCACTAATCATCCAGTTTGCAATTGGTTTGGCACGTTCGGCTTTGTTGCCAACCGCTGTATCAAACCAATGTGAAATATCGGTTGTTTCGGTTAAACGTGCCGCATCATATTCGTTTAATCCGTATGTGTTGATATAGCGTGCGCGTGTTGCCTCTGGCAATTCTGGCATTGTTTTACGGATACGTTCAATGCGTTCGTCGGTTATAACCAATGGCAATAAATCTGGGTCTGGGAAATAACGATAATCCAACGCGTCTTCTTTGCTGCGCAGGACAGATGTGGTCCCGTCGGCTTGGTTATAACGCATAGTGTCTTGGGTGACGGTGCCGCCGGATTCCAACAGTTCTACTTGGCGGTTTGCCTCGTATTCAATGGCGTTTTTGATAAATTTAAATGATACCATGTTTTTTGTTTCTGTGCGTGTTCCAAATTTTTTGGAGCCCGCGCGGCGGACAGAAACATTGACGTCGGCACGCATGGAACCTTCTTCCATATTTGCCTTGGATACGCCCAATGCGCGCGCGATTTCACGAATTTTACGCAAATATTGTTCGGCTTCGTCAGGGGACGAAATATATGAATTGTTTTCTGAATTTTTTACATCTAAAAATGTCACGATTTCCAATAATGTGACCCCAGAACGATTCAAATCAACAAATGATTTTGTTGGGTGCATATCATGTTTGTTTTTTGCCGCGTCCTGTTCCAAATGTGCGCGTTCGATTAAAATCTTTTTGGGATTACCGTCATCGCCGATGATTTCAACCCAACCGCGACCGACAACGGGTGGTTCGTCCGCCGGTTGCGAAATTTGATATCCTTGGGGCAGGTCAGGGTAAAAATATTGTTTGCGGGCAAAACGGCTGACGCGTGAAATTTCTGCATTGATACCCAAACCAAATTTAATGGCCTGATCAACGCAATATTCGTTCAATACTGGCAACATGCCTGGCATAGCCGCATCAACAAATGATACATGGGTATTGGGGGCGATTGTTGGATTGTAATTTGCGGACGCACCACTGAAAATTTTACTGTTGGATAAAACCTCTATATGAGTTTCCAAACCAACAACTACTTCCCAATCACCTGTTTTGCCTTTTATTGTATACATTTTTATTTTTCCTTGCTTTTTGTTTTTTTATACTTTAATATTTCCCCTGCGGATGGCCAGATAGCTCAGTTGGTAGAGCAAGGGACTGAAAATCCCTGTGTCAGTGGTTCGATTCCACTTCTGGCCACCATTTTTTTATACTCATTTTTTCCCAACATTTTTTTCATTTGATTATTCACCCATGATTTTTGTTGGACGATTATCAACACCGCTGAATTCTTGGATATGTTTTGCCAATTGCAATGCGCGTAAATCGTCAAAACGGCGCCCTACAACCTGCATTCCCAATGGCAAACCATTTTCCGCCATGCCAGCCGGAACGCTGACCGCAGGGACACCTGCCAAATTCATGGCAACGGTAAATAAATCCAATGCGTAATATTCCAATGGGGACAAATCTGCGTCCAGTGGTTGTGCGGTTGATGCGCCCGCCGGGCATACAATCAAGTCACATTGTTCAAATGCACGATTGAAAGCATCTGCAATTAAACGACGAACGCGTGCGGCCTGCATAAAATACACATCGTATGATTCCGAAGATAAAACCGCGGTTCCAATAATCATACGGCGTTGTACTTCCTCGCCAAAGCCAGCAGCACGCGTCTTTTTGTATGTATCGTAAATATCTTTGCCTTCGACGCGCAAACCATAACGAACACCGTCATAGCGTGCCAGGTTTGATGAAGCCTCGGCCGGGGCAATTATGTAATATGCCGCCAATGCGTCCAAAATATTTGGAATTGAAACTTCGACTATTTCTGCGCCAGCGGATTCTAAATCGCGAATTCTTGCATCAAATATGCGTTTCATATCAGGTGATATTTCAACATCTTTGAATTCTTTGATTATGCCAACGCGCAATTTTTTGCCATTGCCCAAGATTGGTTCCAATTCGCCCGATATATGAAAATTTTGATTTGGGCTGCTGGTTGAATCTTTTTCATCATGGCCCGCCATAATTGATAATAAAATGGCAGCATCATCAACGGTGCGTGCGATTGGTCCCGGGGTATCCAGACTTGATGCAAATGCGATACAACCCCAACGAGAACATAAACCGTATGTTGGTTTTACACCAACCAATCCAGTAATAGATGCAGGAAAACGAATCGAACCACCTGTGTCGGTACCGGTGCCGCCCATGGCAAGACCGCCAGCCACCGCAGATGTTGTTCCACCTGATGAACCGCCGGCGGTGAGTCTGCGACTGCGTTGCCATGGACTGACCGGGGCACCAAAATAGGAAGTTTTGGAAAATGTGCCCATTGCGAATTCGTCCAGGTTTGCCTTGCCCAACAGGACCGTTCCAGCATCAATATATTTTTGTGAAATTGTTGATTCATATTCTGGAACAAAATTTTCCAGCATGTGTGATGCCGCCGTTGTGCGAATACCACATGTTGCAAATAAATCCTTCATCGCGATTGGAATACCGTCCAAAACGCGCGCAGTGCCACGTGAATAACGTTCATCAGCCGCCGCTGCATCGCTTAACGCGCGTTCAGGGGTTGTTGTGATATAGCAATTTAATTCGCCCCCGAATTTTTCGATACGGTTTAAATGCGCACGTGTTAATTCGGTCGCAGATATTTCACGCGATTTTAATTTTTTTAGTGCTTCAACAATCGTTAAATCAATCATTTCTTTCTTCCTATTTTTGTTTTTTATCTATCTATGCCAAAACGTTTTTTTACGACATCAGTCAATATACGGTTTTTATCGTATAATCCGAAAGATATTGGTATAAGCTTTTGAACCATTACATGGTCACCGATTTTGTACGAATGATGTCCTGTATATTGTGTTAATGCTATAACGTGTTCGTTTGGACTTTTATCTGTGAGATAATATTCATATTGGTATACGGCCTCTTTGGAATCAGAACAAAAATTGCGTAGTCCGTCCAGGGGCTGGATATAGTTGTCTATTTTTGTTATAGTTTGTTCTTGGACATATAAATGAGGAAACAGTTCACAGGCAAATGTATCTTGAACGAATTTATCAGGACATTTGCCCGATGCAATACATTTCAAACATTCTTGGGGACCATTTACGTGACATGGGCAATTTACGATATCTGGATTTACATGTATAGTTAATTTTTCTGTAATTGGTTCCAGATTAAAACCGCTTGGCATTTTGTAAACTCGTGCGGTATGACCTGTGCGATTTAATGTGGTGTTTATACCAAACAAACAAGATGTTCTGGGGATTTCTTTACCAGCTAAAGAATCTTGAAAAGATCGCATTTGTTCCAAAGACCATGTGCCACATTCGTGTTCGTATGTCTTGGATAAATCTTTTGTTTGTAAAAAAACATTATTGTTTTCTTTTGGCATTTTTTTGATTCCTATTTTTTTCTTAGTATTGTCCGCGGATGTAATTTTTTAAACATTCATTCATAATTACATTGGTCAGCCAGCAGCCCATATTTACTGTGACATGCGGTTTTACATCAACAGGTGTTCCAATGGCATATGAATATTTTCCAGAATAATGTGATATCGCACCAATATTTTTGGTTGGACTTTTATCTGAATGATATACTTCCAATTGGTATGGGGTATCGGGACCATTGTGTTCACGAACATTCAAGAATGAATCCAATGGACAAATTTTTACTTGTTGTGTAATTCTGTGTTGCATTTTTATTTTCCTTGATATTTTTCAGCAAATAATTTTTTACCTAGTAACTTTATTATCATCTCATCTTGGCATTTCCCTTTTGCAATGCAATTTAAACAATCCCATTTTGGATGTAAAACATCACAACAAGGAACATGTGGACAAGGGTTGTTTAAAACAATTTCTAATTTGTAAGAAACCCTGGATCGATTGCCTTTGAAAGTTTTTATCTCTATTGATGTTGTTGTAATCTGTGCAGATTCTATGTGTGCGCAATGTCCGTTTAATTGTTTTACATCATGTAAAGAAAGTGTGCAACGGAGTTCCGAATATAATTTTTTGATGGTGTCAGTAGACATGTAACCACATGAGTAAAAATGTGGTCCATTTTTACTATCTTTGATTTTTAAAAAAACATTGTCTTTTTTCGTTGCCATAACCTTATTTTCCTTGATATTTATCAGCGAATAATTTTTTGCCAATTAAATCTATTACAATTTCTTCTTGGCATTTACCTGATGCAATTTGTTTTGGACAATGTATTTGTTTATGTATCCCACATTTTTTGCATGTGTTAAGGTTGATTGTTAAATGTTCTGATTTGGATGCCAGTTTGAATATTTTCATATTGCAGAAATATTGTGACAAATCGACAGACATTGATATTATGCAAGATTCAAATGGAATTTTTGCATTTTTGATTTGTTCAATTAAATCATTAATTTCATCAGCAGATAAATGGCCACATGGTTGCGCACCAGACAATCCATAGATGTGTTCAACTGTTTTTAAATGTACATTTGACTTTTTTGCCATTTTAATATCCTTTTAATCTGCGTCCATGACTTTTGGTACTGCAAAATATCCGCGTGATACGCCGGCCTTGTCAGGTGAATTTGCCAATATTTTATCGCGCATATTTGGTTCGGTCACAACATCGGCACGCATTGGTAAATCGTGTTCGCTGGGGTTTAATAATGGTTTAACGCCCGTTGTATCGATTTTTTGTAATTTGTTTAACCAATCAACAACACTGTCGATGTTCATTTGTTCCAGTTTTTCGTCAGTGATTTCAATTTTAATCAAGTCTGCGAATTTTTGTAATTGTTGCTTGCTAAATGCCATTTTCAATCCTATATTGTTAAAGTAAAGGAATTATACTATGATTTTGCCTGATTTCAAGGATTTTTCTAAAAAAGGACGAATTGTTGGTGTTGATTGGGGCGCACGTAGGACAGGGGTCGCGGTCAGTGATGAAAATCGCGATTTTGTGTTTGTGCGACCCGTTGTTTTGGCGGCTGGAAATGACGATTTGGTTCAAAAAATATCTTCGATTATAAATACCGAACATGCAACCGGTGTTGTTATTGGTTTGCCGTTGCGTATTGATGGCACAGATTCAGATACAACAAAAATGGTGCGTGCATTTGCAGATTCTTTGTCACAAACAATTGATGTTCCTATTTGTTTGTTGGACGAAACTTTGTCGTCGGCATCTGCCCAAGAATCTATGGGGCGGGTGCGTCGTGTGGATATAAAACAAAATTTAGATTCGCAATCTGCGCGTGTAATTTTGGAAAATGCAATTGCAATAATTAACAGACAATAATCCCACTTCGCCAATCACACTTCGTTAAAACTTCATGTGACAAGGGCTTCGTGGGACAATGAAAATCCGCCAATATGGCGGATTTAATGCATATAGAACGAATTTTTTTCCACTTCGTTAAAACTTCGTGGAACAGGTTAATCTTCGGTTTTTTCTGGAATTTGACCGTCTGTTGATAACAATACAGCAATCCAACGGGTTGAATCAAACTGTGCGGTGATAATGAATATTGCCGCCAAAATAGGAACGCTGAAAAACATTCCCGCGATTCCCCACAATAATCCCCAAAATACCAGATTTATTAATATTGCCAATGTGGATAAATTTAATGTTTTTCCCATAAATTTTGGATCCAAAATATTGCCAAATAATATTTCCAACGCAATTAATCCGCCAGCGGTTAATATTGGTAAATTTACAGAATCTCCCGAAATCAGTGCGTATAGAATCGGCATGGCACATGCCACAATCGAACCAATTGTTGGTATGTAATTCATGATGAATACTAAAAATGCCCAAACACCTGCAAATTCCAATCCTATTATTCGCAACCATATATATGCGCCAATTCCGGTCGCAGCGGCAATAATGGTTTTTACAAATAAATATTTTTTCATGTTTTTATCAAAACTGTCGATAATAAATTTGAATTTGTTTGTTTTGGATTTTGATTCAAATAGATTGTTTAATTTTTTATGAAATGTGCTTTGTTCCACAAATAAAAACAAAATGTAAATCAATATCATACCAAATGATGTCGCGATGTTTGCCGCAGATGAACCGACGGTTTTTACAATGTCTGTCAAATTGGGGAACATATTGATATCAAATGTTAATCCCAGTTGATGAAACAGATATGTGCTGAATGATATTAATTTAGATTGTATTTCAGGAATTCGTGCGACGAATTCTGAAAACATTGGATTTATTTGTGTTGCAAATGCATAAAGCAGCCAACATAAACTGGTTGCGGATAATAATATTGATAATATGTTAAAAAATCCTGGCCAAAATGTTGGACAATTTTTTACACAATAACTAAATGGTAAAATTTTACGAAAATATGCAGCAATTGCATTTATCAAATACCATAAAAATATTGCCACCAATAATGGTATCAGTATGGAACGACCGAACCATAATAATATCACAATTCCGGTGAAAACAATTATTCCGTTTGTCATGTTGGTTGCCTCCTTTTTTTATTGGTTTTAATGCGTATCCCACTTCGCCAAGGCTTCGTGGGACAGGGCGCGTTTTTTATTGTTTTATTTTTCCTTTTTCCAATGTTGTTATTTCGGTTGGTGAAATCAATTTTGTAAATGCTTCTTGGTGACTGATAAACATGAAAGTTGTGTTGGGCATATCATGAATTGTATTTGCAATTTGTTGTTGCGTTTCCATATCAGCCCCAGAATCAGGTTCGTCCAATATTGCAAATTTTGGTTTGGTCAAAATCAGCCTTAATAACATTAAACGTTTTCGTTCCCCACCAGAAAAACCAACGTTCATACTGCGGTTTAACCAATCGCGTGGAATGTTTAATTTGTTGCGTGCATTTTCCATCATTTCCATAAATTCGCCCATGGATAAATCTTGACCGGTATTAAAATGTTTATGGGCCGCAACGGTGTGTTTAAAAAAAGACATAACGGATAACCCGGGAATTTCAGGGACGTTTTGTGCGCCCAGAAAAATTCCTAATAATGCGCGCCGCGTCGAATTTTCATTTGTTATGTCGATATTGTTGAAAATAATTTGTCCGTTTTGAATTGTGTATTCTGGATTCCCGGCGATTGTTTGAACCAATGTAGATTTACCAGAACCGTTATGGCCACTTAACAAATGGCGTGCGCCATGTTCAACAGACATGTTGATATTTTCCAGTAAAACTTTGTCGCCGTATGATACAGATAGATTTTTTATTTCCAGCATTTTTTATTCCCCTTGGTGTATTGCCATTTGTATCAGTTGTTTGGATTCAACCAAGAATTCCATCGGTAATCTGTTTAAAATAGGATTTGCAGTTGCGCCGATAATCAGTGCAATTGCGGTATCGGTGTCCAGACCTGATTGTTCCAGATAAAACAGGGTGGCGGCATCAATTGTGCCGGTTGTTGCCTCGTGCGATTGGTGATTCAAGTTGTTGGTATGAATAATTGTTGGAATTGTGTTTGCGATTGCGTCAGGACCAATAATTGTAGTGTCGCATTTGGACGCATTTGTGCAGTTTTGTCCTGTGAAATTTACCAGACTGCGAAATGTTTGCTTTGAATTATCCAATGCCACACCATACGACACAATGTTTGATACAGAATTATTCCCAATATGAATCATTTTTGTTCCTGTATCAGATTGTTGTGCGCCGCGTGTAATTGTTAGTGAGTAAAAGTCGCTATGCGCATTGTTTCCGGATAAAATCGTTGATGGGTATTTCCATGTCATACTGGAACCGATTTCGACCTGGGTCCAATCAAGTGTTGCGTTATTTTCGCATTTGCCGCGTTTTGTGACAAAGTTTAAAATTCCACCCACAGATTTTTTACCAACTGTTTTTCCGGCATACCAATTTTGGACAGTCGCGTATTTGACATGTGCATCGTCCATTACAACGATTTCAACAACCCCACTGTGTAATTGATGGTTTGGGCGACGCGGGGCACTGCAACCTTCCATATAACTGAGTTCGGCGCCATGGTCTGCGATAATCAGTGTGCGTTCAAATTGTCCAATTTTTGCGGTTTCAATTCTAAAATAACTGGCCAAATCAATAGGGCATTTTGTATGTGGTGGGACATAAACAAATGTGCCGTCTGAAAATACAGCAGAATTTAGTGCTGCAAAAAAGTTATCGTTTGACGGAACCACAGAACCTAAATATTTTTTTACTAAATCTGGGTATTGAATGACAGCCTGGGAAAAAGGTAAAAATATAATCCCCAGTTTTGATAATTCGTCGCTGAAAGATGTATGCACAGATTGACTGTCGATAACAGTGTCGGTTGCCATACCCAATAAGGCGCGCTGTTCGGCATCTGGCAAGTTCATTTTTTTATATGTGTCTGCCAAATCTGAATTATCTATGGGTTTTTGTGTTGCGTAATAATCAAAAGAATCATAATCGATTGGGTTGTAATTTATTTCGGCCCAATGTGGCTCAATCATTTTTTTCCAATTTTCAAATGCAGCAAGTCGCCAATCAGTCAGCCATTTTGGTTCATGACGTAAAGCAGATATTTCACAAATAAGTTTTGTATCCAGTTTCAAATTTAATCACCGCTTTCTGCAAGTTGTTGGGCCTGACCGAAAAATGTTAATGATTGTCCCAACAGGCCGTCTGTAAATGTTGATGATAAAATACCATCGGGTTCTGTGGTTGTTAAATACTGCAATAATTTATTTGCGCGTGCGATATAGTTATTTACATTGTGGGCGATATTACTGTCCAGTTTAATACAACGACGCAATTTTTCCAATGCAAATGGATTTTTTGCGTATTCGTCCATAATGCCACCCAGTGCGCGCCACAATGGGTGTTCGGTTGTGTTGCGTGGCATTGTGTCCAATGCCGCCATAATTGGAATTAAGTTTTGTAATAAATCTGAATAAATAATTTCGGCATTTTCAGCCACCGCATTTGTTGCGTTTTTATTTTTCAATGTTGATTGAATTTTCATAATCATATTATATTGATATGTCAAAGTGTTGGTAATATCACTGATTTTATTACTCAATTTCATCATTATTATAAATGTCGCGATAACCCCGATAAATGTTAATGTGGATAAAGTTAAAATTATTGTATTTTGCATATCAAACTCCTGAAATTACAACATAAGTATAACATACTTTTTTCGATTCGTGTGTTTTTATATAATATATAGAATAAAAACATAATTTTAGGCTTTTTTGGTCTTGCACAGATTCGGTGAAGTTGTTATAATGACAATATCTAGATTGAAAGAAAGGACCTTTAAATGTTTCGTAAGTTTTTGATTTTTGCAATGTTTGCAACTGCGGCGGGCTATTGTTTTGCCGATGAATATTTACCCCAGGTCACCACGTCTGAGGTTTTTACAAACGAATATCGTGCTGCTGATAATTCTGCACGACAGACCGAACGTGATAATGTGGCGCCGGTCGCGAATTCATATGAAAATGTTCCTGCGTGGCCTTTGGCGGGTTCTGATGCCGATGTGACGGTAAATTGCGATGATGCACCAGGGGCAAAAAACAGTGATAATATTCGTATTGTTTCCAAAATTGGTGATGATATGGTTGTTGATAACAGTTTCGATTTTAATGGAACTGGTTGGACCGGTGGTGCAAATATGTTGCATGGAAATAATATCCCAATGGGATTTGATGATGAATGTGAAAATGGGGCAGAAATGCCATTATTGCGTCGTGATGTAATGGAAGATGACGGCGGTAATGTTTTGGCGGTTTCGCGTAGCGGTCGTAAAAATTGCACAAAACGTAACAAGGCAATGGACGCGGTATTTAATGAAATGGATAGCGAGGCCGAAATTACCGAGATTGGCGTGCAAAGTGATGCCGAGGCACCAAAATCACAACCTGATGCGGTGCGTTCTTGGGTGGTTGCCAGTGGCCAGACACTGCGTGAGGTTTTACAAGATTGGTGCGATAAAGAAGGCTGGGATTTGGTGTGGAGTACATCGCGCGAATATCCAATAGAGGCATCTGCGGTATTCAAGGGACGTTTTATGGATGTTGCATCTGCGCTGGTGCGTAATTTTGGTCGCGCAACACCGGTGCCATACGCCAAATTTTACAAGGGTAATTTGGTTTTGGTAATTTCCACAAATGAAGAATAGTTGAATCTGTGTTCGCCACACTTGGTTTTTATGGGAGTATAAATATGAGAGCATTGTTAAAAAAAGTTTTTGTATTCGCATGTTTGGGACTGATGCTGGCCGCGTGTGCGCGTGAACAGTCTGCCAAGGTGTCTGCGACGGTGGATCAAGATTTTGTTAATGCGTATGATGCATTTGAAATGGCAAAAAATCCACGCGCCAAGGTTGCCAGTGGCGATACGGTTTCTATGTCCGAAGGTGTTTGGTTGGGTAATAAATCAATTTCTTTGGAACATCGTAATAACTTGCCGGCGCAATTTGAAACCGATACGGGTATAACAATTTTGTTGGACGAACCTGTGACATTACAGGTTTTGGCAAATAATATCAATTCTGTGACGGGAATCCCGGTTAAAATCGATAAACAAATCAACAGTGAAAAATTAAAGAAGACAATAAATGTCGCATATACTGGCAAATTGTCGGGTTTGTTGTCCCAGGTCGCAACAGATTTAGATTTACTGTGGTATTATGATAAAAACGCAATCGTGTTTTATGAAACAGAAACGCGCACATTTACATTATATGCATTGGGAACAGATATTTCATATCAAACGGCTGTGCAATCGGATAATTCTGGCCAGGTCGTTTTGGAAACAACAATGAAAGAGTGGGACGAGGTTGAAAAGGCCTTGACGGCGATTGTTGGTAAAACAGAAAATTCTGGATTTACAGTATCGCGCAGTTTGGGAACCATCACTGCGACCGCGCCACCGTCTGTGTTGTCGCGTATCAGTGAATATGTCGAACGTCAAAACAAACGTTTGTCACAATTGGTGACAATCGATGTCAAAGTGTTGCAAGTTTCGATTTCTAACGATTCGGCATTTGGTTTGAATCTGGCGGCGGCGATTAATTCGACATCTGGGTTGAATATTGTTGCAAATCCAAAGAATAATTTGGCGGCGGTTGGTGCCAGTTCGATGAACATTGCGGTTTTGTCAAATACTTTGTCGGCGACAACCGGTGCAACACACATGGAAAATGGCAGTGTTGTATCTGGTGCATATACCAATGACCAAATTATGAACGGTTCGTTGGCGCGTGGCGCGGGCAGTGCTGGATTGATTGAGGCTTTGGCAAAGCAGGGCAAGGTATCTTTGGTGACAAATGTTGGTGTGACAACGCGTAATAATCGTGTTGCCCCGGTCAGCAACATGACATCAACCGGATATATTAAACGTTTCGAATCGCGCAACTTTACAACTGTCGAATCCAGTACCGTTGATCAGGCGGATTTGCAGACAGGTTTTTCGATGCAACTGTTGCCGAATGTTTTGGAAAATGGCAAGATTTTGTTGCTGTTCCGTATGTCTGTGCGTGAATTGGTGAAAATGTCCACGCAAACAATTGGCGAAGTCACATTGCAATTGCCAGAGGTTGAAGAACGTAGTTTTATGCAAGAGGTTATTATGGAATCTGGGCAAATGTTGGTTGTGTCTGGATTTGAAAAACAAAAGAATAATGACACGCGTTATGGATTGGGTGACCCAGACTTTATGGCATTGTCTGGTTCGCGTTCGACACAATCGGGTCGTGATGTGTTGGTGGTTATATTAACACCCCAAGTGTTAATCAGCCCATTGGACGCGGAACGCAGTATCCAACAAAATTGGGGCGCGCCATTGAATTAAAATAACCAGTTTGTAGGAGAAAAGCCGACAATAAACATGTCGGCTTTTTTTGTTTTTTTTGCATAATGGAATTGGTTAAAAAGTATTTAATTTTACTGTGTTTTTGTTGCCTAAACCGGTCTAAAAAAAACCTAGGTTTAAAAGCAACAACTTTTTTCAAAAAATTGAAAATTTGCTTTTTTCGTAAAAACAATATGTTATTCAAAATCGCAATTCGCCAGATGTGGTGTCGAAAAAAACCTAGGTTTTTTGTATAATCAAAACATGGCAAAAAGGTGCGGATTTCCGCCAGTTTATAAAATCGAGAGAGTTGCGAAAATGTCTGCAAAACGTGTGTTTTTTGGTGCTTTACAAAAAATAGTGGTGATTTGCTGTACCATATTTTTTGGTTTTACCAACGCGTTTTCTGCAAATTTACCAAGTGGATATACCGAGTTGGAATATATCGAATCCACCGGGTCGCAGTATATTAATACCGAGATAGGCACTAGCAGTATTACAAAAACAGAGGTAGTTGGGCAATTTACTGGGTTGGCTAACAATACTTTTATATTTGGAAAAACGAACAATAACACCAGCAGATATGGTTGGGGTGAGTATATTTACCCATATGGTGCAGCAAATAAATTTTTATGGAATTATGGTGGTTGGGGTGTTGTGACAAATGCAGATTTGAACAAACATACTTTTGGAATAGATACAAAAAATGGTTTAGTTTATATTGATAACACACAGTTTGATACAAGCCAAACATCTAATGCTGGGGCAAATCCGGCGTTTGTTGCAGATAATTTGCCTATATATTTATTTGCACGTAATAGTGGTGGTGTCGTTGGTTATGCAAAAGCGAAAATATATAGTGTAAAAATGTGGAATAATAATGAACTTACCCATGATTTTGTTCCTGCGGAAAATAGTTCTGGTGTTGTTGGGTTATATGATACCGTCAATAATCGTTTTTACACCAATGCGGGCACAGGTGAATTTACCGCCGGTCCGGTGGTGGGGATTCGCATCGCGACAACTGCATACAATACGGCGCGGTTTAATCCAGTTCAAACAGATTTAGATAGTGCGGTGGCGACCATACGCGAAATCGTCACAAAAACGATAAATCAAACCGCCGCGATTGCCAGTTTGCAAGCGGACAAGCAGACCCGCCCGGAAGATGCTTGTCCCGCCGGCAAAAAATGTTTATTGGTCGAAGACAATAATGGCAAACCACACTGGTTCCCGATAATCGAAAATATCTGTGGTGTGCCATCTGGATATACTTGTTTGGATTATATCCAGGCATCTGGCACACAATATATCGATACGGGGATTGTACCAACATTAACATCAGGGGCGCAGATTCGCGTAAAATTCCTGGCTTTGAAAGACGCTGATAATGTTATATTTGGCGCAACGGATTCAACGGCTTATGCTGGTGGAAGTCCTTTTTCAATAGATGTTTTTACAAATAGTGTGCTAATGCCGTTTGGTGGTGGCGCAAATAATTCTGTAAATTATTCTCCAACAATTTCAAAAACAATGGAAACAAATGTTTTATACGATTTTAAATTGAATTATTTAAATGACAAGAAAGCCGTTATTAACGATGTGGTAAGGGCCACCTATACCGCCCCAGTGTCAATGACGTCAAGGTCACTGTTGCTGTTTGATTTAAATAGTTCTGCCGGTGGCATGTCGCGATATGCGGCAAAGAAATCACAAATATTTTCCGCGGTTATAACAAATGGTTCGAATATAGTATTTAATGGTGTTCCCGCCAAACGCGACAGCGACGGTGTAATTGGTATGTATGATACGGTCAGCGACAGGTTCCTTACCAACGCGGGCACCGGGACATTTACCGCCGGTCCAGAAATATAGTAATACACCCCGAATTTTCGGGGTGTTTTTTATTTGCTTTTAATGTTGTGGATTGCTATATTTTTTACACAACGCAAAGGATTATTTTAATATGAAAAAGATTATCAAATATTTATCAGTTATTTTTGGTGTGTTCTTGCTGGATTTAATCACTAAATCTGTGTTGTTATATTTGATTACTGGCAATGTTCCTGTGTCGGGCTATGCGTGGAATATTGTAAAATATCCATACATTATGGCGCATGTGACGAATTGGTTTAATATTGTTTTTACATGGAATCCGGGAACATCATTTTCTTTGTTTCGGCATTTGGGCGAAATATCGCCTTGGATTATTGTTGGGGCAACCGGGGTAATAATTGCGTTGCTGGTTTATTATTTATTGCGTCGCGCCGGTGCAAATGAAAAATTACCTTTGTGTTTTATCATTGGTGGCGCGTTGGGAAATTTAATCGACAGAATTCGTTTCGGCGCGGTAATTGATTTTATCGATTGGCATATTGGCGATATGCATTGGCCTGCGTTCAATGTGGCGGATATGTTTATTGTAATTGGTGTTGGTTTGTATATAATCAATTTGATTTTTCGCAAAAAGTAAAAGGAAAAAATAATGGTTCAATATTTGGATAATAATGCAAATTCTGGATTCGCGGCTTGGGCGGCGGCACAGCAAAGAAATCAACCGGGGCAATCGCGTTTTGGACGGATTTTATGGTGGATATTTTTGTTCTTGGTGGCTTGGTGGATTGTTGGTTTGTTTATGGGTGATGCACCAAAACAAAATGTTGCGGTAAATGCGGAACCAACGGTCAATATTGATATATCAAATGTTCCAACACAAATAATTGAATCAAACGATATAAATGCACGCGTCCAAGGATTGCGTATATCAAACATAGATTTAAAAAACTATGCACGTGGCGCGCGTGATGCAGAACCAGTTAAATTGATTGATGGTGATGGATTCGTCGAAATTGGTGTAATGCCAAATGGAACAACGGCACCAACCGCGACAACGGTATGGAAAAAATCCGGTGATAATATGGTTTGGCGCAATAATGACGGTGTGGAATTTACGCGCAATATTACGGCGGACGGTTTTATGATTCGTGTATCAGATACAATTAAAAATAATTCCAAACGCGATTTTTCATTTGCGCCATACACACGTGTTTTGCGTGCCGCTGACAAAAACAGTTCTGCCGGTGTTTATACTGGGGCGATTGCGTATGTAAATAATGATATTGAACATAATGATTGGCGTAGTTTGGATAAAAAATCTTATGCATACACAACGACAAATGGATTTATCGGTTTTGTTGATCAATATTGGGAATCTGTGGCACAAATCGACAGTCCTGACCAAACAATCCGCATGAAAAAGCAGGGCGATTTATATGATGCATCGACCGCGGCGGCGCCAGTGGTTGTTGCGGCGGGGACCACAAAAACAATTACAACAAATGTTTTTGCCGGCCCACGTGATGCACATATTTTAAGTGGTGCAGAATCCACAATCAACGGCATTGTTGAATCTGTGGATTATGGTTGGTTTTGGTTCTTGGCGCAACCAATGTTATGGTCGATAAACGCGATACATAAATTTGTTATGAATTATGGTTTGGCGATAATTATATTTACGATTTTAATTCGTATTTTGATGTGGCCATTGACCCGTAAATCATACGCGTCAATGTTGGCAATGCAGAAAATGCAACCTGAATTACAAAGAATTCAAAAGTTATACGCGAACGATAAACAACGTATGCAAATGGAAATGATGCGTGTGTATCAAACACATAAAACATCGCCGATGTCTGGGTGTTTGCCGATGCTGATTCAAATTCCAATATTCTTTGCATTGTATAAAGCATTATTGATTTCGGTTCAAATGCGCAATGCACACTTTTTATGGATACAAGATTTGGCGACAATGGACCCATATTTTATATTACCGATTTTAATGGGGGCGACTATGTGGCTGCAACAATATTTACAATCGAATAAAAACGATAGTGCAAATCAAAATGACATAATGGCACAGACCGCCAAGACTATGAAATGGATGCCTGTGTTATTTACGATAATGTTTGCATGGATGCCGGCTGGATTGGTTTTATATTGGACTGTATCGAATATATTTGGTATTGGTCAAATGATGTGGTTAAAACACAAAACAAAATAAAGGATTTATACAATGTGGAAAATATTTGCGACTTTGTTTGGCCCACGTGGCACGAAAATAACTGCGGGCGAATTGGCTGAAATGTTTGGTTTGGAATTGCGCGGTGACAAAGATGCGGTTGTGCGTGGTGTTGCCCCGATTGCAGATGCGCGTCCAGGGCAACTGGCATTTTATTCGACCGAACAAAACAGTTCTGCATTTAAAATTTTGCCAATTGATGTATTGCGTAAAACACGTGCAACGGTGATTTTATTGCAACCTGCACAAATCCCAGATGCACCACAGGGCGCGACTTTGTTGGTGACGGATTCCCCGCGTGGAAATATTGTAAAAATATTAGGTGAAATTTATCGGGAAAAACCGCGCTTTGGAATCAATGCAGACGCACATGTTGAACGCGGTGTGTTTTTTCGCGCGCGCAAGACCAACTATGTTGGGCAATTTGCGACCGTTGAACGTGGTGCGGTAATTGAACCAAATGTAAAAATTTATCCAGGGGCATATATAGGTCGCAATGTGACATTGGGGCGCGGCACAATCGTCCATACTGGCGCACATATTGAAAATGCCACAATTGGTGCAGATTGTGTTATAAATGCAAATGCGGTAATTGGAAAAAATGGATTTGGATATACGCGTCAAAATGGCAAAAATGTATTTATTCCACATGTTGGTCGTGTTGTTCTGGGCGACAGGGTTTCTGTGGGTGCGAACACATGTATCGACCGCGGTGCAATGACAGACACCATTGTTGGCGAAGGAACAAAAATTGATAACCTGTGTCAAATTGCACATGGTGTTATTGTGGGCAAAGAATGTTTTTTGGCATCTGGTGTTGGTCTGGCGGGTGGAACCGTTATTGGCGACAGGGTTTTATTGGGTGGCCAGGTTGGTGTCGCAAACGGTATTCATATTGGCGATAATACCGAGGTCGGCGCAAAAAGTGGCGTGTTAAGAAATATTCCTGCAAATACCAAGGCAATGGGATATCCGGCTGGCGTCGGCATGGAATTTTTCCGTCATTATGCGTGGATAAGGAAACATGTAAATGATGATTAAAAAATATTATTTTTAATACAACAAATCACCGGTATTTGCCGGTGTTTTTTTAACATTTTTGATATCATAAACCATCCAATCCCATGGGACCAATAATTTAAATTCTGTTTGACTGTCATAAATAGGGTCACCGGTAATATCTGGTTCGCGTGCATTATTTGCGATGTTGGAAACCTTGCCGCAACCAGTCAAAACAAAAAAACAAGTCAAAAAAGCAAATATTTTCATAATAAATATTATACCATATTTTAGGTGTTGTTGCAATATAGTTAAATTTCCTGCCATTTATTGCAGTTTGAAAATAAAAAAACGCCTGATGACGTTTTTAACCCCCGCCACCTTTGGCGAAACAATAACACCGTTTTCTTCGGTTTCAACCAATAAACATTTTTTGCCCGCAGGACAAGCATCTTCCGGGCGGGTCTGCTTGTCCGCTTGCAAACTGGCGATTGCGGCGGTTTGATTTATCGTTTTTGTGACTATTTCGCGTATGGTCGCCACCGCGCTATCTAAATCTGTTTTTACCTGGCTAAACCGCGCCGCATTATATGCCGTTGTCGCGATTTTGATATTTGGTGCGCAATAAGTAGTTTCGTTCCAATTTTCCGTTGTTTCCGTCGCCAAAGGATAATAAACCACGACCGGTGTGCCGGCGGCATATTGTTGCGCCAAATAGTTTTTAAAATTTTGAACAGTTGTATAATCATCATTTCTAATAAATATGCCATAACACGTGCCTGTCACACCGGCTATAAAAGCGCTATAATCAATATTAGCCTCAGGTGTTTGGTATAAAACAGCTTGGTATTGAGATGACATATTATAAGCCAACACGTCTTTTACCATGTCACAAATAGCCAAATAAAAACGATATCCGCCTGTATAGCTGCCACGTCCCCAACTTTCTGTTCCGTCTAACACTTTCATACCAACTCTGCGGGTAATTTTACCAGTGGTTGCATCATAAGAATCCGCGATATTTCCAACCTTGCGCAATATCATATCGCCTTGTTGATAAAATACCGGTTCGATTGGATTGGTTGGCGACGGTGTGCCATTTTGTGCGACTGTCCCAGTTGCCGACACATAGTTTTCAATTTGCCCATCGCATGTTGCGCATAATGGATTATATGGAACATAACTGGTCGCCGTAGAACCTTTTTCAAGTTGAACATTGGATATAGAATAAGTGTACTGACCTGATTCAGAAACACCCCAAATTGGACGAAAGGCAACAATATCACCATACGACAAATCGTAAGCACTCGGCGTAAATGTAACAGATACACGACCATTAGTAGTTGTTACATTTCGGACCTGTTTGATATCTTTTGTATACCAACCGTTTCCGCAACCAATACTAACCATATATGGTGTTGAAACATTTGTCTGGATATCATAGGATAGCGTATAGGTTACATCTTGTTCTAATTTTATAGTTGGTAATCCCATATAAGTACCCCAATTTAGTCCGTTATTACTAAATTCTCCTGTCTTTGGGAATCCGGTATTATCAAACAAATTTCTGCATTGATTATTATCTGCGACCGCGTGAAACACCGGCATAACCGCCATAAACACAAATACCCAAACCGCCACAAACAATCGTTTCATAATCAATCTCTCCAACCGATTTTTTCAATAAAAAAACCACCAAATGAAAGCAGGCGGTTGGAGGTTAAGAACTATTAATGTAAGCAAATAGCGTGCTTATTTTGTCAATTGGCATTATTCGCAACCCTCCAACCAATTTATAGTTGGAGGTATTTTTTGTCCCCGCGGACATTCTTACATTACGAGAGGTTCTTACGCCCCAACAGCAAATCCTGCTGTCAGGTTATATTTTATCAAGAAATAAATATTTAATGCAAGGGGTATTTTTGAAATTTGCGTTTTATATAAAAAAACACCGACAAAATTGCGAAATTTTGTGGGTATAATTCCACCGGCATTTGCCGGTGTTTTTTGATGTTTTTTAATTTAAAATTCTAATTTCATTGCGGCGGTGACAAATGGTGTTTCGGTGATTAAACCAATCGATAACCACATACTGACATATTCGTCATATTTATATCGCACAGAACCAACAACTGTATGTTCGCGATATTTTTCCATATATTCGTGCCATAAACCTGTATGGGAATAAATATATGATAATGACACAGAATAATTTAATAAATCATAACTGATGCCTGTCCCGGCGGAAATTCCGTCGCCCGCGGTGCCAATTGGATTTTCGTCATATATCACAACCGCCGATGTTCCCCAAATCCAACTGTTATACTGTAAATTATACCCAACTGACCCTTGGACGCGCCAATCGGCATAAATGTCTGGTGCATATGTCGCCGCAGAAAATCCATGTGGTTTATCCATAAAAGATGCACCCAATGATAACGCAGATTTTAATTTGCCGTCTGGAAATCTAAACTTTACACCACCATCAATCGCATAATCATAATCATCACCAAATGCCGCAACCGATAAACCATATTGTCCAGCATCTGTCGCCGCAGTCACAACATTTACACGTGGTGCGTCATGTCCGGTTGTCACAGATGTGTTTGGAATAATATTTCCGCGTGGCAAAATCTTTTTATAAAACAAAGGTTTGTTATATATACGCAATCCCCCAACATCAGGAATTCCAACACCCAATTTATGTGCCGCAGATTCTGTTAATCCGGCCTCGATTCTGCCAACACCGCGCATTTCCCATAACGCAAACGCATCATGTGCAAAATCATTTTCATCGATTGAATCCGCATCATATTCATATACCAACCCCAGTTTTTGTGAATCTGTGATTGCGTATGTGTATCTGGCGCCCAATTCAAAATCACCCAAAAACAATGTGTCTTTAAACTTGGGTTCTATAATCCCAGCCGACCCAGATGCGTTTAATTTAAAATTGCTGTTTCCGTATGAATATTGCAATGCATTCGCAGAACCGACAAATGTTAATCCAAACAAAATTGCATAAATTGAAATTTTTTTCATTATATCCCCCCATCTGCGTCTTGCAAAATTGCATCGCGTAATTTGTTATACGCGCGGTCTTCGATTTGTCGCACGCGTTCGCGCGAAATACCATATTTTTGCGACAAAGATTCCAATGTTGCCACCGGCTCGCTAAGTCTGCGTGCAACCAATATTTCGCGATCGCGGTCACTTAAATTTGCCAAATGTTTGCGCAACAACGCATAACCTTTCTTTTTTAATTCTAATTGTTCGATGCTGTCTTCGATACCCATTTTGTCATCGGTTAAATTAGACAAAATATCATGAGAATCCGGGTCGTTGTGCGCTGGTGCATTCAGTGATACATCGCGTGCGCCAATGCGTTGCGACATGCGGGAAACATCGCCTTCGCTGACATTTAAATAATCGGCAATTTGTTTTGTTTGGTCTGTATTCAGTGTATTGTCCATAATCCCCAGCGCGCGTTTTGCACGTGCCAGATTGAAAAACACACGTTTTTGATTTGCCGATGTCCCAATTTTTACAATCGACCAGTTATTTAAAATTGTTTCATAAATCTCTGCCTTGATCCAAAACATTGCATATGTAGAAAAACGAAAACCGCGTTCTGGGTCAAATTTTTGTAATGCCTGCATCAAACCCATATTCCCAGATGCAATCAGGTCAGCCACCGGCACACCATAGTTTTTAAAATCATATGCAACCGATACAACCAAACGCAGATGCGATGCAACCAATTTTTCTGCGGCAACGGAATCTTGGTGTTTTGTCCATTGGGTCGCATATTCATATTCTTGTTCTGCGGACAATATTGGGTATTTTTGGATACTTTGTATATATTGTGCCAATCCCGATTCATCGCTGACACCGCGTGCCTCGACGATACTGGTACTGGGGGACATTGGCAAAGTATTCTTGATTTGCTTTTTCATAACTTTTATAGTATATCATAAATTATAAATTATCAAGAACAGGAGATTAAAAAATGGCAAGCATTTTGGATAGAAAGAAAAACCTAAAACCTGCAACCCCAAAAAAAACACGTGAAGATTATGCCCAAGACGCCCTCTATCGCGAGGTCTGGGAAGATGTCAATAACGAAAAAACAATCGCGTTTTTTAAAAAATATTCAAAACAGATGATTGGTGCGGTTCTGGGGATTTTAATCTTGGTCGCCGGATATCAAATTGCAATTCGTACATATCGTGCAAATCAAATGGCCCAGGCGGTAAATTATGAAACCGCATTGGAAAAAACTGATGTTCGTGCATTGGCAAATATCGGCGAACATGGTCGTGGTGCAAATGCAGATTTGGCACTGTTTCAATCGTATTCTTTGGACCCAGACAAAGATATCAAAAAACTGGAAAAATTGGCTGAACATGGAAATACCCGTGATTTTCGTGATTTGGCGCGTTTGCATGTTGTGGGGGCGCGTGGCGATGATATGAGTGCGCGTGACGTTGAAAAATATTTGTCGCCATTAAATACAAAATCATCACCATTTTATTATACTGCGATGCTGACAATCGCACAAAAATATTTGGCGGCGGGCGATAAAGAAAACGCAGACAAATGGTTGGATAAAATTTTAAAGGATACCGATTGCCCTGGTGAAATTTCTGGTGTCGCACAAACTTTAAAGTAAGGTTAATTTTATGCGCAAATATATTTTGATATTTTGTGGTTTATTGATGTTGGCGGCGTGTGATAAACACGACCCGATATTGCCTGGAACACGCACAGCCATTTTTGATTCTGGCACACAACAAAATATTTTAAATATAAATGTTGAAAATTTACCTGACAATCAACCTGACCGAAATACACAAAATTGCGATTATACAACGGACAGTAATGATATCGTTCGTAATGGCAATCGTAAAATATTTGTTGGTTTTCCTGCATCAAATTCTATGGATATTGAAATCAAACCAATATGTGATGGCGCACATGTTTATTCTGGATTGCACAGTGGCAGTGTTATAAAAATCGCACCAAAAAATCGTCAGGTTATGTGGCTGGCTGATGTATATAGTGTTTCTAATATGACGGGTGGGGCGGCAACTGTGGATATCGTTGCGCCATTGGTGATTGATGGTACTTATATCTATGCGGGTGGCATGGGTGACGCGTTTTGTAAAATTAACAAGCAAACCGGTGCAAAAAAATGGTGCAGTCCCATTGGCACACGACATGAATTTGTTGTGTTGAAAAATGTTGCATATATTACTGGTCTGGATAAAGTGCTGTATGCGGTTAGATTAACCGATGGCGCAATTTATTGGCGACGCGATATAAAATATGATGTTGCACCAAAATATGAAAATAAAATTATTCGTGTTGGCAAACAAAATTTTGATGCGGCAACTGGGCAAGATATATAAACAAATCTGACATATTATGTCAGATTTGTTTGTAAATACCGATACAAAGCATCGGGTGTTTGAATCCAAAAATTTTTTATATGTAGTGCGCTTTTTGCATAATTTACACACGTTGTCGCGTGCGGATTAAATTTGTCTGGGCGCACCTGGGTTAAAAAAATAAAAGCCCAACCTTTGCGTTCCAGTTGGGTAATATTACGTTTTGTAATATCAATTTTTACGATATGATTTCGCCGGACAAATTGATGTAAAACAAACTTATGCCCAACAGGTGTTATAACCGCACAGTGTTTAAAATTTTTGCAAACCATATTTACAAATTTCAAATGAGTTTTTTTTGAAAATCCAATAATTAACATAATTTGAATCCTTTGTTTTTTTAATCCAACCAGTCTTTTTTGCGTGCGGCAGAATCCAATTTATCCATTGCGCATTTCCATATATATGCATCGTGGTTTTCTGCCCAAACATATTGATGTGGTGCGCGCCGTTTATCGCCATATTTTTTCATAATACCTAATTCTTCGGTTGTTAATTGTCCTGATAAATACAGTTTTGTAATCATGGTTTCTACGTCCAACAATTCACACACGCGTTTTGATACAGGTTTAGATCTGGGCATGAATCCCGATTGCACAGATTTAGAATACACAAACCAAAACCACATTTGTTCGGCATTGTGAAATTTTTCCATATTTTCATGAACGATTTGTTGAGTTTTATTCATAATTTTTTCTCCTTTATATTATATTGTTGTTATAAACCAAAGTGTTGGAATTCGCTAACCTTACAACTTTCAGTTGTAGTTCAAATCGAAAAACAAAGAAAATATCAATATTTTCCTATTCGTGTGCGAATCGACAAACAATTTTGGCCTGAAATAAACATAAAAAAACACACATCAAATGATGTGTGTTTTTTTATGTATCACCCGATACTAATTTAAATCCAGCGGTGGGAAACAATCGCCACCGGAGTCTGGACAACAATTAAACCCTTGGTCACCCATATCGGTATATGTTTCCCCCGGACAGCAACCATACTGGTCAGGTGCCGCCCCATCACAATCTAAACTGCCCACTGATTCTGTGGCTGGGGCCGCTGCCACAGGTTTTTCAAATGGATTTTTGATATTACCTTCATCATCATATTCCAATCCTAAAACCTGTTGGTTGTAATCTTGGTTAGAATAATCTGTCACAACCGTCTTTGTTTCTTGGTTATATGTCGATGTATTTTTCGCACCATTTTTAGTCAGGTTTTGATAATATGCCTCGTATTGTGCCTGGGTTTTGCCTTGATAATTTTGAGCCTGGCAATATGCCAATGCGGTTCTGTAATCATGTCCAGCGGCAATAATATCGTTCATCTTGGACTGATTAACTGTCCAAATGCCTTTGGAATCCTGGGTGCAATATTGTGCCATATCAAACGAACGAACTTGACCTGTCCATGATGCGTCTTCTGGATTTACAACAACTTGACCTTTTAATCCAGACCAAGAACGACGTGTATTTTTTGCGTATGTGTGGAAAGCGCATTTTTTACCAGCATTTTCATCATCTTCGCCACCACATGCCGCAATCAAATCCACAGGTGAATATACGGTAATACGGGTTCCTGCGGCAATTGAAAAAGGTGGTGTGGTGTTATCCAACGCATCAACAATCAATTTTTGTGCAACCTTGTTCCATGCAGTAATAACTTCATTTTTTGCCAATTCGGACGAACGCACAGTTCCAGATTGAACGACGGTATTATTATCCAAATCGATTTGATTTACAAATGTATCGGCAATTGGTGCAATCATATTAACCGCGGCTGGTATCATTGCGGTAATCAATGGCATAACCATTTGTTCGATATAATCGGTGCTGCCGTATCCTGGGACACCAACGCGACCTTGGGCATCGGCAGAATATGGATCAGACCCATCTTCAAAATTAAATTCAACACCATCTGGACGAATAAATTGATACCAATTTATTTTCATACGTCCCACAGATTTATATGGCCCAGGTAATTCGCCAGTCAAATACCCCATCAACAAAGTTCCTGTTGGGATAATGATATTGCGACCATTGTCGGAATAAACATTTCTATCGACAGTTGCGCGCACAGGGATACCGCTGCTTTTTGAACAATCACCGTTTGGACAATATACCGATGGGTCTGCGCGAACCTCGGAAACAATTGTCGCAGGAATTGGTTTAAATTGACGCAATATAAATGAACGGTCGTATGGACGACTTGCGAAAATTGCTTCGCCTGTGCCAGAACCTTCATACACCTCGGCTGGTTTTGTTGGTGCCGTAATCAATTCCATACCCGCACCAGGTTCTTGGAATTTGCCCTTGAAATCGCCCATGCCGCCGATTTTATCTGTCGAAGAATCTGCCACACGTGCCGCAACGCGTTTTGATTTTAATGCCGGCGCAGATGTTATATCACCGGTCCAACCAATATGGTCTGCATCTGTTCCAATTTTTTTGCCCTTGCCATCAATGCTGGTGATAATACCTGTGTCGGGGTTATAAATCCCTGTTGGATTTTTGCAGTCTTTATCAGAAAAAGGGTGAAATTCATAACGACCATCACTTGGTTTTATCCAACCAATTTGTGCGCCAGATGTGCTGTACCCAGGCATTGCAAAATCGGAACATTTTTCCGGTGCGCGTTGTTTTTGAACCGGTGCCGGTGTGGGTGCCGGTGCGGCTTTAAATACATTTGTCGTATCGGTTAAATCCGGCATAGAATCCGCATCATCACTGTCATCATAATCGACATCATCAAATAAATTCGTGTCAATATCATCTTCGGTGGTTGTTTCCACTGGTGCGGGTTCTGGGATTTTTTCCTGCACAGGTTTTGGCGCGGGCTTGTCTGCACCCTTTGCACTAAACGGAATAACTATATTACTAACTTTTTTACCGGCATCACGTGAATCTTTTTTATCATGCCACGAAATCACAATGGTTGCATCACCAGATGCTGTTTCATTATTTGGCGAAAATGCGACATCAACCAAACAAGGAATACTTTTGTTTATATCATATGATTTAACATTGGTATTCACACAAGATTTAGTAATAGAAAAACCATCGATTTTATCTTTCAATGCGACCGAATCAATCACGACATTATATGTTGCGTTTATTTTGAAAGTCTGTTTTGCTTTGTTCCCGATTTTCGTATCGACAAAACTTGCAGATTCAGGTGCGATAATCAATTTTACATCGCGATTTTCCGGAACGACATTTACCGCATTTTGCTTTGGTTTGCTCAGCAATAAAAACAGCAGTATTAACACGACAATAAATGCCGCAATCAACAACAACCACCGAAACGCAACCGGCGTTGTATTCAAAGATTCTTTAATTTTATCTACTATTTTATTAGCCATAACAATCTATCCTGTTTTTTCGCAGTTATTTATTGAATACGCACCACCTTGCAACCAGACACCTGGAATTTCATCAATTTATCGCACAGGGTTTGTGCAGTATCGATATCTGCGATTGGACCAATGCGCAAACGATACAAACGTGCCGCCGATGCATTAGAACCCAATTCACCAACACCTTGTTCATCAACCGCATAGAACACACTGTTTTGATACGGGGTCAGCAAACCAGAACCGCTGTCGCCACTAAATTTAGCCAACAATTCAGACCAATAATCGTCCAAAGCCTTGACCGATGTATCGGACGCAAATTCAACCGCAACACCGGTTTGATTTGATGAAATCAATGGAATGTTTGATTGTGGTAAATACGCACCTGCGGTTTCGCGTTTTGTTGGAATCATAGATGTTGTTGATGTGCCACCGCCAACAGTTCCCTGGGTGACAGGCATACTATATCCCGCCGGCATATATGTTCCGGTTCCAAACGCGTTTGTCGTATTTGACATATACATTGGTGTTGCCGAATAATCCATCGGCGCACCATACATTGCACTCATATCCGCGTTATATGCGACATTATTTAATGATTGGCCCGACATCATGCTTTGTGCAACATTTGCCTCTGCCAAAGCCATAACTGATGCGGTATCTGCAATCAAGAAAGGTTTTTCACGTTTTTTGATACAAACAATACGTTGGCCACTGCGTAAAACCATATCGCCCACAGCCTCGACAATCAACAAACGACCGTCTTGACCATCGGTGCGAAAACCAACAGGTGATTCGCCACCTTCGATTAACAACGAAACCACCGGCCGTTGTGTCATTGCAATAACTTTATCGCCGAAATCGATATATGTGAAAATTTTATCACGCCACACGCGTTCAGGTGCAATCACATAATCGTCAGGATTTGGAACAAAAATATCTAAATCGAAACGGAATTCAGACGGGTCGATTTTCATAGATTTAATCCACGCATAATCTTCGCCATCAACACCAACCGTACTGGACGCAGGTTTTTCGGTGGCGAATATAGAATTCATACCACTGCCACTGCGAACATTTGCGGTCGCATTACCCACAGATGCGCCATTATCCAATACGACATCAACCTGGGAATAAGAAATATCGTTTGAATCAATACCGGCATTTGTTAAATAGAAAATATATTTATTTCCAGATTGTCCAGTCACAATCATATTTGTATCGGATTCTGTGGCCTCCATAGGTGTTAAATACAAAGTTCTGTCACCTTGGGTTCCTTTGATTTGGAATAAATCTTTATCGCCCACAACCGCATCAGCAATCTGTTCGCCATTTGGCAAAGACACCATTGTCACCATGCCATTACGCAATTTCAACGGTAAAACCGTTCCAGGCGACCAAGACAACTGTGCATATCCAGGTTTTGTACTGCCCGCGGCCATATTTGCATTTGGATTTTCCCATGCAGCCTGAACCTTGGCATTGGCAATATTAAATGATGCCAATACCAACAAACATGCCAATCCATTTGCTTGCAAAATTTTTAACATCTTTCCTTCCTTTGTTTCTTTTTATTCCTGTATCACACCAGACCAATTTAATGGGTCAGTATTTAAAACTTTGTTTTGTGCATCGATTACATCATAACCACTAACACGAATCCCCAGTGGGTTTTCCATGCGTTCAGCCCACTTAACAGAACTTTCATCACCTGGTTCCAACTGCACACGAATAATGTATTCTTGAACATAACTTTGGTCGCCCAACGGTCCGTATTTACAGTTGTATTGAAAATGCACACTGTATGTGTCGGCATTATCGCTATTTACCGCACGAATAACAGAATTATACAGCGGAAATTCGACAACGCATTTAATATCAAAAACCTCTGTTAAATCTTGGTTAATGATATTAAACATTTCTGTTTCTGTAAATTTACCGAAAACATCGTCATTTGACCAAGTTTTAACGATACCATCGGCGTTATTTGCCCAACGTGCGCGCATAATAGACAGGTTAGGTTCGATTTCATTACGTGCGCGAATATACTCTTTGATAAATTGTTGTTTATACAATTCCAAATTATCTTTTGGTATTTCTGTCAGTGTTAATTGTTGATCGTCCATCATTTGTGACGTCAAGAAAAACACTTGGGGTCGATTTAAAGGAAACATTTTATCCAATGTCCAAACCAACACAGTCAGCACGACCAACGAAGTGGCCAATACAAAGGTCATTAAACGCGACATTAAAATTGGCGGTTCTATGCGGTCTTGCACAGGATATCTCCCCCTTTTATTATAATGATTGTATAAAAATAAAAAACATATACGCAAGTAAAAAACGCATTGAAATATTTATTGTTTTTAATTTTTTAACCAAACAAAATATATAGGTGATTTTTTATTCTTCGGGTGCCTCTATTATCGGGAACCAGTGTGGAACAATAACACCGTTTTCTTCGGTTTCGACCAATAAACATTTTTTGCCAGCGGGACAAGCATCTTCCGGGCGGGTCTGCTTGTCCGCTTGCAAACTGGCGATTGCGGCGGTTTGATTTATCGTATTCGTCACGATTTCGCGTATGGTCGCCACTGCGCTATCTAAATCTGTTTGAACTGGGTTAAATCGCGCCGCATTGTATGCAGTTGTCGCAATTTTGATTCCTGGGGCACAATACGATATCTGTGTCCCAGGATTATATTCATAATACCCATTAACCGATGTTATTCCTAAACTTGTGGCATGTCGTTCAATCATAGTTTGTGCATCTGCCAAAGATGGTTCGTTTCCAGCGCCAAACATTTCTGTTAAATCAAAAATTTGAAAATCTTTAACTGTCATATGCCCAGGATTAACTGATTTAAACTCTAATCCTAACCCACGTCCAGTTCCTGTTGTAAGCCCAGAAACACGCGTTAATGTATTCGCTGTCAAGGACACGTTTTTAAAACCACTCGTGGAACTGCCTTCGGTATTTACATACGCCAAATAAAAATTTGCAACAGGAACATTAGATTCCACAAGCGTAGTCACAAAATATTTGTGCCCGCTGACAGTGACCCCTGTTGTATATTTATTAGCAATATTCCATACACTATTTCCAACAAAATCAAACGATATAGAATTGTTTGTAGAATCAGCAGTACGATTTGATAAATGTTGATAGTTCGTCCAACTGGATAAAGTAGTTCCGTTCATTAACTGATTCCATTGACCTGTATTCAAAATACCATCGCATGTATTATCTGCGACTGCGTGAAACAATGGCGCGACCGCCATAAACATAAATACCCAAACCACCACAAACAATCGTTTCATAATCAATCTCTCCAACCGATTTTTTCAATAAAAAAACCACCAAATTACATAGGCGGTTGGAGGTTCAGAACAATTCTAATTCAAATTGTGTGCTTATTTTACCGGTCGGGGTATTATTCGCAACCCTCCAACCAATTTTACGGTTGGAGTTTTTTTTACGTCTATATCTTAGACGGAATTAGATTCAGGTTCTGACACCTCATCAGTGGAACACCCACTGACGAAAATATTATATCACGATATTAATTTTTTATGCAAGGGGATTTTTTGTTCAAAAATATGCTGTGTGTCCCCAAAGGGAATTCATACAGATACAAAACATTGCACATGAAATTTATAATATTTATATGTATAACCAAAGGACGAAAATATGATTCAAAAAAAGAAATCTACATGGCATAAAAACAAAACTGCACCTAAAAAAACAGCCGACAAAATGAATAAAAAAACAAATGTTGGCGCGCAACATTGGGTTGTTTCCAGTGCGCGATTGGTGCAAATTATGGAATCTGCGGGGATTGCGCCCGAAAACAATATAAAAATGTTGCCGCGCAGTCGTGACCGGTAAAAAACGAACCGCCAACAATTACTTGTTGGCGGTTTCTCCTCTCCTTCCGGTAATCCGGAAACTGTGTTTTTTTTATGCAGCCTTTACATGACGTTCCATGGATTCTGTATCGTTATCCATGATTTTCTTTGCCTCGGCAAACACCATTTCTTTGACCTTTAATGCCAAATCATGTGTTTCCAATGTTTCAGCCGCAACATCAAAATTGTCTGTTCTAATTTGTAATGATACATATGCACCGACCAATGATGCGCGTGGCAAATCTTCGATAGAACGTGGTGCATTGTTGTTGCCAACATGCAATTCATCACTGAGTGAAATGATTTGTCTATCTTGATTTACCCAAACGGTTGTGCTCAAAACCTGGTCCAGTGCAATCATTATCTGTTTGATATTCTTTTGCATTGTGTGGGTCCCTCCTTGCTTGGGTTGTTGTGTGTGATTTGATGACTAATTTCTGTATTTACAATCGTATTTACAAAAAATATGCCATCGCTTGGTTGTTCTTTGTTTGTTTTTTACCAGAAATCCGGGCGAATTCGGTAATTTTAGACACTTGCCTTTTGTCTATACAAACATCTTAAAACAAAAACGAATCGCAGGTCAAGAGAAAAAATAAAATATTTTAAATTTATTTTAAAAAATTGCGATTTGTCTTGTAAAACCATAAAATCCCATAAATTGATTATGAAATGTCATTGACATACAAAAAATCACATGCTAGACTGATTTTCGTGGTGCGGTTGATGCCGGTAAAACCCCAAAGAAAAATTCAAAGGATAAAATGTCATTGTTTCTCTCATCTTATGAAAATCGTTTGGATACCAAGGGGCGTATTTCTGTGCCGGCTTCTTTTCGTACCGCATTAAATAATGAAAAATTTGCCGGTGTGGTTCTTTACCGTTCTTTTACAAATAAATGTATCGAGGGGTTATCCATGTCGCGCATGGAATCTTTGGCGGCGGCAACCGATAAAATGGGTGTTTTTGATAATTCTTTGGACGATTTATCGGCGATGCTGTTTGCAGATGCGCGTCCATTACAATTTGATGTGACGGGGCGTATTATAATCCCGGCGGATTTATTGGCTCATGCGGGAATTGTGGATACGGCATTGTTTGTCGGTCGCGGTAATTCTTTTCAAATTTGGAATCCTGGGGATTTTTATGCCGCCCAAGAAAAATCTTTGGAAAATCTGCGTGCATCACGTCCAAATTTGGTTATTTAATATAAATTTGTTTGCATATAACCCCCTCCACCCGCTTTCGCTTCGCTTCAGCGAGGTCACTCCCAATGCTTACCCATCCGTCTTTGCTGTCGCAAAGCCGCGACGGGACCCAGCGGGGCGGAATAAAAAATCCCCAGAATAATCTGGGGATTTTTAATTGTTTCAGTTTTAATTACATGTCGCATTACTGTTCTTGCTGCATGTTCCACCTTTGTTATGGTCGCTATTGTCTGTCCATGTCCATGTGCAGATTGCGCCACCATCATTAATTGCGCTGACTGCGGAACCTGTATCGCAATAACCACGTGCGGATTTGCAATCGGTTTCATCGGTCAATAATGCACAAGAATCACTAATGGCTGTGGTTGAACGGAATATTTCCAAACTGGTGTAATTACCCGTCACCCAATTCAATAAAAGCGTAGGATTCACAGAACCATAAATATTACCATTTACAGACATGCAAGTCTTGATTTGTGAATAGCAAGAATTGATTGCTGTTCTGGATTTTGTGCTTTCTGGATTTGCTTCGTCATAATTGTTTGATGACAAACAACTGGAAACATCGCTGATACAATCTTCGGCGTATGATGCCAATAATTCGTCTTGTGACATTTTGATTTGCACCAATGCGCGTTGCAAGAAGTTTTTGATAACTTCGTTTTGTGGATTGTATTTGCCTTTGTTATCGTATGTATATTTTTGGCACTGATTCAACACAGACATACACATACCATAATCTTTGTTGTTTTTGCTGTCATGCCAACCAATTTTGTTTTGCAAATATGCCGACATTTTATCCGATGCACTCTGTGCCGCATTTGATGTCACAGTTTCATTTATATATTCAACCAAACTGATAAATTTATTTTGGTTGCTGGAATCAACCCATGGGTTTTTGTTGTTGTTGTCCCATGTTTTGAACAAATTATCGTGTGAATAACTTGAAGACATACTGCTGTCGTCTGTGTTGTTGCCAGGCATACTGCCGATAACGACCGAACCATTTACGATATATTGACCGGTTGGGTCCAAGCAACTTTCGTATCCATTACCGCAAACATAATCGTCTTGCATACATGATTCCAATGCACTGACGCAACCGCGCAAATCGTATGCGTTTTTGTTTTGTGCAACCATCAAACGAGCCTTTTTCAAGACTTCTTTGGCGTTTGCAACGGTTTGTGTCATCTGTATATTTGACTCTGTCAAAGCGCGTTCGTATGCCAAACATGATTTATCGATTTCCAAATCGTATGAATTTGTCACGACCGCGGCATCAACACCTTGGGCGGTGCAAGAATTCAATACTGATGCCTTGCAACGTGCAGATGCGGTTTTATACAAACTTTCGCCACGTTGATTTGAAATGCTGTTGGTATTAGAACTGGTTGTGTTCATAAATGCCGACAAATCGAAACCTGTTGAACCGATGTCAAAGTTCAATAAACCGGACAAATCGAAATTCATACTGCTGGCGGTGCCAACCGAAGATGCAGTTCCAGATTTAACATCAACAATCATACGTTTGACTTTGTCCAAACTGGAACGAATTGCAGAATTATCTTTGGAATCTTTCATAGTTAATTCTGCCTCGGTTTCTGTGAAAAGTGTATTGATTTGTTCTGCTGGCAAACCGATATATTGAATACTGCGGGCGACATCTTGTAAAGCCTCTGTTGCAGATTCCAATGCGGCCTCGGTCTTTTCATAGTTAGAAATGTTTTTGGAACATGTGCAACGACCTTGGTTGTCGTCCAAAACATTACAATAATTATCCATACAAGACGCATATTGTGCCTGGCAATATTCGGTCAAAGATTTAATCGCGTTCAATTCGCTGGTTGTTTCCACCGCAGATTCCGCTGTTGGAACTGTTGTTGTTGTGGCGGGAACAATTGTTGCCGCACGCATGCCACGTGATGTCACAGATGCGCGAACACCGCTGGTTGCATTGGGATTATAAACTGTTTGGGTGGAATTCAATGTTGATGCACGTGCCGCAACACCTTGACGTTGGGTGGTCCCAATGTTGTCAGCGCGACGTGTTGTCACCGATGTTGTGCGCACAGGTGTCGTTGCACTGCGGACAGAAATACTGCGTGACCGCACAGAATTTGTTCTGGGGCTGGCCACATTGCTGGCGCGACTGATGCCCGAACGGCCCGCCGCCACACGACCTGCGGTGCCGGTTCCAATCATACGACCAGATGTGCTGGTTTGTGGTTTTGCAACCGGCGCAGATACTTCTTCGTCTGCAACAATTTCTTCGACCGCACCAGTTGTCGCATCGTCAAATTCAACCCCAGAAAACATATTTTCTGTGTCAATTTGTGACGGTGAAACCTCAGCAAATGCGGGTAAAACCAACAAACTGCTTAAAACAACGACTAATCTTTTCATCGATATCACTCCTACCTTTTATGATTTATTTTATCATATTCGGTGGCATAAAACAAATAAAAAAATAAGTCATATTAACATCTGTATAGGGTGGTAAAAAAGTTGTCGGTCACATACCGACGCATCAACTGAATTTTGCACACTGAAAATTGAACGTTGTTAATGATGTGCGATGATGTGCAAAACAACACTAACAATAAATAAAATCGTTATAACAGATAAAATGATTTTTTGTGGGGCGTGTTTTTCGTGCGTGTGGCACATGTCACAATCGCAATGACAATCGCGTATAACAAACACCCAAGATAACCCCAACATCAAAGCCGAAATCACAAACAGCCATGGTTCCAACCAATCTGGCATAAAATACGATGAATGTGCGACCTCTGGGGCGAATAAACTTAATATTGCCAATACAACTGGCAAAACGCAACAAAACAGATGTGGCAACAATGTTGCAATAATCCCAAATTTAACAGCCTTGTTTTTCATATTATTAGTCTTTATTAAACTTTGTTTGGTATCCCCAGCAGGAATCGAACCAGCATCAGAGGTTTAGGAAACCCCCGTTCTATCCAGTTGAACTATGGGGACATACACAAACATTTTAAACAAATTAAAACACAAAATCAACATTTTGCAAAAAAACAAATAAATGTTGCTTTTTTATTGCGCGTCGATATAATAATCAAGGAAAAACAAAGGGAAATTAAAAAATGGCAACAATTACACGAAATGATTTGGCAACTCGCTTGCGTGATAAATTTGGTTTAACCGCAACCGATGCATATAAAATGATAGATGTTATTTTTGCAGAAATTGGTGAATCACTGGTTAATGGAAATGATGTCAAATTTTCTGGTTTTGGAACTTTTAAAATTTTAACAAAGCCGGCACGCATTGGTCGTAATCCAAAAACAGGTGTTCCGGCGGTTATTTCTGCGCGTCGTGTTGCAACATTTCGTCCAAGTACAGAATTTAGACAGCGTGTTGGAAATAAAGATTAAAAAAACACCCGCATTTGCGGGTGTTTTTACCAAATCTTTACGCGTTTATTCGGTGCAATATACATTTTCGATTTATCGTTTATTTTAAAAGCATCATACCACGCGTCAATATGTGGCAATATTCCATTTACGCGCCAACGTCCCAAAGAATGTTCGTTTGTTTTTGTTAATCGTAAAACCTCGGCATCACGAATATTCTGTGTGAATCCCATTGCGTATGCAATAAAGAATCTTTGTGCATCAGTCAATCCATTGATTGGTTCTGTGCGATTACCAAATTGGGTAAATGCGGTAAATGAAACAGTCACACCACCATAGTCGGCTAAATTTTCGCCCAGCGTAAATGTTCCGTTTGCGCGTGTGTCTGTCGCAACTGTTATATTGTTAAAGAACTCGCGTAATACATTTGTTCTTTTGTTAAATTCGCGTGTGTCATCGGCATTCCACCAATCGCGCATATTGCCGTCTGCGTCAAAGTGACGACCACTGTCGTCAAACCCATGTGTCATTTCATGACCGATTATGCTGCCGATTGCGCCATAATTAAAAGCGTCATCTGCCCGCATATCAAAGAACGGGTATTGCAAAATACCGGCTGGAAAACATATTTCATTTGTTGATGGGTCGTAATATGCATTAACCTCGTGCGCGTTCATATACCAAATGTTTGGGTCGCGTGGTTTGTCGATTTTATCCAACCAGAATCTGTCATGAAATTTCCAAATACGAACCATGTTATCATACAGCGAATCGTTGTTTGATATTTCCAGATTTGAATAATCGCGCCATACATCTGGATAACCGATTTTTGCATGGAAAGTGCTTAATTTTTTCAATGCTTCTTGTTTTGTGTCGGCGGACATCCAATCCAGTTTTTCAATTCGCATCTTTAATGCAGATTGTAAATTTTTTACCAAATCTTGCATGCGACTTTTTGCATCTGCATGGAAAAATCTTTCTGTGAATATTTTACCAACCAAATCACCCAAAGAACCATCGACAATACCAATGGCGCGTTTCCAACGTGGTTTCTTGTCGCTTTGACCAGTTAAAACCTTGTTAAATTCAAATGCGATATCGTATGTTCTGTCGTCCAGATATGGTGTTGCCCCAGAAATCATACGAACCTTTAAATAAGTTTTTAATAAATCTATATCTGTATTGTTTATAATATTGATGGCTTCTGTCAAAGCCTCGGGCTGTGCAACACTGATTGATTTTGGATTGATTTCGCGGGCGGCAAAATATTTATCCCAATCAAAACCAACAAAAGTATCTTTGAATTCTTGGATTGACATTTTGTGGTAATTTTTCAATGGATTGCGCAAATCTTCTTTTCTATAAAAAGCCTTGGCTAATTTTTTTTCCAGATTAAATATTTTTTGTGCATCGCCAGACACACCAAATGCGGTCATCAATTTATCCAAGTATTCAATATATTTTTCGCGAACTTGTTCGGATTTTTCATCATCGTCAAAATAATAATCGCGTGACAAACCAGTGCCAGATTGCACAATGTGATATAAATAATATGAACTGTCTTTTTCGTCTAACTCAACAGTATCGGCAAAAAATCCATCAACAAAACTGTGCAATTTTCCCAACGCACTTGGCAAATCGGCAACAGATGTTATTTCGCTGATATCTGCCAAATATGGACGCACAGGACGCACAGTTTCGGTGTTTAATTGTCTTTCGTTCATAGCAATTCTAAACAATTTACCAACTTTACCGGTGTCTGTTTCGGCGATTTCACGAACGCGTTTATCGTTTTGTTCGGCCAGTAATTCAAATGTCCCGTATCTTGCGTAGTCGTTTGGAATAGGGTGGGCCACGCGCCAGCCACGTGTTGCGTAATCATAAAAATCTGTCCCGGGGGCAATCCTGGTGTCCATATTTTTAATATCTAAACCTATTGTCATGCTGTTCTCCTTGTGTATAAAACCGGCCAATGCCAAAGTGATGGCAACTGCGCAGATTCCAATTATATTTAATAATTTATGTTCCATTTTTTACTTTATTATATGTAAAATTAAATTGTCTAATGTCAATAATCCTTTTGATGTTGCGATTATGTGATTGTCTTTGATTTGGACCAATTCATTATTAGAATTTATAAAATCTATATCAACTATATTTTTTATTGTATCATCAATTAACACACCACGTGTTGTGCGCAATCCTGTAATAATGCGTTCTGTGGCGCGTGTGTTTGCGTCTATCTTATTTGCTTTGATATTGCCACCCGATTGTTCAAACCAATCGCCGTCAATCAATACGCGTCCCATTGCACCGTTGCCCAAACCAATATACGCATCACCGTCCCATATGTTTTGATTATGCCTGCATTGTTGATTGGGCGCGGAATAATTGGAAACCTCGTATCGTGATAAATTTAAATGACTTTGTATGGTTAAATACATTTCTGCCATTTCATCATTGGACGGCATATTTAAATTCATATGTCCAAACGGAGTGTTTGGTTCGATGGTTAATTCGTACAAAGATGCGTGTTGTAATCCAATATCATTTATTTGCGTGCATAATCGAATTACATTTTTTACATTATGATTTGGCAGTCCATATATAAAATCTGCACTGACCCTGATACCAGATTTTTGTGCATCATTTATCAAATCTATTGCGGTTTGTGCGTTGTGTTTGCGTCCCAAGAATTGCAGTTCGTCATCATCAAATGATTGCACACCGATTGATAAACGCGTTATGCCATTTTCAATAAATCTTTGTAATTTATCGTATGTAATTGTCCCAGGATTTGATTCAACGGTGACTTCATCGCAACATGATAAGTCAAATTTACTGTTTAAATATTGCATAATTTTTTGAAAAATATTTATAGGCATTAAACTAGGGGTGCCACCACCAAAAAAAATTGTTGGAACATTTATGCGTCCCAGTTTATTAAACCAATAATCTATTTCATTACAAATTTGATTACAATACGAATCCCAATCTGGTGAAATTGCACGTGAAAAAAAAGCACAATAACTGCACTTGGAAATGCAATACGGAACATGAATATAAATGTTGTGTGGTGCAATCATACGGGTCATATTAAAACAAAGAATAAAAAAATCCAGTAAATCATTTTTTTAGTTGCATTAAATATTGAAATTGTTTCATAATGAAACCAAATGAGGAAGGATAAAATCACGATTTTGCTTGGAATCTGCGTGTCGCTGCCGGCTTGGGCCAGCAACGAAGGTGTTCCATCGTATTATCAAAAACAACCAATATCGATGAATCGTGCCGCATACGGTTCGTATCAAAATCGTGGTTATCAAAATTATGTTGGATCTGGTTCTAAACAAGTTGTTTCGTCAAACACATATACATATCGTGTGCCTGCGGCGCCCCAGGTTGCGTCATATCCTGGAACAATGACGGCAAACGGTGTGTCAATACCAACGGCTGATGAAAATGGTTTTTATATCTATGGCGGGTATGGTCGTCGTTTTGCAGATTTTCAATTTACAACATCTGTAAATTCCGTTTTGGAATGGGACGATATGGTGTTTAATGAATTAAAGGCTGGTGCGCGTTATAATTTTACATTGCGCAACTTTGATATGATGGCATTTGGTGAATTTACATACGGTAAAATGGAAAGTGGCGGTCTGTCCATGGATTATGATTTGTTGCCGTATGATGTTGCGCGTCCAGACGAAGGAATATTTACAATATCTGTTGGTGACCAATCTGGTGACACAAATCATATGAAGTTTGGAATCGGTGCGCACAATATATGGGATATTGCGGGTTGGAAATTAACACCTGTGTTTGGTTATGAAATATTTAAACATAATTTGCAAATGGCCGACCATTATTATCCAAACCAGGGTGTATATATTCCATTAATGACCCAGGACGGCGATTATGTCTTTGGTGACCCCGAAGATTTGGGTATTTATTATGCTGTTCCTATTAATCAGGCCGAAGCGGCTGCTGAACAATGGTACCAGGTATGTGTGTCGCCCGAACAAATCAATGTTGGTTCGGTTGATCCATTAACAGGTGCATTGTCGATAAATGATTATGTTTATGATGCGGCAAATCCATATGCACCATGGGGTGTTGGCTATGATGAATGTGTTATAATTGGCGGTGATGGTCCAATATTGGTGTCTGGCAAAACACATGAATATAATACAACATGGTCTGGATTTTATATTGGATTGGGAATTGAAAAACAATTAACATTAACGGATAAATTGCGCTTTTATGGCCAGGTCAGTATGCCGAAATATTCGTCCGAAGGTATATGGCCAAACCGGACAGATTGGCAACAACACCCCAGTTTCTTGGACGAGGGTGATAATGATGCCTTTGCGTATGAATTGGAAATGGAATATTCGATGCGTTTATCTGACCGTTTGCAATTATCGTTAAAGGCGGACACAAATTATTTCCATGTGGGTAAAATCGGTGGTGAAATTTATTGGGCTGAATACACCGAATATACCGAGGTTCCCAGCAATGTTGATCCTGATGCGTTTGATTATATCGCAACAACATATCCGGCATATACTGAACGCGTGACAGATGCTTTGAAAGAGGCAACATGGCAATCATTTAGTTTGCATTTGGGATTAAAATACGCTTTTTAATTTAATACAAATAATAATGGGGTTGTAATATGAAACATTTGGGCGTGGTGTTTTTTTGCGCATTGTTTTCGTTTGTGTCGATTGAATCGTACGCAGCGCGGGGTGAATTTGATTTTGAACGTTGGAACGCAATACAATCGTCTGTGCGTGCGACCGCAATGGCGGACGGTATTTCAAATGCGACAATTGATGCAACATTGAAAAATTCTGTGTTTATTCCGCGTATAGTATATAATGATAAAAACCAATCGGAATTTAAATTGACATTGCGTGATTATTTATCGCGAACGGTAAATGCTGAACGTGTGCGCAGTGGTCAAAATATGGCACGTAAATATCCAACTTTGTTGGGAAAAACTGAAACAAAGTATGGTGTGCCGCGTTATGTGATTTTGGCATTTTGGGGCATGGAATCAAATTATGGAACTGTCAAAAAGGCATATAAATTAAAAGACGCATTTTTTACATTAATGTATGATGGACGTCGTGAAAAATTTTTTACCAACCAGTTATTGGCATTGATGAAAATTGCAGATAAAAATAATCTGGATATAAACAGTATTTACGGCAGTTGGGCTGGTGCAATGGGGCATTTTCAATTTATACCAACGACATTGGCATCATATGGTGCAGACGGCAATGGTGACGGAAAAATTGATATAATAAATAATATCAGTGATGCAATGTTCAGTGCGGGGAATTATTTGAATAAATTGGGTTGGCGCCCGGACGAAAAAATTGTCACACGTGTTTTAATTCCATCGGACATAGACGATGATTTAATAAATGGCGATAAAAAATATCCTGTATCATATTGGGCAACCTTGGGGGTATTAAATGCTGATGGTACGCCATTGGCGGCTGATGATACGGTTGTTGGATTGGTTGCTGATACGGCGGACACACAGGCCAGTGTATATGCAATATCACCTGATACAGATATAGATATGACGACGGTTCGCATTGCGTATTTAACATATCCAAATTTTTATAGAATCAAAAAGTGGAATAATTCAAATTGGTATGCAATCGCCATTGGTGAATTATCTGGTAAATTAAAATAAATCTGTTGATATAGTGGTTTTTCTTTGTTATCCTTAACCCCAGTATATAAAAGGATAAAACAGAAATGAGTATAAAAGTTCGTGATTTCGAGGTGCGCTTAACCCGTACCAAAGAAGAACGCCGCCAGGTGCGCGCACTTCGTTATCGTGTCTTTGTCGAAGAAGAGGGTGCGTCTGCAACCGAAGAACAAAAAAATTTACGCGAAGAATATGACTCTTATGACAGATTTGCTGAATATTTGGGTGTTTTTCACGAAGGTCGCGTTGTTGGCACGTATCGCATTATCAATCGTGATGCGGCGGAAAAAATGGGCGGATTTTATACAGAAACTGAATTTGATATTTCAAAAATAAAAAAATCTGGTGCAAATATTGTTGAAATGTCACGTGCATGTGTGGCACCGGAATATCGTGAAAATGCGCTGGTAATGCGTCTGTTGTGGGCGGGTTTGGGCGAATATATTATGCGTCATAAAATTGGTATTGTGTTTGGCGTTGCATCATGGACGGGAACAAATCCGGCGGAATCAGCCCAGGCAATTTCATATTTATATTATAATCATCTGTCGCCTTTGCGTTTGCGTGCAACTGTGGAATCAACAAAATTGGCACCGGGTGTAAATCCAAAATTAACGCGTATGAATATTTTACCAGAGGTTTTTGTTGATGCGAATATTGCGCGTCGTCAAATGACACCATTGGTAAAGGGGTATTTGCGTATAAACGCAACATTTGGACGCGGTGTGTTTATTGATAAACCATTTAATTCATACGACGTATTTGTGATGTTGCGCACCAAAGATATGGACGCGCTTTACAGAAAACATTTCTTTGGCACAAATGAAAGTTTCGAAGGCGAAGATTTTGAATTGCCGTCTAACTTTATTCAAACATTGGGCAAGATTATTGCATCTCCTGCCAAGGGTGCGATGCGTGTGATGCGTTCTGTATTTGCATTTTTATTACGCGAAGATGCGGCTGATGCTGAATTAATCCAAGACCCAGATAAAACAGACGAAGACGAAAGGCAAGAATAATGAAAGTAATGGCGGATAAATGTCGGGTTAATATTTTTGATACTGCAATTGCGCTGGTTCGTGCGGTATTATTCGTATTTGTTGTTTTAATCCAGGTTCCAATAATTTTTTTAATTCCACGCGGACGTTTTTCTGTAAAATATATGCGCTTTTTTATGTGGAGTTTGAGTGCCACCACAGGTTTGCGTATTCGTCGGCATGGCAAATTATCGAAAAAACGTCCGTTATTGTGCATCTGTAATCATATTTCTGTGTTTGAATTGATGACAATGCCTGTGGCATATGGTTGTTCATTTGTTGGAAAAATTGATATTGCATCTTATCCTTTGGTTGGTTGGATTGCGAAAAAATTCGGTGTTGTTTTTGTGGATAGACGCCCATCGCATGCCGTCGAGGCGATTGATGCCATGACAAAACAAATGAATTCTGCATCATATCCTGTTGTAATTTTCCCCGAAGGAACAACCACCAATGGCGCGTATGTTCGTGAATTTAAATCTGCGATGTTTAATATGGTCGAAGAAATTGATAATTTAACAATTCAACCAATGATTATTACATATCGTACGCGTCGCAATAAATGCGTTAATGACCAGGTTTTGGCAAACGATTATGCTTACTTTGATAACGTGAAACAGACCCAGGGTCCAAAGTGCGAGGTTGAACGCAGTGCGTTTGGTCAAATATTTCATATCGCGCAACTGGGCGGAATGACGGTGCATATATGGGCATTGGAACCTGTTTCTGTATCTGGTATGAATCGCAAAGAAATTGCAACAAAATTGCATGAAATCGTATCGAACAAATATATGGAATTAAAAGATAAAGAGATATAAAAATGAAAACAGCAATAACACCGACACGTGCGGAAAATTTTAGTGAATGGTATCAAAATTTAATTGTTGCAGCCGATTTGGCGGAAAATGCCCCTGTGCGTGGTTGTATGACAATTAAACCATATGGTTGGGCAATATGGGAACTGATGCGCGACCAAATGGATAAACGAATTAAGGCCGCAGGTGTCCAAAATGCAAATTTCCCATTACTGATACCGATTGCATATTTTAATCGCGAAGCGGAACATGTTGCTGGTTTTGCCAAAGAGGCGGCTGTTGTCACACATTATCGTTTGAAAATGATTGATGGTAAATTACAACCGGACCCAGATGCCGAATTAACAGACCCTTATGTTATTCGTCCAACATCTGAAACCATCATTGGCGAGGCTATGTCCCGTTGGGTGCAATCTTGGCGTGATTTACCGATGAAGTTGAATCAGTGGGTAAATGTTATGCGCTGGGAAATGCGTCCGCGTATGTTTTTGCGCACATCGGAATTTAATTGGCAAGAAGGTCATAATGTTTTTGCTACCCACGAAGACGCAAATGCCGATGCGAAAAAAATGCATAAAATGTATGCAGATTACATGCGTGATGTTTTGGCGGCGCCTGTTATTGCCGGTGAAAAAACACCCGAAGAACGTTTTGCTGGTGCCGACCACACATATACCGTTGAACAAATTATGCAAGATGGCAAGGCATTACAGGCGGGTACATCGCACGATTTGGGACAACATTTTGCGAAATCTTTTAATATTCAATATCTGGGGACGGACGGTAAATTACAATATGCATGGACGACATCTTGGGGAACATCAACACGTATGATGGGTGGCCTGTTCATGATTCACAGTGACGATGATGGTTTGGTTTTGCCACCAGCCATTGCGCCATATCAAATTGTGATTATCCCAATCGTTCGCGAAGAAAATGCAGATGCATTAAATAAATATGCCGAAGATTTAGGCGAAAAATTACGTAGCACGGATTTGCGTGTTTTGGTTGATACAACCGATATGCGTGCGCCTGATAAAATGTGGAAATGGATTAAACGTGGTGTGCCATTGCGTGTCGAAATAGGTGGTCGCGAAATGGAAAATGATTCTGTCACAATTACCCGTCGTGATTTGGGTAAAGAATCCAAACAAACGGTATCTGTAGATGAATTATTGAAAACAGCATCTGGTTTGATGCAACAAATGCAACGTGAAATGTATGAACGCGCATTGGCGCGCCAAAACGCACAAATGCATGATGTTGCAACATTGGCGGATTTGGAATGCGAACTGGAACGTGGCACAACCGGATTTTTCCGTATTAAATATGATTTAACATTAAATGATGAATTTGACGGATTGATTGAAAAATATAAAATCAGCCGCAGATGTTTGGATAAAGATGACCCAACATTTGTGTATGTCGCAAAATCATATTAAAAAACATTAAAAACAAAACCGCCATTTCGGCGGTTTTTATTTGCACATAATTTTTTGTTGATTTAAATAACGTAATAAATTTTGTTTGTGTTGAACTATTGATATAGTTTTTTGACCCATGTCTGTTTGTGCCGATATTGGTGTCCAACTTTTTACATGTTCTAAAAAGTTATATAATGCCTGGATATCTTGGGCGTTCCCGTTTTTTATATAACTGCCGGTTAAATCGTATTCGCATTCTATGATGGCATGCACAGAATGATAAAAATCATTTTTTTCTTTATCATTAATTACATTGGTAAAACCAATTTTATGCAAACAATCAACAACAAAATCAGTTGCCAATTCTGTGGCAAATGCCCCATGTGCTTTAAAGTTTAAATTTTCTGATTTTGCATCATTGGAACGCAATTTAAAACATCCCATTGTTTTCAAAGTATCACATAATCTTTGAATTTTATTTTGTTGTTTTTCTTGTTCTGTTAACTGTGGCATAATAAAATCCTTGAACTATTTTGTTTTTGATTTTTGTTCAGCTAACACCCGTTCCCTGACGGCCTCGTATTCATCTTTTGCAATAAGGTAATCTTGGCCGGCACCCATACGATATTTACGAGCATACATTGTGTCTATTGCTGTGTTCAATCGGGGGTCATTCAGTTTTTTGTCTTTCTCAATTTGCTTATTGCCTGCAATACTTGCGAACAATATCGAGCCAACAAACAGTCCAAAAAATACAAATACGGCAACAACACCCGCATTATCCGTGGATATGTTTAATTTTTTTAATGGTTTTTTGTTCATAATTTACCTTTTTATATACAATAAAATAACAAATAATACAAAATATGTGATTTGTCAATAAAATTATGATGTTGGGGAATTATCCCCTGTTTTTTTATTAAAAAAATCGCCCTGAAATATGATATAATATAAAAAACGAGAGCAGGGGGAATTTATGAAAGTTGCAATTATTGGTTTGGGTTCAGTTGGTGCGGCTGTTGCGACCGCAATTAAAAATACAGGGCTGGTTCATGAAATGGTTTTGTTTGACCGCGATGGTGTGAGGAGTCAAGCCGCTGCAATGGATTTAGGACACGCATCTGCGTTTTCGTTTGATGTTAAAATAATTGCGGCAAATTCTTATCGTGAAATCAAAGGCTCTGAAATAGTTATAATTGCCGCTGGGGCAAATCAAAAACCCGGTCAAACACGTACAGATTTATTGGCGGCAAACGCAGATGTTATTCGTGATATTATTCCGCGTGTCATGGCAAATACAGACCCCAAGCGCGTCAAAATAATTATCGTCACCAATCCTTTGGACGTAATGGTAATGTTGGCACGTGATTTATCCGGATTGCCGGCATCACGTGTGATTGGAACAGGCACAATGTTGGATTCTGCGCGTTTGCGCACAATTTTGGCACGTCATTTGTCTGTGTCGCCCATGTCAATAAATGCGTATGTGTTGGGCGAACATGGTGATTCATCTGTGGTGAATTGGGAATCTATCAACATTGGGGCAATTCCGTTAAACGATTTTTGTCGTGCCACAAAAATATCATTACCACAAACAACGCGTCGCACAATCGAACATCGTGTGCAAACGGCTGCATACGAAATTATCAAGGGCCGCGGTGCAACATGGGACGGAATTGCGGCGGCTGTAAATGATTTACTGCGTTGCATAATCAATGACGAAAAAAGAATTTTGACCGTATCAACATGTGCGCCCAAAACAAACCTGGCGATGTCTTTGCCGACAATTGTCGGTATGGACGGTGCGATACAGGTTTTAACCCCTCGTTTGTCGTCCATGGAAACTGTGGCATTGCGGGAAAGTGGCCGTATAATAAAAAAGAATTATAACAATATTTAATGGATTTTAATCGTATTTATTAACGATTATCGGTTGTTTATAGTGATGTTAAAACAAAGGACAATACTATGAACAATGTTGAATACGAACGTTTGCCAGACGGGTGCGGATTCTGTGCAAAATTTGACGGCAAAAATATAGGCGAAATAACGTTTGTAAAAATCGGTTTGGATAAACTGATGATTGATCATACTTTTATAGATGACGCATATCAACGATTACCAATTGAATTTCGGTTGGTCAGTATGGTTGTAAATTTGGCACGCGAACAACACAGAAAAATTTTATCTATTTGTCCATCGACATTAAATGTATTTGCGGGACACCCTGAATTTGATGATGTTCGTTTGATGAATTCGCGATAAAAATAAATGCAAATTTTCATAAAATTATCTTGCGAAAAATATATATGTTTTTCTATAATCAAATCATTAAATTTGTATGAAAGGAGATTATTTATGAAAAAAATATTTTTATCTGCGATTGCGGCTTTTGGTTTTATTGGTATGGCAAATGCGGCGGACATCACAATTTATTATTCGCCAACATGTCCGCATTGTCATCATGCCCAAGATTACACAAAAAATAATTTTATTTATGAATATCCAACAATCAATGTGACATTTGTAAATGTGACCGAACCGGCGCATCGTGCGATGTTTATTGATGTGTTAAAACAATGTGATTTTGCATCTGGTGGCGTGCCTGTGATAAAAATTGGCGACAAATGTTTCCAGGGCTTCGCAGAAAGTATGGCGGACGATATGCGTTCCGCGATAGAGGTTGATATGGACGATGCGGCAAAACAATCTGCGGCAAATGTGAAAAAATCTATTGCTGAAAACGGTGATGCGTATCGTGATGAACACCCAACACCTGTTGCGACGGTGACGGAATATTCTGCCACTGGCGATGATGCAACAGATGAAAAAAAAACTAATGCATCTGACAATAAATTAGCATCATGGATTTTGATAGTTTTAGGCTTGATAATTGTTGGATTCAGTATTTCGTCTGCGCGTAAGAATTCTAGAAAATAAATTGATAAAGGCTTTTAAATTATGTTTGATTTAACAAGTTTAGATTATGTGTATATCATCGTGTTGTTGGCATCAACTGTGTGGGCAACAATTCGCGGTGGTGTATATGAAACAATTGCGACTTTGTCGTGGGTTGTGGCGGCAATCGCGGCGCGTTTTACATCGCCTTGGCTGGACAGTATGTTTCAATCTTGGTTTAAATTGTCTGATTCAACGGTTGTCACATTGGTTGCGTCATACTTTGTGGTATTTTTCTGTATATTATTGTTGGTCAGTTTTGTGAATCAAAAATTGCGTGACAAAATTCAAGAATCTATGATGAACGTCACAGATCATACCTTGGGGGTTATATTCGGTATAATCCGCGGTATTGTTGTTATGGGAATTGTGTATTGGGTATCATTGTGGTATTTTTCGGATATGCCACATATGCCACGTTGGATGGAAAACGCGCGCACGCGTCCAATAATGCAATTAACGGCTGAAAAATTGGATTCTTGGTTTGTTCCTGGGCCTGAAAATAAATTGTTGGCGCGTGATATTGCAGGAACCAAACAGGCTGACGAGATTTATAAAAATTTAATCAATCCGGCTGTGTCGGCTGTAAATGATATAAAAAATGGCGAACCGCGCAAGGCTGATGACAAAAATGTGACACGTGAGCCTGTCACAAAACCAACAAATACGCGGACCGATGACAGTACAGGTTATAAATCATCGGAACGAACCGCGCTGGAAAACCAATTATTGCAAATTGAAACATCGGCGCGTGCGGCTGATAAAGAATAAACAAAAAACCGATTTAATTCGGTTTTTTTGTTTAGGCTTTTGTTCTTGGTGCGTATTTATAACATTTGTGTCAAAATAAAATCAAATAAACCAAAGGATACACAAATGTTATTAAAACCAAAAATTTATATCACAGTTGTTTTTTTATATGAAATTATTGCGGTTATGTTATTGCATTGTGAATATACATGCGAATCTATGTTTGGAATGACGGCATGCCAAGATTGGTTTCGTTATTTTGTTGCATGTATAGTTATTCCAGGTGTTGTGTCTTTGATATGGATGTGGATAGAAACAATTATATCAATGTATCGCAACAGATTTTTTAATCGTGCGCGTGGGGCGGTTCATGATGCGTGGGGACATCTGCGTGAAAAATTGGCTGAAAAAATGACACGTGATGACATAGAACGTTATATAACAATATTATCATTGTATGGCGTGCGGTATTATATATCTAAAAATCCAAAGTTAAAAGAATTGTTGCGTGAAATGTTTCCGGAAGTCACAGATTGGGAAACCGAAGATTCAAAATCTAACCGAAAAAGAAAACGTAAAAAATAATTGTTTTGCCAAACAAAAATCGCCCATAAAAATATGGGCGATTTTTTACATTTCATTTTCTAATCTGTGTTTTACAATTTCCAATGCAGCCAAACGCAAATCTTTTTTTGTCCCTTGTATTTTTGTGGTTTTGGATATTCTATCTAACTGTGCGTATATTTCTGTAATTGCATTTTCTAAAATATTTGCAGTTAATTTCACATCAACATAACCAGCGTTTATGCGTTTGCGTGGGCGGTGTTGTTTAACGGTTTCTGTGATAACAGTTGTTGTTGTGATAGTTTTTGTTTCTATAACTTCGGTTGTTTTAACAACAACATTATCTTTTTCTTTTAACTCTTTTAACTTTGCATCAACATCAATAAAATCCCCAGATTTTATTAAATCGCGTGTCACAGGTGTTTTCCCGTCCATCAATAAACCCGATGCCGCATTAGGAATTGCGATATCATTATATTTTTTATCGTTTTTGATGTTATTAACATGGTCGGCAAAGAAAGCCGTTGCGACTATGATTTTGTCATCTGGATTGATGGTCAAAACAATTCGTCTGTTATCCAAACTGGTAATAGATGTTGTTGCGGCCTTGTAAAGTTTATGTGTTGTATTTTGTATGTTGTGTATTTGACCGTCTTTATCAATGTATTGTAATGGAATATTTTGTTGTGTTGTTGAATAATTTGTGTTTATTATGGAAATCCGTTCCAACACAGAAATAAATAATTGTATGCTGTCGCCACATGCAGATTTAATTTGTTTATAAACAGATGTCGGTATATATTTTTTATATTTAATACCTTTTAATTTTTTTACAGTTGCCTGTTTGGGTTCAATTTTTTTAACAGGTTGCTTTTTTGGCATGTTGGTTTGTTTTGGTGTTTTGGATTCAATGTCGCGAATATTTTCCATTACTTGCTGAACAGAATTTTTATGAACACACACAACTTGTATATCCTTGTATTTCATTGTGCTTTTTTGAACTTTGCTGTTCAAATTGCGTGCGCGTTTAATCAGTCTGTCCAAATCATCAACAGATTCTAATTCAGGATACAAAGTCAATAACATATCTTTTAATTCTTCGGGTGCCAACCACTCGTCTGTTTTACTAGGCACCACTATATTCACTGATGAAATTGCATTTTGAACAACTTCTTTTTTGATTGTCTGGGAAGCAGCGATTGTTTTGTTTGCTAATTCATGTTGTAAAATCAATTTACGATTGTGATTTACAATCTGTATTTTTGGGTATTTTTGAACAAAGTTTTTATACGCGATAATTTCTGGGTCTGTATCATTTTTATTTTCTAATAACTTTAATACATTTTTTATTATCGCTGTGTCCAAAATCAATTCTGTGACGGTATCAGGAAAATTGATTTTTTGTAAATCAATAAAGTTTTTAATTGTTGTATGTGATAAATTAACATTTATTGCGCCGTTTGAAATGCGATTAAATGTAAATTTGCAACCTGTTAAATCAAACGTTCCATTAACAGTGTCAGGAAAAATAATATTTCCTCTTTTTTGATTTACGCAAATAAAATCACCATTTATGTCAAAGTTGGAAAAATCAAAATCCTGTTTGAATTTTGATGCGTCTATGGAATGCATAATTTTGTAATGTTTGTCTTTGTTTAAGCCAAACAAATCAGCATATGTGCAGTCACTTAACAAAACTTTACAAGTTGCAGGTATGGTTTGTCTTGGTTTTCCTAAATCTTCAAAAAAAGAATCATGTTTTTCTTTTAATGTTTTATCCAAAATAATGGTGTGATTCATCAAATTATCAATCATTTGATTTTGTAATTCTGGATCAGATTGTGATTCGATGTCTTTTATTTTGGTTAAAATAAATTTTGTAAATATTTTATAAGATAATTTTACCCATGGGTCTTGGGACGCAGTATTTATATCATTTGCAGCCAACGAATAAATAAAATTAATTTTATCGCGCATCAAAGGAAAATCTTCAAGCACCAGTTGATTGTCATTTTTTGCGCTGTGGTGCATTTTGGAAAAATGTTCGGTGTGTTTCAAACTGTAATCGAACAATCTTATTTTATCGATATTTTTTGTTTTAGAATTTTGTAACACAGAATAAATGTTTTCTGCATCGGCAATAAAAATAAAGTCGGGATTTTTACTGCCATTGGAATAGGGCAGTTTCCCAGGACTGCAAATCACAGCATCGGTATCAATTAAAAATTTAACCGCGTCATCAATTGATTCAATATCGTCAGTAAATTTAATAGCGGTTTTTATGTGTAATAATTGGCTTAATGCCTCGGTGATTTTGGTGACGCGTTCGTCGCCCGACACATTTAATAAACTTATACCGTCAAAAATTTCCTGTGCTTTATCCATAATATTCCCTTGGTTTTTATTGATAAAATCATTGTAATACTAAAAATAATATTTGTCAATTATTTTTCTTAGTGCAAAATCAAATAAAAAATCGCGGGATTCCCGCGATAATTCTGGTGCCAGTTGTCGGACTTGAACCAACGACCCTCTGATTACAAATCAGATGCTCTACCAGCTGAGCTAAACTGGCAATGTGAGTCAATAATATATTTTTTATTTGATAATTTCAAGTATAAAATTATAATTTGGTAAAATTTATATGGAAAATATCATGAATACGAAAAAAATACCTGAATTATTGGCACCGGCGGGCACTTTGGACGCGTTTAAAACGGCAGTTTTGTATGGTGCAGATGCAATTTACGCGGGTTTGCCCGGTTTTTCTATGCGCGCACGCGCCAAAATTGATGTCGAAGGTGTGAAACAGGGTATTGAATTTGCGCAAAGCAAAGGCAAAAAAGTGTATTTGGCATTTAATCTGTTTGCGCATGATACCGATTTTCAAAATATGCCACGTGTGCGTGAAATCATAGAATACCTGAAACCTGACGCGCTGATTGTTGCAGATGCCGGGGTTATGATGTGGGTGCGCGATAATTTTCCAAATATGCCAATTCATGTTTCAACCCAGGCGAACATTTGCAGTGCTGCATCGGTTAAATTCTGGAAATCGGCGGGCGCATCGCTTTGTGTGCTTGCACGCGAAGTTTCACACCCAGAATTTTGTAAAATCCGCGCCGCCTGTCCAGATATAAAATTGGAAATATTTGTTCATGGTGCGATGTGCATGGCGTATTCTGGTCGGTGTTTGTTATCGAATTATATAACGGGTCGTCCATCAAATCGTGGCGCATGTGCGCAACTGTGCCGGTGGAAATATGATGTAATCTTGCGCGAGGTTGAATCAGGTATTGAAATGCCAATTGATGAAGACGAACATGGTGCATATATTTTGAACAGCAAAGATTTATGTTTGATGCCACGTTTGGCAGAGGTCTTGGATTCGTCCCCAGATTCATTAAAGATAGAAGGCCGCAACCGCAGTGAATATTATGTTGGTTCGGTGACCCGTGCATATCGCAATGCAATCGACGCATGGGCGCGTTCCCCAGAACAGTTTGACCCAACAGCATTTATGGCGGATTTAAATGTGTTGGAAACACGTGGATATACAACGGCATTTTTTGATGGTGGATTGCCAGCGACTGCGCATAATTTTGAAACAACAAAATCTGATTCTGCCTATCATGCCGCCGGTGTGGTGACAGGTGTCGATGACAAAAACATTATATTTGAATTAAGAAATGAAATTCGTGCAGGCGATGAAATAACATTTTTATTACCACACGATAAATTTAATTTAAAATTGGAAAAAATAATTAACGCAAAAAATGGCGCAGAATTGCCCAAAATGTCCGCAGGCCAAGGTAATTCGATATTGATACCACGCAACATTATTTCGCAAAAATATTTGCCAGAAATCCAAGAATACATTTTGGCATATAAACATAAATAAAAAATCGCCCAAAAACATGGGCGATTTTTTTGATTATGCCGCTTTGGCACGCAGTGCCATAATTTGCATCAGTAGTATTTGATTTGGTTTTGCAAATTTGTTTGCTTGTTTTTCGTTTGTTTGAACTCGACGGTTGTCTTGCTTTACCAATTCGCGCAGTTGTTGTATGCTTAAACCCGCCAAGCTTTCACCATCTTGTTTGTATTTTTGTGCTAACTTTTCTGGCGCGGTCATTTCAGAAGTTTTTGATTCCATAATATGTTTCGAAATTTTCTTTTTAAATTCCGTCACAGTCCTAGATATTTCTGCAACCACCGCATTGTTATTATTTTGTGGGGTGTTGCCTGGTTTTGTGTCGCCCACTGTTTTTGCAAAGGTTTCAATTTGTTCCAATGCTTTTAATTTTGCAGTCCCCAACTTTGTACCTTGCTTTGCCCAGTTTGCCAATGTTAAACCTTGATACATCAATTTTAATTGTGTTTGTATGATGTTTTTTTGTTTATCGGTCAATGGCATCGCATTTAACAGCCATTTTTCAGGATTATATTTTTTATCAAAGGTGTTTGTTTGTTCCATCGTCGCCCCCTTTGGTTTTTCGTGCAAATACGCGGTTTATTTCCCACCACAGAATATATATAGGAAACAAAATTTAATTTTCAACCCACCTGTCAAGTAAAAGATTATTTTGACATCGGTAAATGTATATAACATAATTTGCCTGTTATGCCACAAAGCGTGCTATTGCCAATAATGGGTGGTGCGGGTATAACGCTGATCTTGCCAATAATGGGGGTCAGTAATTTCATCAAAAAAATATAAGGAGTATTCGATGAAAAAAACTTTGAAAACTTTGGCGATTGCGACTGTGTCGATGATATCGACTGGGGCGATTGCTGCGACTACAAACATGGAAAATCCATTGTTTGCACCAAAATCCGGCGAATTTTTCTCTAAAACAGGTGCCGGTTTAATGTACAAACGTGCTGACCATACAGACGCGGTTAAATTAAAACATCACGACGGCGCAGATGAATTTCCTGTGTGGCGTGCAACCGAAGATTTTGGTTATGGTATCACAGACCGTTTGAACACATATTTGTCTTTGGGTTATACATATAACGGTGATATTGACCGCAAGGGTATGCATCGTGGCCGTTTGGGCTTGGCATATCGTATTTTTGCGGACGCAACAGAATTTGTCTGGGACGTTTATGGTGAATTGTATATGTCTGGCGTTTCCCCAATGAAGGGTAAATACGGTGCAGACGGTTTTACATACAAAAACTTCTCTAACGGTCGTTGGGGCGGTGTCGCCGGAACACGTTTTGGAAAAACATGGGATAAATTGACTGCATCTATGTTTGTTGAATATTTGCAGACAATCGGCAATCATAACAACGAAATTGAAATTATAAATCCTACATTGCTGGGCTATGGTTTTCCACATTTGATTTCTGTTGATTTGAAATCTACAAACGAAACAACGGTTGGTTTAAATGCTTTTTACCAGGCAAACGACACTTGGTCATTTGGTGGTTCATTTAAATTCGTTGAACATTCTGACAATGGTGTGAAATCTATCCATACAGATGTTTCCAGTGTGCCAGCTCCGGTTGTTAATAAATTGTTGGCAGACACCAAAGATATGAACGATGGTTGGGAAGAATATATCTTGACCGGGGTTGTTGCAAACCAGATTACTGAATCTGTGCAGTTGGCTTTGGTTGGTGAATATACATTTGATACGGCACACTCTGGTTCCCAAAATGGTACAGATGCCAAATTGGAAATGGGTGTTCGTGTGAATGTTCGCTTCTAAAAACTGAAACAGAAAACAAATTTATATTGGACATTTCCCCTGACAATATGTCGGGGGATTTTTTTATTGCAATAAATACTTTTTTATGGGGTCTTTTTATGGTATAATAATATCAAATAAATATGGACAGAGAATGAAAAAATTCAAGGTTTTTGGGCTTTTTGCCACTTTGTTTGCGGGATTGTCGATATCCGGCCATGCCGCATATCCTGTATATTCTGGTTATAATGGCCAACCGAGTCTGGGGACCGCCAATGCCAATCGTGCAGTATTATTGCCGACCGCAAATGGTGGGGTTGTTATGACGAATTCTGTGGCGGCATCTGCGCCAACGCGTGTGACGGGGGCATTACCACGTGTTGGGAATTCTGCGGTTAATGCGGGACGCCGTTATTATCAATCGGCGGATTTTGACAGACTTGCCGACAGCGGTTTGTATATCGGTTTGTCTGCCGCATATTCGGCCAGTATTATGGGCGAATTTTCTGCGGATTATTCCGGGGAAGAAGGTGCATATCTGGTTCCTGGTGCATTTCAATTTTCTGGATTTGAATCGGATACAGTTATTCCGTTGCAATTATCATTGGGTGCCACAATCAACAGTGATTTGCGCATAGACTTTTCTTATACCCGTTACAGCAACATTTCATACCCACAAAGTGTTCAAACGGCGGACGGTGCCGGTGGTTTTGTGACTGCGCGTGCGACCGGTGGTGCGGTGACGGCAAATGCGGCGATGTTAAATTTGTATTACAATATTGATTCTTATACTGGGTATATGGCGGGCGGTTCGTTGCGTCCATATATTGGTGCCGGTATTGGTATTTCGTTAAATACGGTCAGTGATTATAATGTTTTGGATTCTACTTTTTATTCCGAAGCCGACCCATCAACATCAAACCAAGGCGATCCAACCGCGGTATCGAACATAAACGCATATCATAATGGCGGAACATCGGAACGTTTGGCTTTGGCTTTGGAAGGTGGTGTCAGTACAGAATTGGGTAATGGCATGAAATTGGATTTGTTTGTTCGTTATATGCACCTGGGTAAAGTTCAGTCATCTGGCAGTATTGTTTTAACCCAAGACGAATGGATTGCCGACGGTTTGGGTGGTGAAAACGCATATCCATCGGTTGCACATTATACGAATTGGACAGAAAGCGCGAACCTCAGCACTGTTGATGTTGGTGCGCGTTTGCGTTTGCAATTCTAGAACAATGGTTTATAAACAATGAATACATCGAAACTGAATTATTTAATTTTGTCTTTACCGGCGTTGGCGACTGTATTTCCTTGGACCCCGGCGGTTGCGGCATTGCGTATAAATAATTCTTCATTGATGCAATCTCAATCTGCGGCGGCGGCATCGGCGGCGCGTAGCGCCATGCAGGCATATGAACCACAACCGGCGCGTGTTATTACAAATGATAATGGTGATGTTCAAACTATATCGACCGCCGATATGGACGCGTGCAGTGCGATTTATCCAAATGGTGCATTTGATTGGATAAAACCAACAACTGGTTCGAAACGCGGGGGACCTGCAACATGTGCGGCATTGGTTGAATTGCGGTCGTATAAAAACACTGATTATAATGTTTTGGCAACTGCGTATTTGGCATCTGGCGACAGTATGAAATGCAATGTTGATAGTTTTCATGAATTTACACCGGCTGGACGCGAATTTACATACCCGGCGGATAATGCGCCAACGGTTGAAGATGTTGAAAAGGTAATGGCGCAAGAGCAAAAATCAAATGCTGGTATAAAAATTTTGGCGGCGGCTGTGGTTGGTGGTATTGGTGGCAACTTGGTGGGCAAGGCTGACAAAGGCGCGGATTCACCATTGGGAACAAATAAAGAAAAATTAGTTTCAACCGCAATTGGTGCGGCGGGTGGTGCGGCATTGATGACCGCCAGCACACAGAGTAATAATTATAAAGTTGGTTCCACAATTTTATCAACCGGTATAAATGCGACGGCTGGGGCAGTTGCGGGAAATTTAATGGCGTCTGGTGACGATATATTAAAAATAGAAAAATGCACATTAAAAACATCAAGTAAAGGCGACACAACTCAATCAAATGCGAATACAGATAACAAAGATACAAAAACATCAAACGAAACCAGTATGGAAACGGTATGTCTGTATGGTGCATATGATATTGGTGCTGACAGCGATGTTAATAACACTGTAGCGGATGGCAATTTGTTTTATGATTATAGAAATCATCAATCATATCACTGTGCAGAACAAAAAGCAGATGCATGGACAGGTTGCACAACAATATCATTAACGCAAATAACATTCGCAGATTTGTCTGGCGACAATGCAACAACATGCGAACCAAAACAAACCGTTTCAGTTGATTGCGAAACGAAAGTTTTAAAGAATGTTTCTGTAACATATAGATATGAGGATAAAAAGATAACGCATGCTAATGGTACAGGTGATTTAGTTAAGATATCATCTGCACAAAAGGTCGGTCGTCATGTTCCGGCAATGATAGAATTTAAAGGTTCCCAGGGTATGTTTGGTATCAAGCATTCGGATTGGTTGGCAAAGTTTAGTTCAGGATATACAGATGCCCGTATATATGATACCCAGGGCAAACCTTTGACTGACAAAAATGGCAACGAGGTTAAAATAAATATAGATAATTTTTATCCGTCTGCACAAAGTGCCGAAGATGGCGATATGGTGGATTTTTCAAATCGCGCGCGTGCCAAATCAACCTTGATTGGTGCGGGTGGCGGTGCGGCATTGGGTGCTTTGTCGGGTGTCAGTGGTGCAAATGCCGAAATTCAAAATCGTTGGATTGCGGCATCGCGCGAATACGAAGATTCCTTGAATAATGTTGTTTGTGCCACAGGCCAGCGGTTTTTATCAAAATATAACGACCCAATTATTATTCCAAATATGTCTGTGACAACGGAAAATCAATAAAAAAACCGTCCGTTTGGACGGTTTTTTTTATTCCATACTTACAATTTGTCGCAATTTCATTGGAACATCTGCGACAGGTATGCGTTCTTGCGCCATTGTATCGCGATAACGCAGTGTGACAGTATTGTCTTCCAGTGTTTGATGGTCAATTGTTATGCACACCGGGGTTCCAATTTCATCATGACGACGATAACTTTTGCCGATGTTTCCAGAATTTTCCATTTCAATTCGTCCAATCGCCAATTTACGCAAAGAATTTTCAATGTTTGATGCGATATCTTGTAATTCTGGGACGTTTCGTGCCAATGGAATAACCGCCGCCTTGACCGGTGATAACCATGGCTTTAATTTTAACACAGTGCGTGTTTTTCCGTCGCCTAAATCTTCAACCGTATATGCGTTCAACATAACCGCCAACATAGTGCGATTTACACCCATTGCGGTTTCAATAACATATGGAATGAAATTTGTTCCTGCCTGGGGGTCACTATAAGACAGTTTTATAACACTATCTTTGTTTTCCAAAACATTGGCATGTAAATCGAATTCGTTTTGTGATTTTGTATGCGAACCCAAATCAAAGTCTTGGCGATTATGGATACCTTCGACCTCGTCAAAACCGTCAGGGAATTCATATTCGATATCAACCGCGGCCTTGGCATAGTGCGCCAATTTATCATGTGGTTTAAAACGTAATTTTTCTGCCGGTATTCCCAACACATTTATCCACCAAGCCATGCGTTGTTCTTTCCACATTTCAAAATATTTTTCATCTTCTTCAGGATTTACAAAATATTGCATTTCCGCCTGTTCAAATTCGCGCATGCGGAAAACAAATCCGCGTGGTGAAATTTCATTACGAAAAGCCTTGCCGATTTGTGCAATTCCAAAAGGCAATTTATGTGGTTTTGCGTCCAACACATTTTTGAAATTGATATATGTTGTGGTTGCGGTTTCTGGGCGCAGATAAGCATTTATTTCGCCACCGGCAACCGCCCCAATGGACAACCCCATCATTAATTGATATGCGCGCGGTTCGGTTAAATCTGTGGAACCACAATTATCGCATTTTGTTGCGTCGCGCATTTTATCTTGACGCATGCGGGCGCCACATTTTTTGCATTCAACCAATGGGTCGGAAAAATTAGCCTCGTGTCCAGAATATTTCCACATTGTGCGGTTTGTAATAACCGCCGCGTCCAATCCTTCGATATCATCACGGGAATAAATCATGGTATTCCACCATGCGTTACGAATATTGCGCATCAATTCCACACCATACGGGCCGTAATCATACGCACCAGGCAATCCCCCATAAATTTCGGACCCTGTAAAAATAAAACCGCGTCGCTTACACAGTGCAACAATATCGTTAATGGTGACATTTGACATTTTTTTATTCCCTTGTAATTTATAAATTCAATTATTTGTTTTCTGGAACAATCGCACCCATTGGGCACACAGACGCGCATGTTCCACAAGACATACATTTTGTTGTGTCAATTACGCATTTGCCGTCCGCTGTGGTTGAAATCGCCATTGCTGGACACATACCCATACATGTATGACAACCAATACATTTTGATGAATCAATTTTATAAGCCATTATATAATCCTTTTATTTTTAATCGCGGTTAAACAGACTCAGCAGATATTGGAACATCGCAATAAACGAAATGTATAAATGCAAAGCCCCCAACACAGCCAACTGATTTTTTTGTGTTTCATCATTACCCAATGTGTTGTATGCGTTCTTTAAATTTTGCATATCATACGCAGTGAATAACGCGAATATCAAAACGCCGATATAGCATACAATCATAGAAAATGTTGAACCTAATGGCCAAATCATAGATGCAATACCAACCAAAATCAAACCAATCATGCCCATGAACAAGAATATACCCAATCCAGATAAATTCTTGACAGTTTTATATCCAAACAATGCCATACATGCAAACATAGCAGATGCCAATATAAACGCGTATAAAATCGCCGCAGGGTGAATTGCTAAACTAACTGCAATCAAAGGTGTTATTGTAATTCCAATAATTGCCGCATATATCATCAGCATCAATGCCGCCGTTGCAGGCTTCATCGAAAATGCACGCACCTGGGCCCAAATTGAAAAAGCCAAACCACCAAACAGCAACACATAATATAAAACCGAAAAACCATTTGCACCCCACAAATAAGGCAATCCGCCACCCCATATGGTCAAATATGTTGCAACCGCGGTAACACCAACCGCACCAAACATTAATGCAAATATTTTCTTTAAATACCGGTCCATATTATTTACAGCCTGTTTCATGTTTTTTTCTCCTTTGTTTATATCGTGTGATATATAATACAATTACCCCAAAAATTCAAGAATAAAACACAAATTTTAGTTATTGCACACGAATTGCATAACCAAGAAATTTTAATACTGTGGCTCAGCATTGTTTGTATTGCGGACTTTTTTGTCGGCAAAGACATAGGGAAAATTTTTTTATTCAACTAACACTTGACAAAATAAATATTTTGTATTATATTTGCCGTGTAATAACAAAAACCAAGAGGGAAATAAATGGTAAAAGATGCAAGAAAGTTTAGGGGGACAACTCCGGTGACACCGTTGAATACATTAAAAGAAAATATTCATACGCATACACCTGGGGACAGAATCCGCCAATTTCGTGATGCAATAGAACGCGTAGCTGCATTTCACGCAAAATGGAACGAAATCAGGAAGTCCGGTGACACACAAAAGGCCAAAGATTATGAAATTCGCGTGTTGGACTGGGTTGAATCCGCGCGTCGTGCCCGTGATGAATTGGTTCGTTTGGGTATTGATTACAAACAATATATGTAAAATATGATTAAAAAAACACCGAATTTTTTCGGTGTTTTTTTATTGTGTTTTTATCTGTATATTTTTACACTTGTGGCAAGAAAGGAAATAAAAAATGGCAATCGTTGTAAATCCTATATCGCCGGTCGCGTTTTCTGTATTTGGTATTGATGTTCGTTGGTATGCGTTGGCATATATCGTTTCATTTATATTGGTGTTTTGGTTGTTTGCAAAATTGGCTAAGGACAAAGATTCTGGATTAAAATTATCAAAAAAACAATACGATGATTATATGACTTGGGTTATTTTGGGTGTGGTCCTTGGGGGGCGTTTAGGATATGTATTGTTTTATAATTTGCCATTTTTTATTGCGCATCCATTGGAAATATTTGCGCTGTGGCATGGCGGTATGAGTTTTCATGGCGGACTAACTGGTGTTATATTGGCAACACTGTTATTTGCATATCGGGAAAAAGTCAGTTTTTTACGCATGTTGGATTTGGCGGCTGTGGTTGCGCCAATGGGACTATTTTTTGGTCGTATTGCAAATTTTATAAATATGGAGGTCATGGGTCGTGAAACCAATATGCCATGGGGGGTTGTTTTTAACGGACAAAACGAAATTGCACCCCGTCACCCCAGCCCATTATACGAGGCCTTTGGCGAAGGCATAGTTTTATTTACAACAATGTTGTTATTGTATAAATATTCAGGTTTAAAAAAACGTCCTGGCGCAATTGCCGGTATAATGGGCATGCTGTATGCGATTATACGCGTTGTTTGCGAATTTTTTCGGGCGCCTGATGTACAAATTGGATTTTTAACATCGTGGGGATTAACCATGGGACAATTGCTCTCTGGGGTGTTGTTTATGGTTGGTTTGGCTATATTTATTTATTCAATGAAAAAACATGTGGATTAAAGGTTTATAATGCTGATATTTAATAATAACGGTGATTCTTTATATACGCGTTCGCATACCAAGGTGGATTCTGTGCCCCCAGACCAGGTTTGTGTTGTATATTTGGGTGGCGAAGGAATTAACGAGGTTGATTCTGCTACTAAATTAACTGATATCATTGCGAACGAGGTTATTTTGGATATGCCTGATATTCCAAATATTGCAAACTATGCGTATGTTTATAACGGTATCAGTCAAAGAATTTCGCGCAATTTACAATTTGAAAAAAATCAAGGCGATATATTTATTCGCCCAAATGATGTCGATGTGGAAACCAAAAAAATTCAGCCACATGATTTTTATATAACCAAAACAAACATAAATCGCATTTTTAAAACAAAAATTATTCCATCAATTGAATCTGGGGAATTTAATATTCGCATGTTTGTTGATGGCGATGCATCAATATTAACCGACAATCTCAGGAAAAAATTAAATGATTTTGCCAAAACTAAAACTGATGCAGATGTTGCCAAGAAAATAAAAACAATCACATCAAAAAATATTTTTGCATATGAAAAAATGTTTTTGCATGATGAAATAAACGCATTGTTTGAACAAACCTTATTACCACGAATTACGGATAAAAATGGGAAAAAATTATCTGTTAATACGGCTGCCAAAAATATTAGAAAAATGAATTTTATTGCGCATTGTCATGGTGCATATATGGTGTTGCGATTGTATGAAAAAATGACAGATAAACTCACCGAACTGGGATACAGCAAGACTGATATAAAACAAATTCAATCACAAATGTTGGTCGTCGCGTTAAACCCGGCATGTCCATTGGTTAAAACAAACGCGACAATTATAAATTTTACATCGGCGTACGACACAATTGTCCCGCGTTCACAAAATTGGTTAAATGACTTTTTGAATAAATATATGTCATCAAAGCAAGATTGGAAATTGCAACCTGGATTTTTGGCTGAAAAAAATGGCAATGTTTTTTATGTAAAACAAAGGTTTGAATTGGCACCTGATGGTAATATCAGTTATAACGAACATAATAATATGCACTATTATCATGAAAGCTTGACCAGCCATGGCCGAATCATGGTGCAATTGTCGCGCAATATAATAATGTCTGGTATTCGTAATTCTTGTGCTCAAACAGGCGGAAAGTTGGTCCCATTACCAGAATTAAATAAACTGATTTTAGATGGTAAAAATGATGCAGAAATAAAAAAATTATTTACGCAAATGAAACAAAATGGTGCCAAGTTAATATCGGCGGCATATAAACATGCAACGGCGGTTGTTGGTACGCGCACAAAAACAAAAATGCCGCAAACCAAAACACAATCACGATAAAAATATACGAAAACAGTCTTATAGAATCCCATACAGAATTATGAAATAATGATTAACGGACAAAGTAAGTATGCTTTGACTACCAAATCATTGGGATTCTTTTTTTGTAAAGGCTTTTTAAGGTTTTGGCCCCGAATACAACTCCCATTGAATCCTGATAAAATAATCTGCTTTGGCGGATTATTTTTTTATACTATTTAAACAATTTGATAACAGTTTTTTATACTCGTCAATTAATTCTTTTGGGGCGATAGGTATGATTTGACCGTTCCATGTTGTCAAAAAAGAACTGATTGCATGCAATCCGCCAGTATGCATTTTAACCGTTAAACTGCCGTCAGGATTTTCGATAAATTGTTGCGTTGGATGAAACAGGTACTGTTTTGCAACAGCGATAGTTTTAGTATCTTTGATTAGCCATTCTATATCATATATTTTTCCATCGTTATACACCCCAAACATAGAATTTGCATATTCTTGTAATGAAAAATGACGGTCGTCTGGAAACCATTGTTTTGTATCAATTAAATGAGAAATTGCGGACAATATATAATGTCGTGGTCTGTCGATATCTTTTTTTGCGTTTTTTTCGTATGCAATTAAATAGACGTTATTTGAACTGTGTATAATTCCCACAGGCTGAACAGTGACATCTTTGTTGTAATATTTAAATTGAACCTCGTGTCGTTTGGAAATGGCGGAATCCAATAAAGTTTTAACGCTTTCGTCAAATTTTACAATTAATTGCGGACCAACAATTGCATAGTTCGAATTTATATTTTGTTCGGCATCATATATTTTACGGATTGCACTGGTGGGTTCGGTGTGTTTTATTTTTCGGTATAACCTGGTTGATAATTTTGCTTTTAAATTTTCTAATGATTTGCGTGCATTTGTGTTGTTTTTCATTTTTTGTAATGCAACATCCAAAGCCTGAATTTCTGTTTCATTGATAGTGTCTGGAAAATCGTGTAAATCCAATTTGTATGTTTTAAATTCATGGTTAAAATCTAATTGGTCACCATATAATTCGTCAATGGAATCAATTACGCGTTTTACGGTTTTATCACTAACAGTGTATTTTTCAGGATTCCTGCATGTCACAGGAACTTTGCCCAACATTTTGCGCTGGTTTGATAAAAAGTTTTTGATATCATTGCGTGTCATACTTCTGGAACGTAATTCGTTAATAAGTTCCAATTTTAAATCTGTCTTTTTATAGTTATCGCGTGCCTCTGCCATAATTACCTCTTTTAAAAGATATGCTATCAAAAAATTTTTTTATACACAAGTTGTATCTGGACCAATTTTGTCCCGACGAATTTAAAAATATAAAAACATCAGGTGCCAATTGGCACCTGAATTTCTACATTTTTTCCATTTTTATATGCACCGGTTGCGCGTTTCCTGCAAATGCTGATGCGAATAACATTTCGTCTAATTCCAATTCTGTTGCGTTTGGATAACCTGTATATTTTTGGCTTTCCGCCTCTGTTGCGGTATGAAATGTTATAACGGATTGGAAGTTTCCGCGCATAACATTTGATAATTTACCACGCACCACAGCAATTAAATACACATCAACATCTTTGCCGGCAAACGCAATATTTTGTAATTCACCAATTACTGTTTCTTTTGATAATTTTGATAAATCGTCAATCCAGCATATAATAGGCAACTCGTCCTTTAATTTATCTTTTGATAATTTTTTACGTCTATCGACTTCGCTACTTAAATCAACAATCGTATTACTTGCATCTTTTAGACTATTGACAGTTATTGTGTTATTGAAATATTTATCCATACCTGTTGTAAAGGCACAATTTGGTTCTGTAAAAATGTTTATTTGTTTTGCATCTGTCGGTTTAAACTTTTCTTGCAGTGATGCCGCAAAATTATTAAATAACACTATTGTTTCTGCTTCGGTATCCCCAGGATTAATCAATAATGGTGCAATGGTGGCCAAATCATAAACCATCGGTTTCATTTCTTTTTCGGACATTGGTACAAAACAACTTCCCTTTGAATCTGGAAAATTCCAAGAACTAATTTGCCAGCCAAAAGCCAACGGTATCTTGTGCAGTTTTGTTTTAAATGCACGTGTTAAATAAATGGTTCTGTTTGGTAAATTCGTACTAATATCTTTAAACAATCGCAGATAACTATCATGGGCATCGTTCAAAAAATTGATATAATTTTTATATATTGCCAAATGTTCGTTATCCAGTTTTTTCACACCATTATGAATTAAATGTGATAAAGCCTGTTCAAAATACTCTAATTCCATTTGCATACCCAACATGCCGTCTTGGAATTTTGCACCATTACCAACCAGAAAACTTGCTGTTTTTAAATGTTCTGGTCTGCTAATCATTTTTTCATTGGTGTCATTTTGATTTAACAACATTAATGCATAATGCAATGGGTTTTGGTTTTTATTGTCTAATATATTAACATCTATTTTTACAGTTTTAACCAGGTATTCAACCAAGTCGAATATCCCTTCGGCTGATGCCAAATGTAATGCAGATGTACCATATTTTTCATCTATCTTTGTGGGATTAAATCCGTATTTTATCAATGTTTTAATAATGTCGATATTTCTTGTAAATATCGCGTAATACAGGGCATCACGACCATCTCTGTCTTTTTGAAAAACGATTCCTTTAGGAGTAGCTTTTAAATACGATTTAACCGCTTTTAAATTTTCAGATTCAACCAATTCTCGCAAGGTTTGATTTAGTGTTTCTTTTATTGTTTTCATTTGCTACTCCCTTTGTGTTGGTTGGTCGAATATTGTGTTAAATTTATCTGGGGTCATCATATTTTTGTCGTACAACCCATATCCTATGCACGATGCCGTTGCAATTCGAAAATCTATGCAACCAGTTTTGGATAATTTTGTAATTTTTTTTAAATATACAGGATAATTTAGATTGCAATTGACTGGTGCAATAATCATTTGAATTTTATCGCGCTTTACCTTAATAGGCTTTATCGCAGCGACATTTTTTATACCCGGTACAGAAATTAAATATAGTTTGCACATTTGATAAATGGCTTTATCGATATCGTCAAAAACTTTATCATTTAATGATATTTTTTTAATTGGTTCCATAGAATCGGCACCAACTTTAATTTCAATAAACGCAATTTCTGGATATAAATGTTTATTGTTTTTTATGTTATGTTCCCAATGCAATGCGACAATCGTTGGTTTGTTTGATTTGTCATTTGTTTTATTATATTCGATATCAATAATAAAATAATCTGTGGAATTAAATGCAGCGTTATTTTCCATAACAATATTATGCAATATATCCAGATGTTCTTGGTAATCATCAAACATAAATGCAGGAACATCTATTATGTTTTTATCTATGCCGCTGGCAATATCGGTTAATAATTGAAACCAAAAACCTATATTTGATAAATTCAATTTATACAGTTTCTTTTCAAAGAATTTTGGTGATGAAATTATTTTTTCAAAATTTGTATCAAATTTTTCTGCAGATGTCATATAGGCAAATTGTGTAAGCCAAAATACCCCAGGTTCATCTTTTTCATGAATTTCTATGGTTGGCATACCCTTGTAATAAATGGTCACGTGGTCACCACATAAATTTAATTTAAATTGTGGTCTGCCATGTAAAAAGTCTATTATTTCGCTTAAATCGCCGTCCAGGAAACGATGAAAGAATTTATCACTCAAAGCCTTAATCATTTTATAACTCCACCTTTTCGTTGTCGTTTAAAACCAACGTTGATATGCCAAACACATTTTCAAAATCGTTTTTACATTCTGTGTGAATTGGAATTATTTTTGTTGGATTCATAACTTGTACAAATTTTTTTAATGATTCAATATCTGCATGTCCAGATGTGTGAATCTTAATCAAATGTTCTGCGTATTTGTCCCAAGTATGCTTGCGATCTAAATATCCATACCACATAGAATAAATAAAATCATAATCCAGTTTATGTGTATCAACCAATGAACGATATAATTTTGGGCAATGAAATATCACATATTTTTCAGGATTTTTTAAAATGGTATCTACATCTATTTTTTTGTCGATATATTTATCCATTAAACCAGCCTGTTTAAATTTTGGATATTGTGGTTTTGCAACCCCATGATACACCCAGATACAATCTGCCTTGTAATCAGGAACGGTTTTGTGCAAATTATGGTATATGTCCAACAAATGTGCGGCATATGGCGATATAACCAAGTTGCGTCCTGATGCGATGCATGCCTTGATAATAGAGCAAAATCTATCCACAGATTGTGTTGATGCATCAACAAAGGCAATTTTCTTTGACCCGCGTATTATTTTTTGAATCCCCAGATATACAGAATCTTCGGTTGGGTATTCTTCTTGTGTCTCAGCACGTGACATGCGGGTTCCTTCCATAATCAAATAATCCGGATTTTTACATGTTTTCGCCAATGCCTTGGACTTCCAACTTTGCCCAGAATGAAAACGAATATCACCAGTATAAACAACGGTCTTGATCCCATCTGTAATTTCAAAACCATAAGAATCTGGTGCATGATCAACGGGACGCGCAGTCACAGTAAAATCACCAATTTGTACAGATTTATTCGCACCAATTTCTTGGATGTTTAACTGTGAAACGTCAAAATCATCAGTCACCAACGGTTGCGCAGTCACCAAAATATCACGCAACATTTTCGACATATAAACCGGAATCTTTGGATTTATCAGCGGCAACAACCCATAATGATCACCATGATTATGTGTAATAAAAATTGCATCTACACTTGGGGTTTCATCTGCATATATACCAGGGCAGGGCACTTTGTAATCTGTGATGGGACGTTTTTCGTCCATGGATGATAAAGGCATTCCCATATCCAACAAGATTCTGGTATTTTTGGTGGATAATTCAATACAATTTCCGCCAACTTCATTAGTTCCCCGATATACGCAAATTTTCATAATTTTTCTCGCTGTTATTGTAAAATATGTTTAAAATTACCGCATCTGTCCCCAGCTTTTCTTTTGGCGCCCAAGCATTTACCACAAGTTGCCTGAACCGAAGAAGGTGGAATAAGAATACATGTTCCATTTGGTTGTATTTCACGCGGACCACTCCAAAACACACAGGTCGCGCAACAACGCCAATTTTTATTTACAGGTGTATGACATACAGACGACATTTTAATTCTCCTGGGAAATCATATATTTGGTTTTTGTGGTAATTGTAAATACTTTGATGTTTAATTCTTTTATCAATTTACACACATTTGGATATGTTTTGCTATCGTATTGTTTAAATTGTTCGCTGTCTTTGAACACTAATACCGCAGGAATAATTTTAGTCGTGCTTGGTTTGTTAAAATCAGCCAAGAATTTATCATGATTTAGTTGTTTCCAATATGTATAAACTTCTAAAACACAACGTAATAAAGTTTCGTTGCTATCGCGTTTTTTTAATTCTAACAAATACACACAATTAGAATTTTTGTTATAAGCAACCAAGTCAATTTTGCCAACCCCAGAATCTTTTTGTGTGGATTTAAGAGGAATTTGATAATCGAACATATCGCCCAAATCCTCATAATATGTATTACACATTTCTTTTGCAATTCTTTCTTCTTCGCGATTAGTTATTGGTTCATCGCCACTGATTCCGGTGTGATTTTGATTATAAGATGAATTTTTACGGGTAATGCATTTTATGGATTCTAAATTTTGTTTGTTATCCAATACCCATTTTGCAATAACTTCTATGTCTGGGGTTTGTGGTTTGTCTTTGATTGTTCCTGTATAATTTACAAATCCCTGTTTATAAAAAGTATCAATTTTACTGGAATGTTTTTCAATTAAACTATTTAATTCATCATAAGTCACTTTTTTAGACATAATAATCTCCCTTTTGTGTATAAATCATAGTATATATACGATAAAATTTTTTAAAATTAAAACATAAAATGCAAAAAAATAAAAAAATCCCAAAATGCTGCCATTAATATATTAAATATTCTAAATTTTATTTATTGACGTAATACCCCGGGGCTTGCCCCGAGGGTGATTTATCTGTACCGGCATATATGCCAGAATCCTGGCGGGCTATAATTCTGTTGCACAATTTGGCATACCTAAAATTGACTTTTTGAAAAAATGCCCTATAATGAAACAGACATGAAAAATAAAAGTACGATTTTTAACGATACTTTTGATACTGCGCTTTTCAGCGTACGTGCTTTTTATTGTGCCTATTAACCCCTTAAGGTGTTATGGGTTTAATTGGCTTTGGCACCTTAAGGGGAATCGTCCAAAGCCAATTTTTTGTTATAAAAAACAAATAAAAAGGATATTAAAATGGCAATCTTAGAAAGATTGAAAAAAATGCAAAACGATAGCGGCAAAAACCGACTGGTTATGATTCTGGACGGCATGGGGGTTGCTATTGTAAAAAAACTGCTGGATAAAGACGGGTTCTTTGCTCGTCATATGACAGATGTTGAAAGTGCGATAATTCCTGCTACAACTGTGGCGGCCACAACTGCATACCGAACCGGCAAAATGCCTTGGGAGACTGGTTTTATTGGCTGGTCGCAATACTTCGCGGAAACAGACGAGGTTGTCGAGGTGTTTTTTAATAAAAACTACTACACTGGCGAAGCTTCCAAAATGCCAACACTTGCTGATAAGCTGCAAGGCAAGACATCTGTTGTAGAACAAATGAATGCTAATGGCAGACGTGCATTTGAAATAATGCCTGCATTTGCCCCTGGTGGTGCCGAAACTTTCGAAGACTGGTTGAAGCAAATTGTTGACACCAGCAATCGCGAAACAGATGCATACATTTACGCATACTGGTCCGAACCAGATGCTGCTTTGCATGAATTTGGTGAAAACAGTGATAATGTGAAAACATTATTGCGTGATATGGAACAAAAGGTTGAAAAAGCCTTGGGACAAATCGTGAATAAAACCGAGGTTTTGATAACAGCAGATCATGGTCACAAATTGGTAAAGCCATTGTTCTTGACTGATTTTCCAGATATAGAGCAATCTTTGTTGCATCCAATTTCTATTGAGGCACGTTGCGCTTCATTGTTTATTAAACCTTCAATGCTGGCTGAATTTCCAGCTATGTTCAACAAACACTTTGGCAAGTGGTTCAAGCTGGTTGCAAAACAGGAATTTGAACGCGATTACTTGCATGCACAAAAACCTGTCCGGTTCATAGGCGACTTTATGGCATTGGCCACAGCCGATTATGGTTTACACCAGAATCGCGACGTTGAATGCTACATCTCGAATCACGCAGGTATTACCAAAGAAGAATTGGAAATACCAATTATTCAGCATTTAGTTAACAGTCGTTAATTATATAAAACACCGCCACAAAGGTGGTGTTTTTTATTCTTCTCAGACTATTGACTATCGAAAAAAGGGCAGTGTATAGAAACGGGTATATTGATGGTAAAACTGGGGTGCTAAGTGTCACTGACAATAACCATCTGATTCTAAAAGCGTTTGCTACAGCATGGAAGTATCGTGAATTATATGAACAAGATGGCAATGTGGATGACATCATACGTAACAACCACACTTCATCTCGCCAGTTTTATCGTTATCTGGATATTGCATATATGAATCCAGACAAGATAAACGAAATTTTGTCCGGAAAACTAAAAATTAATGTTAATGATTTGTTTCAGATTGCGCAGGAAAAACGGATATAATTATTCTGATAAATAACGCGTGTCTGTTCTTGTCATTTGTAATATTTTATCAAATTTATCTTGGGAAATAAGGTAAAAACCTCTTGGCATATTTTCAATAGACAAAATATCTGCATCACATAACGCTTTCAAATTGACCTTCGGGACAGGAAAAGAATAAGTATATAAGAATTCAACAACAAACGGTCTATATCTAGTATTATAATTCCAATGTTTTTCTAATTCATAATCAGTAAAAATGGTTCTACGTTTACAACAATCTTTAAATTCTTCTAATGTACTTGGGTGCAATACCCTGTTAACTACGCCTATTGTCGTGATAACACCTTGATACAATCCACCAGTACGATAAAAAATGATATTGTCTCCGCGTTGTAAATCTTTAAAAATAGATCTTGAAATATACACTTTTGTAATTGCATTTCTGAATGGTTCATTTTCTTGAAAATTGTACGGAGATTCGTTATTCAATATCGAATCAGGAAGTAACGATGTATGATATTGTGGATATATTGGACAAATATAAGAGTGGACGTATCTATTAAAAAATGGGAACGTGTGTTTAGGGTTTGTTTCATCAAATGTTTTTATCATATCACGAACATAAACACCTTCGCCATTATTTTTTATCCCCCAACGATAAAAACCAAAATCCTGTAATTGTTTAACTAACGCCTGTTTAGGTAAGTCGTTTTCGTCAGAATCAAATATTGTTACATAGATTTCATCTACATTCATATTGATAGCATTATCAAACACTATCTTTAAAAATCTTTCACCAAGCTTTAATCCGTTCATAGCTACTTTGAATGTTCCGACCTTTAACCGTTTCTTTGGTGGCAATACCGGTTCTATATCCGAATAATTTTCATCTTCATTTTCTTGTTTCAAATATAGAAAAGCTTTTAAATCATTACCCAGATAACAAACATATGCATCTTCTTGGGATTTTCTGTTTAACCAAGTATCAAAACCTTTATAATTTTCTCGCAAACTATCAAAAAAATCGTCTTTGATATCTATTTCCCCAATTTTCTTTTTTCTTACGGCCAATACGGTGTAATCTATTAAATCTGGGTGTTCAGATAACATCTTTTCTGAAAAGCTTTCTATTGAAAAGACTTTGTCTGCTATACCCAGATGTTGTGCTTTATAGTATAATCCACGATCTTCTGTTATAAAAATATCGACTCTGCCACAATATAATTCATTTAAAATTTTAGTGTCATTTTGAGAGTTAATATCTTTGTCTGATTTTAGTAAGTTGGATACTCGTTCCGCTATCGGCGCCAGAGCAGTTAGTTTATTATACGAACCTATTTTTGATAAAATTACTTCCCTTTTTTCTATATTTCCATATTGTGCGATTTCTTGTTCCGATATAGGATGAATATATTTATCATAATGCAATTTGTCTAACCAATTGAACAAATCCGGAGTGTTCGGATTCAAGATGCGATCCGTTTCTCTATATATAATAACATTTGTATCAAGTAATACTTTTGGCATGTAAATAAAATCCTATTACACGTAATATTTAGTCAAAAGTATACAAAAATCAAGGTGTAAAATGATTTCTATCTAGACAAATATACAAAAGATTGTGGGGCTGCAGAAAGTCCAAACGAACTTAACGTTCTCGGCCGTTTATATTTTTTTATATTTGCCAATTTATAGGCTACGGATTTTGAGCGACCAGAATAGTAAGAATCATAAAAAACTTTAGAAACACCGGCTTTTTTCCGTGTCTTTTTCCAAACCACCGCGGGTGTATCTTCTATAATTTCAATAACATCAGCTTCGCCAATAACTTTCATGACAGGCGAAGTGCAATAAATAACCATCTTATTCACATCGGATTTACAACGATTTTTACGGAATTCAAATTCTTTTTCACCAGAGAAAATCTTTTCCACATATTCTGGGTTGATAGACAAAAGTACCCTGCACATAATTCTCTCCATTATTTTTGTTCAAATAATTATACCACAAAAAGACATTCTTTTCCACCGCTTTTTATGTGCAACTGGCATCGGGATTTTGGGCAAGGTATATAAGGTGTGGAAAATTGGGAGGATTAGGCATAACTGGCGATATACACTAGTAATATTGCCCACAAAAACCGCCGGAAATGGGGCGAAAAAGAACATCCCATGGGATTACCACGGGATGTTCAATATTACTGGCGGATGGTGAGGGATTGTTTCGCTTCGCTTCACTCCCTTGCAAAATTCGCTGATGGCGAACCGGCGTTATTCCGCCTTTTTGCTGCGGGTCGAACCCCCTTATCGTGTGTTCGAATCCAACCATGCATGATAAATAAAAACACGCCCATCGGGCGCGTTTGTATTTATGGCGGAGTTCTAATAAATGACGGTATTGGATATCCAATTTACAGGGATTTGCAGGGAATTTTTTGATATAAATCCCGCGATTTTTATGAAAAATGTAAGGCCACAAATCAAAAATTGCATAAAATAACAGGGAAAACACAATAAATTTGCACTATATTTTATTAATCTTGTGGATACGGTAAAAAATGTCCTACACACCAATCATGTAGTGCGCGGTCAAAAATTGCATCGTGTTTTGCAATTTCTTCCATACCCATTAGTCTTATATTATACTCTACATGTTTGCCACTATCCAAGACAGCATCTATTAACATAAGCGCAATTTGTGGTGTGTTTTTTTCAGATGCTATCAATTTAATATAAAAATCCGTTGCGACTATTATAGCGCTTTCTGATGAACATGCTCTCATTTGGTTTACTAAAGTTTTTATGTCCGGTCCCCCTTTGATAAAAATTTTAAATAGATTGGCAGAGTTAAAACTTATAAAGCTATGGTTATTTTTTATAGAATTTACAATGTATTCCACATATTCATTACTATTGGCAAAAGGACTGTACATGAATAATCCTTGAAGCCATAGTCCATCTATTTCAAATTGTTTTTTCGCCATTGCCCGCAGCATATAATCGTCAGACAACAAGTTTAATTCTTTATCCTTAGCTAACCGTATGACAGAAGCTGTTTCTAAATCTTTTTCTTGAAAAAATGAAAGCAACTGTTCTTTGTTGTCAGACAATTTTGATGCACCAGATGGAATTATAATCTTTGCGTTCTCACCTAACCATGTAAGAATATCATCCAACATTTTAATTTTATTTTTTTGATAGTCTTTCAAGTCTTCATGCGATGCAAATGTCAATTTTTGGTCTTCAGAATTAGTTTTGAAAAGCCGTCCACCGCGCATTTTTAAGAATCGCATTTCCTCTTCTTTCAGCGATTTGAAAATATCTATGGTTTTTTGTGATACGTAAAGATTATCTTTAATAACATTTGCCAACATGGTCTCCACATGGAACCAAAATGCATTAAAAATAGTAATCGCATCTATAATGTATCCGGCTTGTTTATTAACCAGTTTTTGGGTATCCTTTTGCTCTACTACACTCCCTTCCGATACAATCAGTTTTTCCGTAGCAAGGAATTCCATTAGACTTATTACATCTTTTCCCAACATATTTGCTAATGTGGATATTGGCAAATATTTTTCTTTATAATAATTTTTAATTAAATCCTGTGTCTGATTTTGAGAATTAAACAGTCGTTTTAATTTTTCTATGGCTTTTTCTGGCGTAATTCCATCAATTCTAATTATGCCACTATCTGGAAAACGCATAAAAATCTGGTCTCGAATGATACATCCTACAGTTACGTATTTATTGTTAATATTAATAACTTTGCATTCAATCCCATTTTGCCCGAGTTGGATATTGGAATTTTCTTCCGCCATCATTAATTTTTTTGTGAACACATCAGAACTTCGCAATACATTAAAGAATTTATTGGTTTTTATATTTGGGTCATCTTCAATAATATAAATTTCGTTGGTATTGGTTGCTTCGTCGTGCAAAATAAAACCTGTTTTATTGTTTACGATTTTGAAATCAGCTAAACATGTCATAAACCACGTAAAATAGTTTTTCCAAGATTCTTCATCATAAAGATTTTCAGTTATTAATTCATACGCTTTTTGTGGAAGAGTTTCCATTGCAAACTTGTGTTCGTACATAAGGTGAAGCAACTGCCATTTAGCTTTGATATCACCAAACATTTTATTTAAATTTGATGGTAAATTATTCAATAGTTTTGATAAAGCTTCTTCATTGTCGTCCCGATGATACATAATGGCCAGATTTAATGCGGCTCTCGAATTTTCCGGTTGTTGGTCAAATACCTTCTTGAAAAATAATGTGGCTTTTTCATTGTCTCCCATAGCCTCATGATAAACAGCCCAATATTGCAATATAGTGTTATTAATGTATTCATTGGGAATAGACGATAATACTTTGTACATGCCAGAAACATCAGCTGTTCTATTCAAACAATCTAAATAATGTGATAAAATGACATCATGCAAACCAACAGTCTTGATTATTTCTTTGTACAAAGGTGATGCCTCTGTATATAATCTCGCATTATATAATCTTGTCGCGATTTCTGTTTTGATATATACACAATCTGTGGATTTCAGGAATCGGCGTGCTTGAATTAAATCTTGCACGTTACCAGTTTTTATATGCATAAGCAATTTCTTTGCAGCAACTGATTTTTGTTTTTTAATTATACTGTCAATCGCTGTAATATTATTTAACTCTTTGTAACATATACAGGTTCTTAAATCGATTTCTAATTGGTCGTAATTCTCGTCATGTGGAACTTTTTGCAACACATCTAATGCTTTTTCATATTGCTTGTTATTTATATATGATACCGCTGCTAATCCAGCATAATAAAAACCTTTGCTGATATCCAGTTGGTCTGCTAACTGGGCAGCTTCTGCACAATCATCGGCGTTAAGGATTTTTTTTAACAATACATCTGGATCATCAGGGAAACGTAAATATAGATTTTCTATAAGGTCACGTTCCTCTTTTTGCATGTTCAGCAATCTGTACACGCTCGCTAAGTTTATGGGAATATATGACAATTCGGCAAATGGTACATTAGTCTGATTTTTAATTAAATTCCAAGCTTTTTCTAATGAATCTTTGGCTAATCTAATCGTGTCTATGGACTGTTTTTGTGGTTCTGTTCCCATATATCGCGTCCCTTCCCAAGCCAAAATCTGCCAATCTTCAGGATTTATATCTTTCGCTTGATTAAAAAATTTCGCAGCATTAGTCTCATCCCCACGTACAGAATAAAATTTGCTTGCTATCAGACAATTTGCAACCTCGTCAAAACATACTTCGTTTATTTCTGTTGGCATTGTGGGAAAGTTTTTTACGTCAAGTTGAATTGCTTCAAGTATACGTCCAGCAATTATCCTACTTGTACGATGAATTTCGGGAACTTCAGAAATTGCTTTTTTTAGTCCTGCAATATCTTTTTTGATAAAATATGCTTTTATACGCAATGCGTTAGAAAGTTCATTGTCCGGTGAACAGTAATAGCCCTCCAAATAAGAATTTGCACCCTCTAATGGACGATCTAGCATAATTAACGCGGTCCCTTTATTGAGTAACAAACGTCTTTTTGCATCAGGGTCTCTCAATTCTCCTTCATATCGTTTTTCAATTTTTAATATTTCTGCGAAAGCTTCTCCCGATTTACCAGCATTCAAGAGTTCTTTTACAGAATCTATGTCCTTATGAATAATTCGATTAAGTGTAAAATCGGTTGAAGATTGATCTGGTAGTGTTGATGGGGTGGCTTTCGAGGGAATATTGATATAATAAAGATTCATGTCTCCGTTGACAGCAACAGAAGAATTGCCCACGGCTACAGCACTGCCATCAATTTGTTTAGCAGAAAATAAATTTTTAGCATGATTTTCGATTTTATCCAGCGCCAAATTACATACCCTTTATTTAGAAAAAACTGTCAATACTCCTAATATTGTGTCTATTAACGAAGCCCAAAAAGATTTTTTATTTACGTTTTTTTCTTTTTTACCAACAGCAATCGCACCGTCACCATTAGCTATGACTGTTTTCTTACCAACTTTGTTGATGTTTATCTGATTTTTTATACTCTTACTCATGTATTATCCTTTACATACATACTTTCGTGTAATCTAGTATAAAAACGATGTTTTTTCAATAAAAAATCGATTTTATTAATGTTAATCTCTATAAAACAAAAAAATTCACATTATAAAAAATTTTTTCGGAGTGGGTGTTCGCAACAATGTATATTATTATGAATAAGGATGGTCCTTATTCGTAACCAAGGGGACCCAAATGTCTAATTTAACAATTGTTGATAAAAACATTAATCAAATTAAACCATATAAAAACAACCCAAAACTTCACAGTAAACATCAGATTAAACAGATTGCGGATTCTATTAAAGAATTTGGATTTGTGAACCCTGTGTTGTTAGACGAAAATGGGGAAATCATAGCTGGACATGGACGATATTTGGCTGCAAAACAGTTAAATATGGAAAACATCCCCACAATAACACTGTCTCATTTAAATGATGAGCAGAAACGTCTGTATCGCATTGCCGATAACAAACTGACCGAATTAGGTAAATGGGATATATCTTTGTTGCAAATGGAATTTAAAGAGCTGGAAATTTTAAATCTGGATCTAGAAATTACAGGGTTTGAAACCGAAGAAATAGATAATTTTATTATAAATAAGTCTGGTCCTACAAATCTGAAAGAAGAATATATCCCAGAATTATCAACCAATGATTACCAATGCAAATTTGGCGACATATGGCAATTGGGTCGACATTTCTTAATTTGTGGTGATGCATTAAAAGCAGAAACATATGCAAATTTAATGGAAAACAATCGTGCCAAAATGATTTTAACAGATCCGCCATATAATGTCCGTGTAAAAGATATTGGTTCAAGCGGTAAAATTAAGCATGATGAATTTGCGATGGCATCTGGCGAGATGTCATCTGATGAATTCATCACGTTTTTAAATACATTTATGAAACATGCAAAAGAATATTCCATCGATGGTTCTTTGCATTACTTGTTTATGGATTGGCGACATGGAATAGAAATTGGCCTGGCCGCATCAACCGTTTATGAAGAATTAAAAAACATCTGCGTTTGGGTCAAAAATAATGGTGGTATGGGCAGCCTGTATCGTTCACAGCATGAATTGTGCTTTATATACAAAAACGGCAAAGGCCCACATACGAATAATATAAATCTGGGGGCGCATGGGCGATATCGCACAAATGTTTGGGAATACCCAGGTGCCAATGGTTCCGCAGATGGTAAAGAAAATTTAAAATTACATCCAACGGTTAAACCTGTCGCAATGTTAAAAGATGCAATTCTGGATGTCACAAAACGTGGCGATATTGTGTTGGATTGCTTCTTGGGGTCTGGTTCAACCTTAATCGCATGCGAACAAACAGGTCGCACATGTTATGGCATCGAAATAGAACCAAAATATTGTGATGTGACAATTAAACGTTATGAAGAACTAACCGGTGAAAAAGCCATAAAAATAGGAGGCACAGATGACAGGATATGCTAACCCACCAAAAGAAACACAATTCAAAAAGGGACAATCTGGTAATCCCAAAGGACGTCCCAAGGGCGATAAAAATTATTTGGCTCTTGCAAACAGAGAGTTATCGCAAAAGGTTTCAATTATGGAAAATGGTCGACGTAAAACACTTAGCAAGAAGGAGGTGTTTGTCAAAACGACGATAAACAAGGGTATTGCTGGCGATAAAAAATTTACAAATATTGCATATACAATGATGCAGGATGCCGAAAGATATAATGAACGCAAAAAACACGATGAAAAAGAACAATCTAAAATAAACCAGAACATTATTGAAAATTTCCGAAAACGTGTTTTAGAAGAGAATAAAGAGGTGGAAGAATGACGCAAAATCTGGCTAATGCTTTAATAAAAGAAGATTTTTACAGTTTTGTGCAACGGGCTTATTTTGAAACAAGCGGTGGACAAATACTGATTCCAAATTGGCACCTTGAAGTATTGTGTGATCGGTTGGAAAAAGCCCGCAAAGGCGAAATAAAACGTCTTATTATAAATGTTCCACCGCGCAGTTTGAAATCGCAAATAGTAAATGTTGCGTTTACTACATGGGTGTTGGGACATAATCCAACAGAAAAAATTGTTAGTGCATCGTATTCTGCAGAATTAGCGGAAACTTTTGCACGCGATTGCAAACGTATTATGCAATCTGAGTGGTATAAACAATTATTTCCGAAAAGTGAGATTTCAAATGACCAATCGTCAGCCTATGATTTTAAAACAATTTCACGCGGTGGACGCTTTGCCGCATCCGTTGAAGGATCTTTAACGGGGCGCGGTGGCAATATAATAATCATCGACGACCCGATAAAAACAACAGATATGGCAAATGAGAATGCCCTAAATAAAGTACAAGAATGGTATACAGGTACACTGTTAAGCCGTTTAGATAATCAAGAAGACGGGGTGATTATTTTGATAATGCAACGTGTTCATGAAAACGATTTAACAGGTTATCTGTTAGATAAAGAGTCTGATAAATGGGAGCATATAGTTATGCCTATGATTGCAACCGAAGAAGAACAATGGGAAGTTGAGAATAAAACTTTTATAAGGCATAAAGGCGATGTATTAAACAAGCAATATATCAGTTTTGAAAAGTGTAATGAATTAAAAACAGAATTAGGGGAATATGTATGGAATGCCCAATATCAACAAGAACCATGTCCTGTTGGGGGTGGTATCGTAAAAGAAGAATGGATGCAATATTATCCAAACCAACGTTTGAATCCTGATGAAGTTTATAAAATATTATTAAGTTGGGATACAGCTAATAAAACAGGAGAAAACAATGCATATTCTGCTTGTTCTGTCGTAGCAGTAATGAGAAACAGGACATTTTATTTGTTACAAGTTGCGCGTGCCCGACTGGATATGACCAAACTTTTAGAATCTGTTTTGCAAGCATACAATTCTGTAGTTCAAGAGTCTGGATTTTTCAGAATCAAACCAGTATTACTAATAGAAGATGCTGCGAGCGGAACTCCGCTTATAAATTTGTTAAGAAATTTAAAAGATATATATGGCCGCGTATTAAATATCGAGGCAATAAAGCCTAAAGGGGATAAAATTGACCGACTTTATGGTATAACACCATATATTGAAAACGGACAATTGTTGTTTCCGCCAGATGGTGTGGAAGGAAAAGAACTATGGTGGCCTGATTTTAAAAAAGAATTATTAAGCTTTCCAAATTCAAAATATAAAGATCAAGTTGATTCTTTGACACAGGCTATTTCATATGGTCAAGAATTATTGGCATATCAATAAAATAAATACTGGGTAAAATCTCGGTATTTATTTTGGCATATGTTTATGTATACATGCGTTATGCAAATCACTAATCAAATTCTTGCCAGTATAAGATTTTATAAACCGTTTAAATTGGTCTATTTGTTTAATAAAATCATCACATGATATAAAATATGAATAATCATGTTTAGAAAAAGCATCAAATACAATCATATCTATTTCTTTGTTGTGCTTTTTTATCCACTTATATACTGTTTCAAAATCTATATATAAAAACATATGATTTGTGGTCGCGCTGCGTGTTTCGCGTATTGATAGAAAACCACTAAAAATCCTGGTTTTATCTGCTAGTTTTATTTGTGGAACAATATTTACATTTTTCATGTATAAAAAACTGTCATTTTTACAATCTGGCAATTTCATAATACTCGTATCATTTTTACCAGGCGGACAAATATAAATAGGTATCAGTATTTTTGATTGCAACAACGTCGCTATGAAATATGCCAAACTTTCATTATCTTTGAACATGTTATATTCTGCTAATGCACTGGCCAATGTCCCATTAAAATAATCGGTATCATTTTCTTGGTGAATAATACAGTAATCAAATTCATATTCGAAATCTTTAAAATGGTTTTCGTCTAATATATATTCTGTTAAAGATTTTTGTGTGTTTGTCATATTATTTTTCTAAATCTATGCCACATTCTGTATAGCACTTTTTCCAATCAAATCGCGATGATTTATATTTTTTGTTTAATTTTGCATTTTCTTCTTTGGTAATCCATGCGGTTTTCAAATTATTCAAAACATATTTAACACTTTTATCATCATCCATAAAAGCATGAAATAATTCAGATAACGGCACACAATGTTCCAATATTAAATCTTTCAATTTCGGGAAATCTTTTTGAATTGTGCGTTTTTTGCCGACCAACAAATTATGCAAATCCCCGTTTATACCAGATTCGCACCAAATATTTTGCGCCGATACCGATATAAAATCTGCCGGTCTTGATTCAGAAATCACATACAATATATTGCGAAATGATAATTTTACAATTTTCTTTGCGTTATCACTTGCTTTACGATATGTATCACGCAGATTATTCAATAATAAATCTACATCTTTATCAGTAAATTTATTCGTCGGTTTGCTTATTGTTATTTGTGGTTTCATGGTTCTCTGCCGCTTGTTTTTCTTGCCATTTTTTATATTCTGGATTTGGAATCTGGGATTCTATCATCTTTAACTTCCGAACAGTTTTCTTTGTGCCTATCGTATTGTAATAAGTATAAGTTCCATCTAATACCATACAATATGCCCCAAATGTAACCGTATATCCATCATACAATTTTTTTGATTCTGTTTTCCAGTCTTTTTCGCCTATAACCTGTCGCATATCGGTTGCAAAAACTTCGCCACCAAACATCTGTTGCCGTCTGGCTTTGCATGAACGTGCCACATCTGTGTCGCCATTTGCCGGATGACAATAATATAATTGTATCAAAGAATACTTGTCATTCACTTGAAATACTTTTAATTCATGACTTGGAAAGCAATCTGGATTGCGTATGGTTTTTGGTGGAACTGGTTGGGTTGTCAAGCCAACACAAGAACACAATAACAAACCTAATAAAATTAATTTCTTCATATTTAATCCTTTTTGTTTTTGGGTGGAATTTCTATAAACAATGATTTGAACTGTCCGTATTTATCGCCGGTATCGCAAAAATCTTGCCATTGAAAATTATAGGCATTTTGCATGAACAAATCTGGTTTATCTTTAAGATGTTTGGAATTGGTGTCGTTTTTTACATTCCACTTATGCCATCCAGATGCTTTTTCGCCTTCAGTTGTCCTGAATGCATACGCCATAGAATTTGGATTGCTTTTTGCGCACCAAAACGATTTGTTGTTCGAAATAAAAATGCATACGCCTGATTTTGCGTATCCTTTATCAATTAACCATTCAATACGGTTTATATCTGCCCATACATGGTAACAATTATCATCATTTCCCTTATGATCCGCCAACAATTCCGATACAGGTATTTTTGTGTTTTCGTAAAGTTTTTCTGATTTTATTGGTCTGGTTTTATATTTCAATTCTATGGGGTAAAAATCTCCGTTTTTGATGACCATTATATCTATGTGAATAATGCGTTGTTCTCCTGGCTTTTTAATTGGAAATTCCAAAATTATTTGAGCCGTATCGTTGAATATCTTGTGCAATTCAATTGCTAATGAATGTTGAAAATCTGCTTCCGAGACAAAGAACCCTTGTCTACTTATGCTAGAAAACGCTTTTTTAATTCCACTGATTATATTCATCTTTGTCCCCGCGTAAAATGCTGACCGCCAATTAAGAATTGGCGGCCGGGGAGTTCCTAATCAGTTTATCATTGATTCCGTGGCTTTCGGGTTGCCCCTATTGTATGGCACACGACTCCCCGACCATAACGTCAGGGACATTACGGTGCAAAAAGCACCGAAACATCAGCAATAACGATGCTTTCGCACCGGATAAACGGGCTAGGACAGCCCCGAACCCAATTCTCATTGGATTCATCAAGAACATACCCTAAAATAAAGGAATAATCAAGTTATTAAAATATATTAATGCATAATTTTTATGATTAATGTATTCAGCTCTTCTATGTCACCAAAGGTAGTGCCGTGCATGTATCTTTCATACACGCGTGCATCGTCCATTGGGTTTAAATCCAAAGAATAACCTTTTTGTATGGCTAATTCCCGAATGAATTCTCGTTGTGTACGACCGTTGCCTTCACGAAAGAAATGACCATAATTAACATTATCTAATATTTCTGCCAATTTATGAGCAATCGCATTTTTATCGTCTTTTGGTATGGACGCATATTCATCCAACAAAGAATCTATAAAATTAAATGCTGTATCAAAAGAATTTGTAAACAAGAATTGGCGACCAGATTTGCTGATTTCTACTTTACGCGGTTCGCCTGCCCAATCGTACACGTCTTGGAACAAATGTTCATGAATCTTTAATAGATCTGATGAATTTTTTACATCAAACGGTTTCTTCTGTAATTCTATCAGGCGTTTTTGAACAGCTATGCTCTCAAACAAAACCAATTCATCATAACTGGTTATATTTGCTTTATTTCTCAACACATCCGTTTCTGGATATACATACAAGGAATCTTTATCAATATATTTATACTTATCTGACATATTATTTCTTTATAATCTTAACTAATTCTGACAAAGAAATTGCGCCACTATTATAATCACGAATAAGAGCAATCGTATGAGGCGTCGGCTTAAATCCCTCATACATATTAGAAGCAATAGCAGAAGCCGCTAAATCTAATGAAATAGCATCAGGAAATTTCACACCCATAATTGTAAGGTTCTTTCTGTTAAAATCTATATTTTGTAATGTCATAGGTTTATTATAAGGCAAAAAACTCTATAAATCCAGTCTTTTATTATTTCTCCCGTTTTAAGTACAATAGTAAACATATTGTTTATTGTATGTTTTTCCATAAAGCCGCCATTTGTAACAATTTATAATTAATACGTTTAATAAGCCATGCTTGGCGACAAGTTAAATTGCCGTTATTTGTTCTGCGGATTGCAGCTTCTAATTCTCGTAAAGAACGGCATGCAGCAAAGTAGAGCATTATAAAGTCGGTCTTATTACTGGGTTCAATTTCCCGATAGTGTTTATATTTCATGACAATCCTTTTTAAGGTTGTCGTATTGATGATTATATTCTCCCGAAAGTCCAGTTATTTTATTATCTTTATTAACTTGACTTCTGGCTGCTTTAGAGCGGTAATTGCGTGACGTTATAAAGGAGCCGATATGTCATATAAGGATAACCTACCAAAGACGATGGATGAGCTAAAAGCATTGCCTTTTGATGAACGGGCACGATTGTGGGCTAAATATTCACAATATCCATTCAAGCGGCAAATACGGTCACTTTGGTATTATATTCAATGCGACAGGTTAAATCTTCGAATTGAACATAAATATTTGGTAAAAATTCGAAAATACAAGGATAATCCAGAACAATGTTTAGACCATGCATGTCCAAATAAGTATAACTTCGTTCCTGGCACAGTTTTAACAAGATATTTCAAAGGTATAAAACACAATATCCTAGTCAACGATGATGGCAGTTTTTCTTATAATGGCGATAAATATTCCACATTGTCGGCAGTCGCAACTAAAATCGCAGGCATGAAAATGTCTGGCAACTTCTTCTTTGGTATAAACAAAAGGTACAAACATGACCATTAAATGCGCTATTTATACACGTAAATCTACGGAACATGGATTGGAACAAGAATTTAATTCACTGCAGAATCAAGAAGAGTCGTGTAAAGCATATATTGCTTCCCAATCGTTTAATGGTTGGCAATATTACAAGACTTACAGCGATGCGGCGATTTCTGGTGGGACTATGGAACGACCAGCATTAAAGCAAATGTTGGACGATATGGCGCATGGCTTAATAAATACTGTAGTAGTGTATAAGGTCGACCGATTATCACGTTCAATCTTAGATTTCCATAACATGATGAAATACTTTGAAAAATACGGTGCGAACTTTGTATCTATCACGCAATCATTTGATACCAGTACATCAATGGGTAAACTAACACTTAATATGCTGTTATCATTCGCACAATTCGAACGTGAAGTATCAAGTGAACGTGTGCGTGATAAAATCCGTGCCTCAAAGGCTAAGGGGTTATGGATGGGTGGTGCGCCACGTTTGGGTTATGACCTGATTAACAAAAAGTTGGTAGTAAATCCAACCGAAGCAGAACAAGTTCGTCATCTGTTTGAGAAATACTTAGAACTGCAATCTGTAAACGATTTAACTGAATACGCACGGCAAAATGGTATATATGGTAAACGCTGGGAAACCAATAAACGAAAAATACGTGGTGGCAATCCTATTGCTAAAATGAGTATGCATCGCATTCTGCGGGATAAAGTTTACATCGGTCAAATTGAAAATAAAAAAGAAGGCACCTTTGCCAAGGGCGAACACGAACCGATTATATCAAACGATTTGTTCAATCGTGTCCAGGTTACACTGGCTAATAACTCCAACAACAAATCGCAGAGTACGCGTGCACCAAATATATTGACTGGTAAATTATTTAATCACAATGGCACAAAGTTTATCAACCAACGCACCAGTGGCAAAGGCAAAAAGACTGCGTATTATTACGCAACCAAGGGGTTCTATCTGACCGCTGGCCGTGTGGATGAAATTGTCATAAAAACGATAACAGATTTTCTGAACAGCAATATGTCGAATCTGCCCATGAACCTGGCCACCATATTAAAACGAATTGATATAACAAATATGAATTTCGCAGAAAAACGCAATTTAATTCAATCACTGGTTGAAAAAATTGTGTATTCGCAAGAACAACTGATTTATACACTGACTATAGATGCGCAAAAATTACAGCCGTTTATCAAGGAAAATTATATAAACACAAACACAGATCAAATGGAGTACATAATTGGCGACAATTCTATAACAATAACAGAAAAAGTATTCTTACGCAA